>DAOUKZ010000001.1:0-15687 GCA_034420775.1 Dehalococcoidia bacterium
CACGGCGTCTTCCGCATGATCCTCACCGTCGAGGGCGAGCGCATCGTCGACGCCGAGCCGGTCATCGGCTACCTCCACCGGGGCTCCGAGAAGCTCTGCGAGCGCGAGAACTACCGGCAGATCATCACGCTCTTCGACCGCCTCGACTACGTGGCGAACTTCAACAACGAGCTCGTCTTCTGCCTGGCCGCCGAGAAGCTGATGGGGATCGAGGCGCCGGAGCGGGCGCAGCTCATCCGGATCATCCTCTGCGAGTTGAACCGCATCTCGAGCCACATGCTCTTCTACGGCGCGTTCGGCACCGACGTCGGCATCTTCGGCACCGCGTTCATGTACGGCTTCCGGGAGCGCGAGGAGATCCAGCAGCTCTTCGAGAGCGTCAGCGGCGCGCGCATGATGCACAGCTACATCCGCGTCGGCGGCGTGGCCCAAGACCTGCCCGACGGCTTCGTCCCCCGAGTCCGCGGCGCGCTCGACCGCATCCGCCGCGCCATCGACGAGGCCGACCGCCTCCTCACCTTCAGCGAGATCATGCTGGAACGCACCCGGAACGTGGGGGCCATCGCCGGCCCGGACGCCGTCGATTGGGGCCTCAGCGGCCCGTGCCTGCGGGCCAGCGGCGTTCTCCACGACGTCCGTGTCGATGAGCCGTACGAGCTCTACGACCGCTTCACCTTCGACATCCCCCTCGGCGAGAACGGCGACTGCTGGGATCGCTACTGGGTGCGCATGGAGGAGATGCGCCAGTCCGCCGCCATCGTCGAGCAGGCGCTCGACATGCTCGAAGAGGGGCCGGTGCAGACGCCGGTCGCCAAGTTCGGCTTCGTCAAGCCGCCCATCGGCGACGCCTACGCCCGCGGCGAGAACCCCCGCGGCGAGTTCGGCGTTTACCTGGTCAGCCGCGGCGAGACCTCCCCCTACCGCTGCAAGATCAGGGCGCCGTCCTTCTCGAACCTGATGGCGCTGCGCGACCTCACCGTCGGCGCCTACATCGCCGACGCCGTGGTCATCCTCGGCTCCCTCGACATCGTGCTCGGCGAGGTCGACCGATGACCTGGACCGACGCCGTCTGGCTGATCGTGGCCGTGGCGGTCTTCATCGCGTTCATCTCGTTCGCGGTGCTCGCCCTGACCTACGCCGAGCGCAAGGCGCTGGCCCGCATCCAGCAGCGCATCGGGCCCATGCGCACCGGCCCGTTCGGCCTGCTACAGCCCGTCGCCGACGCCATGAAGCTGCTGACGAAGGAAGACCTGCTCCCCGGCAAGTCGGACAAGCTGTCGTTCTGGCTGGCGCCGCTGATCGTCTTCGTGCCCGCCTGCATGCTGTGGGTCACCGTTCCCTTCACCCGCGACCTCGTGATCCGCAACCTCGAGCTTGGGGCCTTTTATTTCATCGCCGTGTCCAGCGTCTCCGTCGCGGGGCTGTTGATGGCCGGTTGGGCCTCGTTCAACAAGTACGCCATGCTCGGCGCGGCGAGGGCCGCCGCACAACTCATCAGCTACGAGCTTCCGCTCATCGTCGCCGTGATCAGCGTCGTGATGGTCGCCGGCACCACCGACCTCACCGCCATCGTGACCGGGCAGGCGCCGCTCTGGTTCATCATCCTCCAGCCCGCCGCCTTCGCCCTCTTCCTGCTCGCCGGTCTCGCCGAGGTCGGCCGCACGCCCTTCGACATCCCCGTCGCCGAGTCCGAGGTCATGGGCGGGCCATTCATCGAGTACAGCGGCATCCGCTGGTCGATGTTCTTCTTCGCGGAGTACGCCAACACCTTTGCCATCGCCGTCCTCGCCACGCTGCTCTTCCTCGGCGGCTGGCGGGGGCCCGCGCCAGCGGGCGGATGGCTCGAGGACTTCGTCCAGGCAATGTGGATGCTCCTGAAGGTGTCGGCGGTGACCTTCCTCATTTTCTGGATTCGCGCCAGCATCCCCCGCCTCCGCATCGATCAGCTCATGGCGTTCGCCTGGAAAGTGCTCCTGCCCCTCGCCTTCGCAAACCTTGTGCTGACGGGCTTCTATCTCTTCTACGGCTGGCCTGATTGGGCTATAGTCCTTCTGTCGCTGGCGTTGCTGGCCGGCACCGCGGCCCTCTACTACCGGAGGCGGCCCAGTCAAGTCCTGCGCCCCCGGACGACCCGGGTCCGCGTCGAGAAGGGCCGCATCACGGCACGGGAGCAGACCGCCTAGATGATCGGCTTCCTCAAGGGACTCGGCGTGACGCTGCTGACGATGGCTCGGAAGCCCGTCACCGTCCAGTACCCCGGCAGGCCGACCGACGGCGACGGACCCTCCAACGCCCGGGGCGGCGAGCACATCCCGCTCTCCCCCCGCAACCTCGGCTTTCCCGCCCTGCTGTGGGACGACGTCATCGACGAGCCCTCCTGCACCGGCTGCAAGGTCTGCGAGCGCTACTGTCCCACCGAGTGCATGACCGTCTCCATGAAGGACAACCCGCTCCACGCCGAGGGCAAGAGCTCCCGCAAGAAGATCGTCGACGACTTCGAGATACGGATGGAGCGCTGCATCCTCTGCGGCATCTGCGTCGAGGTCTGCAACTTCGAGGCCATCGCCATGACCGACTACCACGAGGAGGCCGATATCTCCCGCGGCGGCCTCATCGCCTCCAAGGACGACCTCTTCCGCATGGGCCGCGACTTCCAGCGGCGCGCCGGCATCAAGGTCCGGCCCGGCATCCCCAAGCCCAAGCCCGCGCCAAAGGCCGCCCCCGCCCCCACCAAGGAGACAGACCCCGCGTGAGCGTCGAGCTCGCCATGTTCATTGCGGTCTCCGCGCTCGCCATCGCCGGCGGCATCGGCGTCGTGATCGCCTCCAACGTCGTCTACGCCGCCCTCTTCCTCCTCCTCAGCCTCCTAGCCGTCGCCGGCATCTACATCCTGATCTTCTCGCCCTTCCTCGCCCTGGTGCAGGTGCTCATCTACGGCGGCGCGATCATCGTCGTCGTGCTCTTCTCGCTGATGCTGACCCGCCAATCGGGCGAGGCGGGCAACCTCGACGTCAAGCACAAGCCCATCGCCGCCGTCGCCGGACTCGGCATGCTGGGGGCGCTCGTCGCGACGGTCGTCGCCACCTCGTGGCCCGAGTCGGCGGGCACGGAGCCTGTCGGGTTCCGCGAGCTTGGGGCCGAGCTGTTCACTCGCTGGGCGGTGCCGTTTGAGATCGCCTCAGTCCTGCTGCTCGTGGCCCTCATCGGGGCCATCGTGCTCGCCCGCCCCGGCGACGACCCCGAAAGCGGCGGTAACGCTCCAACGGCGGACTCAGGAGACGAGGCGTGATCGAGCTCCACCACGTGCTGATCGTCAGCGCCGTGCTCTTTTCGCTCGGCGTCTTCGGCGTCCTGGCGCGGCGCAACGCCATCATGATCCTGCTCGCGCTCGAGCTCATGCTCAACGCGGTCAACATCAACCTCGTCGCCTTCGCCGTCTATCTCGACCCCGGCCTCATCGTCGGCGTCATCTTCGCCATCTTCGTCATCACCGTCGCGGCGGCGGAGGTCGGCCTCGCGCTGGCCATCGTCCTGCGCCTCTACCGGAGCCGTTCGTCGGTCAACATCGACGAGGTCAACCTCATGCGCTGGTAGCGCGAACGGCCCGAGAACTTACAAGGAACGACATGGGAATCGAGTGGGCCTGGCTTCCGCCCGCGCTCTCCGCCGGCGCCTTCGCCGGCATTCTGCTGTTGGGCGGGCGGCTGCCGCTCAAGGGCGCGCCGCTCGCCGTCGCGGCGATCGCGGCGGGCTTCGCTCTCTTTTGGTTCTTCGCCGCCGACGTCGTGAACGAGGGGGCGGCCTCCTTCGAGCGCCTCTGGTTCGAGGCCGGCGACATCGGCATCTCGCTCGGCATGACCATCGACGAGCTTGCCATCGTCATGATCGGCCTGGTGACGGCGGTCTCGCTGGCGGTGCAGGTCTACTCGCTGGCCTACATGCGGGGCGACCCCAAGCTCGGCTGGTTCTTCGCCGTGCTCGCCCTCTTCGCGGCCTCGATGCTCGCCCTGGTCGTCGTCGACAACCTGCTTGTCTTCTATGTGCTCTGGGAGCTGATCGGCCTCTGCTCCTACCTGCTCATCGGCTTCTATTCGGAGCGCCGCTCCGCCGCCGAGGCCGCCAAGAAGGCCTTTATCGTGACCCGTGTGGGCGACGTGGCCCTGCTGATCGGCGTCCTCGTCCTCTTCCAGGCCGCGGGCACCTTCTCGATGCGCGAGATCTTCGCCCTCGCCGAGGCCGGAGAGATCGGCGCTTCGAGCCTGAACCTCTCCGCGGCGCTCATCTTCATCGGCGTGGCGGGCAAGTCGGCGCAGTTCCCCTTCCACGTCTGGCTCCCCGACGCCATGGAGGGCCCGACGCCGGTCAGCGCGCTGATCCACGCCGCGACCCTCGTCATCGCGGGCGTCTACTTCCTCGCCCGCCTCTCGCCCATGCTCGTCCACACCCCCGGCGTCCTCGACGCCGTCGCCGCGGTCGGGCTCTTCACCGCCTTCATCGGCGCCTTCCTCGCGCTCGCCCAGAACGACCTCAAGCGCGTCCTTGCCTACTCCACCGTGAGCCAGCTCGGTTTCATGGTGCTCGCGATGGGTTCGTTCGGCTTCGCGGCGGGGATCTTCCACCTGCTCACCCACGGCTTCTTCAAGGCGCTCCTCTTCCTTGGGTCGGGGTCGGTGATGCACGCAATGGACGACGAGCTCGACATGCGGAAGATGGGCGGGCTGCGGCGCGCCATGCCCGTGACCTTCGTCGTCTTCGCCGTGGGGACCTTCGCCCTCGCCGGCCTCTTCCCCCTGAGCGGCTTCTTCAGCAAGGACGAGATACTCCTCGGCGTCCTCGACGGGCGCAACGGCTGGCTCCTGGCGGCGGGCCTTGCCGCCTCCGGCCTCACCGCCCTCTACGCCGCACGCATGCTGTTCATGGTCTTCGCCGGCGAGCCGCGCTCCGACGCCGCACGCCGCGCCCACGAGGCCAGCCCGCTCATCCTCGTCCCGATGGCGGCCCTCGCGATTCCCGCCGCCGGGCTCGGCCTGCTCGCCCTCAGCTGGGGCGACTTCGGCGGCATCCTCTCGTTCCTCCACCTGCCCGGCGGCGCGCACCACTACGAGATCAACCACGCCGTCTTCTGGCCGTCACTGATCGTGGCCTTCGGACTCTTCATCGTGGGATACCGCATCTACGCGCCGCGCGGCGCGGAGCCCGCCCCCTCCATTGTCGAGCGCCGCTATCCGCGCCTCTACGCGTGGGTGGCCAACAAGTTCTACCTTGACGAGCTGTACCAGTGGGCCGTCGACAACGTCGTGCTCGCCGCCTCGCGCTTCATCGCCGTCTTCGACCGCCGTGTCGTCAACGACACCGGTGTCGACGGCCCCGGCAAGGCCACCGTCCTCGCCGGCCGGGCGCTGCGCTACCACGAGACCGGCCTGATCGGGACCTACATCCTCACCATCGCCGTCACCGCCGCGGCGGCCATCATCATCATGGTCGCGGTGAGCTAGGGAGGCCGTCCTGGACGACGCGCTGCTCACTATCCTCGTCGCCCTCCCCGGCGGAGCCGCCGCGCTGCTCCTGCTCCTTCCCGCGTCGCGGCCGATGGCGATCAGGACCGCCGCCCTGCTCGCCGCGACGGCCATGCTCGGCTTCTCGGTCTACGCCTTTATCGCCTACGACCACGGCGCCGGCGGCTATCAGTTCCAACAGCAGTGGGAGTGGATCGAGACCCTCGGCATCACCGTCCACTGGGGCGCCGACGGCATCTCGGCACTCATGGTGCTGCTCACCGGCATCGTCGCCTTCACCGGCGTCATCGTCTCCTGGCGCATCGACGACCGCCCCAAGGAATACTTCGTCCTCTTCATGACGCTGCTCACCGGCGTCTACGGCACCTTCGTCTCCCTCGATATCTTCTTCCTCTTCTTCTTCTACGAGCTCGCCGTGCTGCCCATGTACCTGCTCATCGCCGTCTGGGGCAGCACCAACAAGGAATACGGCGCGCTGAAGCTGGTGCTCTACCTGGTGGCGGGCAGCGTGCTCGTCTGGGTCGCCATCATCGCGATCTACGTCGAGGCCGGCGTCGGCTCCTTCGACCTGCTCGCGCTGCAGGAGGCCGACTTCGCCCGCGACTTCCAGCGCATCTTCTTCCCGCTCATCATGATCGGCTTCGGCGTGCTCGCCGGACTCTGGCCCTTCCACACCTGGTCGCCCGACGGCCACGTCGCCGCCCCCACCGCCGTCAGCATGCTCCACGCCGGCGTCCTCATGAAGCTGGGCGCCTACGGCATCATCCGCCTCGGCATGACCCTCCTCCCCGAGGGCCTCGACTGGTGGCAGATTCCGTTCATCACGCTCGCCACCATCAACGTCGTCTACGGCGCGATGTCGGCCATGGCGCAGAGAGATTTGAAATTCGTCATCGGCTACTCCAGCGTCGGCCACATGGGGCTCGTCCTCATCGGCCTTGCCACCATCGACAGCGTCGGCGTCAGCGGCGCCGTCCTCCAGATGTTCTCCCACGGCCTGATGACGGCCCTCTTCTTCGCCATGGTCGGCGTGATCTACGAGCAGGCCCATACCCGCGACATCGGCGAGCTCAACGGCCTCGCCAAGCGGATGCCCATCACCGTCTTCCTCTTCGTGCTCGCGGGGCTCGCCTCGCTGGGACTCCCCGGACTCAGCGGCTTCGTCGCCGAGGTGCTCGTCTTCATTGGGGCCTTCCGCACCTTCCCCGTCGTCGGCGTCCTTGGCGTGATTGCCGCCATGCTCACCGCCGTCTACATCCTCCGGCTCGCCGCGCGCAGCTTCTTCGGCCCCGCCGACGACCGCTGGGCCGGCCTCAAGGACGCCTCCCTCGGCGACCGCTTCGCGGGCGGAGTCCTCGCCGCCATGCTCGTCCTCGCGGGGGTCTTCCCCAAACCGTTCCTCGACGTCATCAATAGCGCCGCCAACCCACTCGTCGAGCGCATTACGCAAGTCCTATGAACGTCGACTTCTCTCTCTTCCTCCCCGAGTTCATCCTGGCGGGCGCAGCCCTCCTGGTGATCGCCGTCGACCTCTTCCTGCCCGACGACCGCAAGCACTGGCTCCCCTTCCTCACGCTGGCGGGCATCGCCGCCGCCGGAGGCTCGACGGTCACCCTGATCGGCGAGTCCGAGGTCCTCTACGACGGCCTCTTCCACGTCGACGGCTTCTCGACCTTCTTCAAGTTCTTCCTCTTGGCCGTCGCCGCCTTCATGGTCTTCGCCTCGGCCGACTACGTGAAGCGCCACCTGAACGGCCACGGCGAGTTCTACGGCATCTTCCTCTTCTCCGTCCTCGGCATGATGACGATGGTGTCGGCGGGCGAGCTGCTCACCGCCTACATCGCCCTCGAGCTCTTCAGCTTCAGCCTCTACGTGCTCGCCGGCTACGCCGTCCACCGGCGCCGCTCCATCGAGGCCGGCGTCAAGTACATCCTGATCGGGGCCTTCTCCTCCGCCCTGCTCCTCTATGGCTTGAGCCTGGTCTACGGCGCGACGGGGACGACGGTCTTCGCCGAGATCGCGGTCGCCCTCACCGACGGCGCCTCGCCCGCCTTCGTCGCCGGCCTCGCGCTCGTCATCGTGGGCTTCGGCTTCAAGATCACCGCCGCGCCCTTCCACATGTGGGCCCCCGACGTCTACGAGGGCGCCCCGACGCCGGTGACCGCCTACCTCGCCGTCGCCTCCAAGGCCGTCGCCTTCGCCCTCATGCTCCGCATCTTTGCCGTCGCGCTCGCCCCCGTCATCGACGACTGGCGGAACGTCCTCGCCGCGATGGCCGTCCTGAGCATGGTCATCGGCAACCTGGTCGCCATCGTCCAGACCAACATCAAGCGGATGCTCGCCTACTCCAGCATCGGCCAGGCCGGCTACCTGCTCATGGGCATCGCCGCGCTCTCGACCGAGGCCTCGAACGGCCTGATCTTCCACCTCGTCGGCTACTCGGCGACCAACTTCGCCGCCTTCACCGCCATCATCGCCTACCAGAACCTCACGGGCCGCGTCCTGATCGACGACTACGCCGGCCTCGGCAAGCGCCAGCCCTTCCTCGCCCTCGCCATCAGCGCCGCCTTCTTCTCACTGGCCGGACTACCGATCTTCTCGGGCTTCGCCACCAAGTTCTACCTGTTCACGGCCGTCGCCCAGCAGGGGATGCTCTGGCTCGTCATCATCGCCGCCACCGCCAGCCTCGTCTCCCTGTACTACTACCTGATGGTCATCAAGCGCATGTACCTCAGCGACCCCGACGAACCCGAGCCCCTCCCCCTCGACTTGCCCATGCGCGGCGCGCTCCTCGGCCTGCTTGCCGCCGTCGTCCTCTTCGGCGTCTACCCCGGCCCCCTCGTCCGCCTCATCGAGCACGCCACCGCCGCCCTCCCCCTGTAGAAGTCTGGAAGAACTTTGGACTACGCCGAAATCCTTGGCTTCACCGCTGCCGCCCTCACTTCGGCAGCGCTCTTCCCGCAGGTGCGGCAGAGCTGGCGCACCCGCTCCACCGGCGACCTCAACCTCAGGACCTACCTCGTCCTAACGTTCTCCATAACCCTCTTCCTCTCCTACGGAGCGATCATCGGATCCCCCTCCGTCATCACCGCCAACACCGTTGCCTTCATCATGATCGTCTCCCTGGTGATCCTCAAAATCCGCCACGGGTGAGCGGGTGCCGCCCGTCACCCCGCCCTTGGTTGAGAGGGGATAGGCGTGGGGCGACACGGCGCACACTTTGCCCTACCCTACCAGTCGCGCCTGACACGGAACGATACGTGGAACCCGTCGAAATCCTTGGCTTTACCGCTGCCGCCCTAGGTACGGCCGCGCTCTTCCCGCAAGTGCGGCAGAGCTGGCGCACGAAGTCCACGGGCGACCTCAACCTCAGGACGTTCCTGGCCATTACGCTATCGGTCGCCCTCTTCATCGCCTACGGCGTCGTCATCGGATCGCCCTCGGTCATCACGGCAAACACCCTCGCCGGCATCATGGTCGTCTCCCTGGTCATCCTCAAAATCCGCCACGGGTGACGGGCGGGAGGGGAAGCCGCGCTAGAAGTCGGCGGTGAGTACAGAGTCAGCGACTTACTGCCCTGCACATCGAGCAAAGCACCCTCACCGCGATTGCCGCTCTATTCCTGCTGAAGGGGCGCGCGGTTCGATTCGAGCCAACCCTTTGCCTTGAGTTGCCTCAGCGCTAGGTCAATCTGGCGCTCTGAGAACTGCCGCTTGTGACGGCCCCACGCATAGGTGTATGCGATGACTTCATCCAGGGTCACGGATGGATGGCGACTGGCGACCCAATGAACAGTAGCCAACAGTTCCAGGCCAAAGGGCGACTCGAAACCATCGACCAACTCGGCTACGCGCTCCAGGCGCTTCCGCGTTGCGGCGTGGCCGTCGAGAAATGCCGTTGCGTCCTCGACGGCCCCCGGAACGAGTTCGAGACGCTTGCCTGGGTCGTCGACTCCATCGGAGTAGCCAGAAAGGAGGTGCCCCTCAATTGAGAGCAGCACATGTCGTAAGTTCGTGGCATAAGGACCATAGTGATGCTCTTGGAAGTCCAGTCTCAACGGTTCGCCGGCTTCTTGCAGGAAGTACATCAACTTGTGCACTTCCAGCAGCGTGATGAAGGGGTCCAGCAGGCCGTCAAGATACCGCCGCGTCAAGCCAACGACAGCGGCCCGGCCGGCCGTCATCTTGGGCGCGTCCGTTGAACGGTTGGCCCGCCCGTCCGCTGGCGCACTACCGGGCTCAAACACAACGACTGTGAGGTCGCTGAGTTCGCCCAGGGCCCGCTCCATGTACGGGCGCACTTCTTTCCATTCCAATCCGCCCAGGTCACTTCCGAGAGGAGGGATAGCGATGGAACTGATATGGCGTTCTCTGATTTCCTGAACTAGTGCTTCAAGCCCAGCTTCAATATCTTCCATCCGGCTCTTGCCGCGCCAGTGCCGCTTTGTCGGAAAGTTGATGATGTACCGAGGAGAAGTCAGCTTCCCCGTATCGAAGACGAACATGCGGCCGGGACTGACCTCATCGCGCCTGCACGCCGCTTCGTAGGCCTTGAAGTTCTCAGGGAAGCGCTTCTTGAACTGGAGAGCAATCCCACGCCCCATGACACCAACGCAGTTGACGCTATTGACAAGAGCCTCGGTATCCTCCGCGAATATGTCGCCGACCTTGTACTCGATCATGACGCTCCCCCCGTCAATCAGTAGTACCAGCTTCGTTCGACTCGCACGCTAGGTCGATGACTGGACGCCTCCATCGCCTTCTTTACTAGGTCCCGTGTTGTGCTGGAATACACTCCTATGTGCGCCACCAACTCCCAAGGAAAGGAGTGTTCCAATAGGAATTCCGCCTGCTTTTCGCCTCTGACTTCTGCCCAATAATAGGCTCGCACCGCATTCCAGTCCACCTTGGCCAAATCGTTCAGATCGGCGTAGTCGTCAAAATAGAAGGAGCCAGCGTTGGATGTCGTAAAGGCCCACCGACTCCCGTTCGCCTCCGCCCAGTCAACCGATCGGCGCATATCCGCTACAAGGTGGACAATGGGTTCTTGACCACCACGATAGTCCAAGTCGAGACTCTGCGTAGAAATCCGGTGCAGCATGACTGAGCGAGGGCAGAAGTTGAATGGCACGCAGTCTCCCACGTGAAGATCGGTATGGCTCTGGAGAGCTAACCCGAGCCTGCGTTCCTTGATGTGGCTCATGCCAATAGATGTTCCCGCCCCGGCCCGTCGCGTCATTTCCGCATCGCACCGGAGACCGCCGTCAGCAATAATCGAAGCCAGTCTGTCCACATGCACAATGTGGTAGAGCTTTGGTTGCATGGGTACGAGCATGGTTCCGACCCAACAAGAGCCCGCCTCTCCGAGGAGGCCATCATACATGCCGCCTCCTTGCCCCTCTAACCCCCTCCTGTCACACCCATCGCACTCACCGGTGAGCGGCTGGCTTCAGTGCGGACCAGGCTGCCCGCCTCCCACCCCACCCGCCGAGCCGCTACACTAGGCGCCACCTTCGGCCCGCGGGCCGGCGCAAGGAGACAGCATGCGGTTCTCGCTAGGGCTTCACACCGACAGGGTCGATCTGGGCGACGAGTTCATTAAGGCCGAGAGCATCGCCGCCGTGGCGCGCGCCGCCGAGAAGGCCGGCTTCGACGCCGTCCACGTCACCGACCATCCCTTCCCCGCCGACGACTGGATGGCCCAGGGCGGCCACCACGCCCTCGACCCCTTCGTCCCCCTCTCCGCGGCGGCGGCGGCCACCACCACCCTGCGCCTCATGACCAACATCTACGTCCTCCCCTACCGCAACCCCTTCCTCGCCGCCAAGTCCGTCACCAGCCTCGACGTGCTCTCCGGCGGGCGGCTCATCCTCGGGCTCGCCTCCGGCTACCTCGAAAAGGAGTTCCACGCCCTCGGCGCCGACTTCGACAACCGCAACGACCTCTGCGACGACGCCATCGTCGCCATGAAGGCGGCGTGGACGACCGCCGGGGTGACCATGGAGGGCCCCGGCTACTCCGCCCAGGGCCACACCATGCTGCCCCAGCCCATCCAGAAGCCGCATCCGCCGCTGTGGGTCGGCGGGAACGCCAAGCGGGCCATCCGGCGCGCCGTCGAGCTCTGCGACGGCTGGATCCCCATGCACAACCCCAGCCAGTTCGCCGGAATCCGCCGCTCGCCCGCCATCAACGACGCCGACGACCTGAAGGACCGCATCGCCTACGCCCGAGACCACGCCGCCAAGGTCGGCCGCACCGCGCCACTCGAGATCTCCTACGGCGCGCGCGGCACCCGCATGTTCAACAACCCCACCTTCGACTACGGCCGCCTGATCGACAACATCCATGCCCTGGCCGAGGTCGGCATCACCTACATGACCGTCGGCCTCCCCGGCGAGACCACCAGCGAGCATATCGAGACCGCGGCGAAGTTCGGCGACAAGGTCATCTCCCAGCTCGCCTAGCGGCCCGCGCGGCAAGGAGGCCCGGATGGAACGCCCGCTCCACCTTTATGAGCACGTCGACATCGTCGGCCAAGGGGCCTACGAGTACATGGAGCACCTGAAGGTCGACCCCACCGAGGCCATGCCGGGCATGACCAAGCTCCAGGGCACCTTCTACACCATCGGCATGACGGGGCGCTGGCCGCAGGTCATCAACATCTGGGACATCCCCGGCGGCTGGGAGGGCCTGCGCCTCAACATCGACCGCCTCAACCTCAAGCGCCGCAAGGCCTTCTACGAGGGCTGGTGGGACGAGGCCTACAAGTGGCGCACCGGCGGCTTCGACCGCGTCTGCATCGGCGTCGAGGGCAGCCCGACCACCGAGGAAATCCGCGAGCGCGGCATCAAGGGCTCCCTCTTCGTCAACGAACTCACTCAGGTGCGGCCCGGCGCAGGCCCGGAGTATCTCGCCGCCGTCCGCGAGGAGCGCGTCCCGCTGCTCGCCGAGTACGGCCACACCGCCACCGGCCTCTACGAGGTGCTGATGAACGACACCGAGGTCGTCACCATCTGGGCCACCGACGTCGACGCCCGCGCCCGCGTGTGGGGCGCGTGGGCGGCGGCGCGGGGCCTGAGCGACGAGCACGAGGGGGACGAGCGCCTCACCGCGTGGGACCGCCGCGCCCGCGACTACACCACCCGCAGCCGCGAGGAGCTCATGACGCCGCGCCCCGGCTGCGTCTACTCGCCCGACGACTACGAGACCCCCACCGAAGCCGACGCCTGGGCCAAGGAAATCCCGAAGTAGCCGCACGCCAGGACGGGAGACGCCGCACGCTCCCCGCGCTACACTAGCGCCGACGGAGACCCGCCATGCCGTTCGCGCTCGACAACGTCCGCATCGCCGACCTCACCTGGCTGCTCGCCGGCGCGGGCGGGCCGCGCATGCTCACCAGCCTCGGCGCCGAGGACCTCCGCATCGAGTGGAAGGGCCACCTCGACATGATCCGCGCCAGCGCCCCGATCATCCCCGTGGGCGAAGACCGCGACCGCATCCTCGGCGGCGAGCCCGGCCCCGGCAAACGGGTCGGCAGCGGCATCAACCAGGGCGGCCACTTCGCGGGCATCAACGCCGGCAAGCGCGGCGTCAGCCTCAACCTGCGCCACCCCGAGGGCAAGGAGATTTTCAAGGAGATCGTCCGCATCAGCGACATCGTCGTCGAGTGCTTCACCGCGAACACCATGGAGCGCCTCGGCCTCGGCTACGACGAGCTCCGCAAGGTCAACCCCTCGATCATCTACATCCAGCAGCCCGGCTTCGGCAAGCGCGGCGAGTACTCCGACTTCGTCTCCACCGGCCCCGCCGCCCAGGCGATCAGCGGGCTCACCGAGCAGTCGGGGCTGCCCGGGCCGTGGCCGCCCGCCGGCTGGGGCTACTCCTACATGGACTGGAGCGGCGCCTACTACTGCGCCATGGCGATGCTCAGCGCTCTCTACTACCGCTCGCGCACCGGCGAGGGGCAGTACATGGACTGCTCCCAGGCCGAGCCCGCCATCTACATGACCGGCACCGCGATCCTCGACTTCGTCGCCAACGGCCGCGAGTCGCAGCGCACCGGCAACACCTCGCCCTACATTCCCGCCGCGCCCCACGACGTCTACCCCGTCCAGGGCGAGGACCGCTGGATCGCCATCGCCGTCTTCGACGACGACGAATGGCGCGCCCTCACCGGCGTGCTGGGCGACCCCGCATGGGCCGGCGACGAGCGCTTCGCCACGCTGGCCTCGCGCCTCCGCCACATGAAGGAGCTCGACGAACGCCTGGCCGGCGAGACCAAGCAGCACGACGGCTTCGACCTCATGGAGCGCCTGCAGGCGGCGGGCGTCCGCGCCGGCCTCTGCCAGACCGCCGAGGACCGCATGTTCAGGGACCCCCAGCTCCAGCACCGCGGCTTCCAGGTCGACCTCACCAACTCCTTCGTCGGCACCTGGCCCGTCAAGGACTTCCCCATCAAGCTGAGCGAGAGCCCGGCCTACGTCGGCGGCACCCTCAACCGCCACTTCCCCGTCTACGCCGAGGACAACGACTACGTCTACGGCGAGCTCCTCAACCTCCCCGGCTCCGAAATCGCCCGCCTCCGCGACGACGACGTGATCTAGGGGTGACAACAGGGTCTAGCCCGAAGCCTCGTATACTTGTTACAAGAGACCAATGGCCCACGACCTTGAACTCATCAAACGCGCCGAGGAAGTGCTGGCTCACATCAGGCAAGCTCAGCCATCGTCACCGCTATTCGTTGAGTTCGCCGGAACCCCAAAGAGCGGCAAGAGTTCGTGCATCGAAATCGTCAGGCACTTCTTTCGCCGGGTTGGCTTCCGTGTTCTTGCTCCAACTGAAGGTGCCTCTCGGCGCACTCCTTCTTATCTGAAGGACAACCTCCCCGCATTCAACACATGGTCGGCATGCTATGCGCTAACGCATGTGCTAGAAGGGCTGCACGATGTCGAGGATCGGTACCAGATCGCCCTACTTGATCGTGGTCTTTTTGACGCGCTCGTATGGTTCGAACAACTTCAAACCGACGACGAGATCAGCGTAGAAGAACTAGGTGCCATTCAAGGTTTCCTCTCGTTGAAGCGCTGGCGCTCTTCAATAGACATCGTGTTCTTGTTCCAGTCCGACCCCGAGACCGCAATGAAACGAGAGCATGCCCACACGCTCATAGATGACCCAGGAAGAGCCATGAACCCCGACTTCTTGGAGAAGCTGAACAACGCTTACACTGCGGTCTCCGAGAAGTTCAAAGACCACTACCGCCTGGAACTGATTGACACGAGCGAATCAATGGATCCGAAACCAGAATCCACAGCCAGAGAAGTGGTTTTGAAGATCCTCGATGTCCTCGAAGAGAAGCCATCATGAACGCAACCGAACGCGAAATACTGGTGTTACCGCGGCAATTGTTGTCAACTGAACACCGATTTCTGCACGCAGACGCCGCTAAGGAACAGTTGGATCTCTGGGAATCCCATATGGAATGGCTGCCCAGAACCATCGCAGAGACACGGTCCGATTGGATTCAGCCGATCCCTTGCGTGCTGATCGGCTCAGCTAACGAGCAGTTCTACATCTTCCGCCGAACGAGAGAGACCCGCGACGACCTGAAGGGGCGGCTCAGTTTTCTCATCGGAGGCCATGTGGATGGCCCGGCGGCGGCGAAGCTGTTCGCCGTCCTAGAGGAGACGCTGCGGCGCGAGGTCGAGGAGGAAATCGGCGTCTCAGACCTCCCGGACCTGCGGCTCTTGGGCCTAGTGGCCGACTATTCGACCGTCACATCGTCGCGCCATGTCGGTGTAGTCTTCCGAGCAACACTGCATGGGCACCTGACTACACATGCGCCAGAAGAGTTCTCGACTAGGTCAAAGCTGTCCGGGACAGCGCTTGGCTTAGACGAGCTGTGTGCTCACAAAGCGCGCTTAGACCCGTGGTCCTCCATCCTCTACGAGGAATACCTCACGCCGCACCATAACCTGGAAGAACACTTCCAGCGGGCCATGCCCCTCGTTCTCTCGGAATAAGCCGACCGAATATTCGATCCCCCATGTCACTCCCCGACATCGCCGAGGCGAACCTGGCGCGGCTGCGCGCCAACCCCTATCCGGGGCGGGGGATCGTGCTCGGGCTCGACGAGGAGGGCACGCGCTGGGTGCAGGTCTATTGGGTCATGG
>DAOUKZ010000002.1:0-5047 GCA_034420775.1 Dehalococcoidia bacterium
GGGTGCCCTCCGGTCTCCTCCCTCCCGTAGGGGCGATTCACGAATCGCCCTCCCCAACCGCCAACGCCCACCGAAGCCCGCAGACCCCATCCCGTAGGGGCACCTCTTGTGGGTGCCCTCCGGTCTCCCCCTCCCGTAGGGGCGATTCACGAATCGCCCTCCCCGACCACCACCAATGGTAGAATCCGCCCCAGCACGGCCCGGCAGCAGACCCGGGGAGGAAAGCCATGGCGGCGGTTTCGAGCAAGTCGGCGGCGATTCGCGCCAAGCTGGACCATCCCATCATCGACTCCGACGGCCACCTCATCGAGGTGATCCCCGTCCTCCACGACTACATCCGCGCCGAGGGCGGCGAGAGCGTCCTCCAACGAGTCAAGAAGAACTCGGATTTCAAGCACTGGACGCAGCTCTCGTCCGACGAGCGGAGCGACGCCCGGACGACCGCCATCACCTGGTGGCTGGCCCCGACCAAGAACGGCCTCGACCGCGCCACCGCCATGATCCCCCGCCTCCTCGCCGAGCGCCTCGACGACCTCGGTCTCGACTTCTGCGTCCTCTACCCCTCCGGCGGCTTGGGCTATCCCCGCCTGCCCGACGAGGAGCTTCGCCGCGTCTGCTGCCGCGCCTACAACAAGTACGTCGCCGACACCTACGGCCCCTACTCCGCGCAACTGACCCCGGCGGCGCTGATCCCGCTCCACAACCCCGAAGAGGGTATCGAGGAGATGGAGTTCGCGGTGCGGGAGCTTGGCCTGAAGGTCGCCATGATCGCGGGCCACGTCCGCCGGCCCATCCGCCAGGTGCTGCGCGAGCACCCCGGCGCGGTGGCGCAGTACGGCTCGTGGTACGACGTCTTCGGCGAGGACAGCGAACACGACTACGACCCCTTCTGGGCAAAGTCGATCGAGCTCGGCATGCCGCTCGCCACCCACACCGGCGGCTTCGGCTTCACCAACAACTCGAACATCAACAACTTCATGCAGAACCACCTCGGCCACTTCGCCAACGCGGGGAACCTGCTCTGCAAGTCGTTGTTCTTCAGCGGCGTGACTCACCGTTTCCCCAAGATGCGCATGGCTTTCCTCGAGTGCGGCGCGGGGTGGGCCGCCGACCTCTACGCCGGCATCGTCGCCCGCTGGGAGAAGCGCAACCCCGAGACCCTGCAAAACGTCGACCCCCGCTATCTCGACGAGGACCGCATCATGGAGCTCTTCGCGGCCTACGGCGACGAGAAGACGTTGGGCAGGCTTGAAGAGATCAAGGAGTCGCTCGGCTCGCCGAGCATGTTCGCCACCCACAACGCGCCCGACGAGCTGAACGACTTCGCCCGCGCCGGCATCACCAAGCCCGAGGACATCCGCGACCGCTTCATCCCCAACTTCTTCTTCGGCTGCGAGGCCGACGACCCCATGAACGCCGCTGCCTTCAATCCGAAGATCGCGCCCTTCGGCGCGAAGGTCGGCGCGCTGCTCAGCTCCGACATCGGCCACTGGGACGTCATCGACATGCGCGACGTCGTCGAGGAGGCCTACGAGATGGTCGAGGACGGGCTCATGACCGCGGACGACTTCCGTGACTTCACGTTCAGCAACCCCCTCCGCTTCTTCACCGATCTGAACCCCGCCTTCTTCGACGGCACCGCCATCGAACAGGCGGCGCAGGCGGCCCGATCCCCGTAGGGGCGATTCACGAATCGCCCGCCCCGCGCCAGCGTCGGTGGTAGAATCCCGCGGAGCAGGGGCCACTGGGCCCGATCGGAGGCGAAGGGCATGGCGGCGACCTCGAGCAAGTCGGCGGAGATTCGCGCGAAGCTGACGCACCCGATCATCGACTCCGACGGCCACCTCATCGAGGTGACGCCGGTGCTCTACGACTACATCCGCGCCGAGGGCGGCGAGCAGGTCCTGGAGCGCTTCAAGAAGCATGGAGCCCGGCACTGGACGCACGTGCCGCTCGAGCAGCGGCAAGAGATGCGGCTGCCCGCCAGCACCTGGTGGCTCGTCCCCACCAAGAACGGGCTCGACCGCGCCACCGCCATGATCCCGCGCCTCCTCGCCGACCGCCTCGACGAGCTTGGGTTCGACTTCTGCGTGCTCTACCCCTCGTCCGCATTGGCCTTCCCAAGCCTGCCCGACGAGGAGCTCCGGCGGGTCTGCTGCCGGGCTTATAACCGATACGTCGCCGAGACCTACGCGCCATATTCGCGGCAGATGACCCCGGCGGCGCTGGTCCCGATGCACACGCCGGAAGAGGGCATGGAGGAGCTCGAGTTCGCTTCGCGGGAGCTCGGCCTGAAAGTCGCGGCGATGGCGGGCTACGTCCGCCGCCCCATCCGCAAGGTGCAGCGGGAGTTCCCAGGCGCGACGGGCAATTTCAGCATCTGGTACGACGTCTACGGCGAGGACAGCGAGTACGACTACGACCCCTTCTGGGCCAAGGCCATCGAGCTCGGCATGCCGCTCGCGACGCACTCGGCGGGGTTCGGCTTCACCAACAACGCCAACATCAACAACTTCATGCAGAACCACCTCGGCCACTTCGCCAACGCCGCCAACGTCCTGTGCAAGTCGATGTTCTTCAGCGGCGTGACGCGGCGCTTCCCCGAGCTGAGGATTGGCTTTCTCGAGTGCGGCGCGGGGTGGGCCGCCGACCTCTACGCCGGCATCATCGCCCGCTGGGAGAAGCGCAACCCGGAGGCGCTCCAGGGGGTCGACCCGCGGCTCATGGACGAGGACCGGATCATGGAGCTCTTCGCCACCTATGGCGACGACCGGGCCGTGGGCAAGCTCGAAGAGATCAAGGAATCGCTGCAGGGAGTGGGCGTCCTCGCCGCGCAGAACGCCCCCGAGGAGCTCAACGACTTCGCCCGCGCCGGCATCACCAAGCCCGAGGACATCCGCGACCGCTTCATCCCCAACTTCTTCTTCGGCTGCGAGGCCGACGACCCTATGAACGCCATCGCGTTCGACGCCAAGATCGCCCCGTTCGGGGCCAAGGTCGGCGCCATGCTCAGCTCCGACATCGGCCACTGGGACGTCATCGACATGCGCGACGTCGTCGAGGAAGCCTACGAGATGGTCGAGGACGGCCTTATGACGGCCGACGACTTCCGCGACTTCACCTTCAACAACCCGCTGCGCTTCTTCACTGATCTCAACCCCGCCTTCTTCGACGGCACCACCATCGAAGCGGCGGCGAAGGCCGCGCGTTAGGCGAGGCTCATGGCGGCGGTTTCGAGCAAGTCGGCGGCGATTCGCGCCAAACTGACGCATCCCATCATCGATGCCGACGGCCACCTCATCGAGGTCACGCCGGTCCTCTACGACTACGTCCGCGCCGAGGGCGGGGAGGACATGGTCCGCCGCCTGCGGGCGGAGATCGAGCGGTCACATTGGACGCGGCTCTCGCCCGAAGAACGGCGCGACGCGAGGGTGCCCGCCATCACCTGGTGGCTCGTGCCCTCCGGCAACGGTCTCGACCGCGCCACCGCCATGCTCCCGCGCCTTCTCGCCGAGCGCCTGGACGACTTCGGCTTGGACTTCTGCGTGCTCTACCCCTCCCTGGGGCTGGACTTCCCGCACCTGAATGAGGAAGACCTCCGGCGGGCCTGCTGCCGCGCGTACAACAAGTACGCCGCCGACATGTACGCCCCCTATGCGCGGCAAATGACCACGGCCGCCGTGATTCCCATGCACACCCCGGAAGAGGGGATCGAGGAGCTGGAGTTCGCCTCGCGCAAGCTCGGCCTCAAGGCCGCAATGATCGCGGGCCACGTCCACCGGTCCATCAAGGATCCTGACAGCCAGCTAGGCTCGATCGGGCAATACGGCCCGCAGCGAGGCGCGTGGTACGACACCTTCGGCGAGGACAGCGACTACGACTACGACCCGTTCTGGGCCAAGGCCGTCGAGCTCGGCATGCCCCTGGCGGCGCACGCATCCGGCTTCGGGTTCACCAACCACTCCAACGTCAACAACTTCATGCAGAACCACCTCGGCCACTTCGCCAACACCGCCAACCTGCTCTGCAAGTCGCTCTTCTTCAGCGGCGTCACCCGCCGCTTCCCGAAGCTCCGCATCGCCTTCCTGGAATGCGGCGCTGGTTGGGCCGCCGACCTCTACGCCGGCATCGTCGCCCGCTGGGAAAAGCGCAGCCCCGAAGCGCTGCGGTACATCGATCCCAGCCGGCTCGACGAGGACCGCGTCATGGAGCTACTCGCCACCTACGGCGACGAAAAGATCGTGTCCGACCTTGATGGGATCAGGGAGTCCCTGCGCTCGCCAAGCCTGCTCAACGCGCAATGCGCGCCCGGCGAGATCAACGACTTCGCCCGCGCCGGCATCGCCAAGCCCGAAGACATCCGCGACCGCTTCATCCCCAACTTCTTCTTCGGCTGCGAGGCCGACGATCCCATGAACGCCGTCGCCTTCAACGCCAAGATCGCCCCGTTCGGGGCCAAGGTCGGCGCCATGCTCAGCTCCGACATCGGCCACTGGGACGTCATCGACATGCGCGACGTCGTCGAAGAGGCCTACGAGATGGTCGACGACGGCCTCATGACCGCCGGCGACTTCCGCGACTTCACCTTCAACAACCCCCTCCGCTTCTTCACCGACCTCAACCCCGCCTTCTTCGACGGCTCCACCATCGAAGAGGCGGCGAAAGCCTGCCTCACCCCTTAAACCTCCCTCCCCTTGTGGGAGGGACTGAGGAAGGGCACGCGCCGTAGGGGCCGGCGGGGTGGTCTTCCCTCTTCTCCCAAGGGGAGAAGATTGAGATGAGGGACCCCTCGCAACCACCACAGCCTATCGAAGCCCGCCGACCCCTCCCGTAGGGGCGATTCACGAATCGCCCTCCCCAAGCAACGCCGTGGCAGAGCGGGGCGGTCTTCCCTCTTCTCCCAAGGGGAGAAGATTGAGATGAGGGGCCCCTCGCAACCACCACAGCCTATCGAAGCCCGCCGACCCCTCCCGTAGGGGCGATTCACGAATCGCCCTCCCCAAGCAACGCCGTGGCAGAGTGGGGCGGTCTTACCTCTTCTCCCAAG
>DAOUKZ010000003.1:0-16794 GCA_034420775.1 Dehalococcoidia bacterium
GGTCGAGGAGCCAGGAGCGCACGACGCTGCCGAAGCGCCAGATCTGGGCGATCTTGTCGACCTCGAGGCCGAACTCCTCCTTGGCCTTGAGCATCTGGAAGCCCTCGGCGTAGGCCTGCATCAGGCCGTACTCGACGCCGTTGTGGACCATCTTGGTGAAGTGGCCGGATCCGGCGGGGCCGACTCGCCCGTAGCCCGTCGTCGGCGACGGGGCCAGGGTCTGGAAGATCGGTTCGAGGCGGGCGAAGGTCTCGGTGGGGCCACCGACCATGAGCGAGTAGCCGCCTTCGAGCCCCCAGATGCCGCCGCTGGTGCCGGAATCGAGGAAGTCGATACCTCGTTCGGCGAGATCGGCGGCGCGGCGCATGCTGTCGCGGTAGTCGGCGTTGCCGCCGTCGATGACGGCGTCGCCGGGGGAGAGCGCGTCCGCGAGCGTGGCGATGATGCGCTCGGTGACGTCGCCGGCGGGGGCCATGACCCAGACGGCGCGCGGCGGCGTGAGCTTGGAGACGAGGTCTTCCAGCGAATCGGCTCCGCCTGCGCCCTGCTCACGGGCAGCCTCGATGGCCTTGGGGTCGAGGTCGAAGACGGTGACGCGGTGGCCGCCGGCCAGGAGGCGCGCCGTCATGGCGCCGCCCATGCGTCCGAGGCCGACCATTCCGAGTTCCATGTCGTCCGCCTTTCCTGGCGGGAGGAATCCCGCCGGTTATGCCGTGGCCGGTGCGCCCTCGACGCGGGCGGCGCGGCGCCCCAGGTCGAGGAGCGCCTGCAGGTCGCCCACGGCCTGGGCCCGAATGAGCACGCCGAAGCTGTAGCCCTCGCCGGGGATGTCGAGGTCGTCTCCCTGGGGCGGCTCGAATTGGAGGAAGATGCCGCTGTCCGGGCCGCCCTTGTGCAGCTGGCCCGTGGAGTGGAGGTAGCGGGGGCCGTATCCGGCGGTGGTGGCGATCTTGTGGCGCTCGGCAATGCGGCGGCGGAGCGCGGCGACGGCTGCGTCCGTCTCGGCGGTCTGGGGGCCGTAGACCTGGATGGCGGCGTAGTCGCCGGGCTTGGCCCCGGCGAGCAGCGCGTCCGGCGACGGCGTTTCCGGCGTCTCGGGCAGCGCGCCGGAGTCGAGGTAGGCGTCGAGGAGTCGCTTCGTCATGTCCTTCGCCTGCTGCACGTTGGGCTGGTCGAAGGGCTGGATGTCCAGGATGTGGCCAGCGACGGCGGCGGCAAGCTCCCAACGGAAGAACTCCGCGCCGAGGTCGTAGGCGTCGTTGAGGTGGAGGCGCAACACGGGGGGGCCCGCCTCGGCGAGCGCGTTGGCCGCCTCGTCGAGCTCGCGGTTGTCCTTGCCCTGGAGCCTTGGGTAGACGAAGAGCCGGTCGTCGCCGTAGGCGTCCGCGTCCAAGAGGGGCTCGCCGTCGACGGGGATGATGCCCGCGCCGTCCTTGCCGGTGCTCTCCGCGAGCAGCTGCTCGACCCACAGGCCGTAGCCCTCGAGGCCGGGGCCGGTGAGGAGGGTGAGCTTGTCGCGGCCCTCGCGGGCGAGCGCCCCCATCGCCGCGCCGAGCAGGGCCGCCGGGTTCTCGGCGGCGGGCGCGTTGGCGGTGTCGCGCATGCGGGCGGCGCGGCTCAGCAACTCGCTGGGGTCGAGGCCCATGAGCGCCGCCGGGGCGAGGCCGAAGTAGGAGAGCACGGAGTAGCGCCCGCCGATGTCGGCGGGGTTGATGAAGACGCGGCGGAAGCCTTCGTCCCGCGCCAGCCGTTCGAGGGGTGTGCCGGAGTCCGTGACCGCGACGAAATGCGATCCGGCGTCCTCGGCGCCGGCGGCGTCCTCGACGAGGCCGCGGAAGTAGCGGTAGAAGGCATGCACCTCGGCGGTGGAGCCCGACTTGGAAGAGACGATGAAGAGGGTGCGCGCCGGGTCGATGGCGTCGCTGACGCTCCGCACCCAGGCGGGCGCGGTGGAGTCGAGCACGATGAGGCCGGGGTAGCCGTCTTGGGGGCCGAAGGTGCGCCGTAGGACTTCGGGGCCGAGGCTGCTGCCGCCCATGCCGAGGAGGACGGCGTGCTGGAACTCTTCGGTGCGTATCTCGTCCGCGAAGGCGGTGAGCTCGCCGACATGCTTCGCCATCGTCTCGGGAGCGCCGAGCCAGCCCAGGCGGTCGGCGATCTCCGTGGGGTCGTCGCGCCACGCGGTGTGGTCCTTGGCCAGGATGCGCTCCATCACCTTGCCGGCATCGAGCCGACCAAGGGCGCCGTCGACGGCGGGCCGGTGCGCTCCCAGGCCGGCGAGGAAGCCGTCGGGGCTCCCCGATTGGAGCAGGGCGAGCTTGTCGGCGATGTTGCGCTTCAGGGAGTCGAAGGCGTCGATGAAGGCGTCGACGCCGTCGGCGAGCAGCTTGTCGGTGACGGCGTCCATGTCCACGCCGACCTTGGCGACGCCGTCGAGGACCTCGTCGGCCTCGGAGACGTCGCCGGTGAGCCGGGCCTCCGGCTGCCCCTTTTCCAGCAGGGAGACGATGGTGTTCGGCGGCAGGGTGTTCACAGTGTGCGGTCCGATGAGGGGCTCGACGTAATGGAGCTCGTCGTAGGCGGGGTTCTTGGCGCTGGTGCTGGCCCACAGGGGGCGTTGCACGCGGGCCTGCTGCTCCTTGAGGTGGGCAAACCGCTCGCTCTCGAAGATGTCCTTGAACATCCCGTAGGCCTTCTGGGCA
This sequence comes from Dehalococcoidia bacterium, assembly GCA_034420775.1. GTDB lineage: Bacteria > Chloroflexota > Dehalococcoidia > SHYB01 > SHYB01 > DAOUKH01. The sequence continues at coordinate 2,703 of DAOUKZ010000003.1, forward strand.
TTGGCGATGGCGGCGCGGCCGAGCAGGGGTTCGAGGTCGTCCGCCCCGGCGTCGATGCGCTCCTGAAGCTGGGCGTCGACGGCGGTGTCGACGCGGCTGAGGAAGAAGGAGGCGACGGAGGCGACCCGGCTGACGTCGCCGCCCGACTCGGCCAACTGCTCCAGGCCGGCGAGGTAGGACTCGATGACCTGCCGGTAGGCGGCGAGGGAAAAGATCAGGGTGACGTTGACGTTGATCCCCTCGCCGATGAGCTGCCGGATGGCGGGCATGCCGGCGGGGGTCGCCGGAATCTTGATCATGGCGTTGGGGCGTTCGAGCATCTTGAAGAGGCGGCGGGCCTCCTCGATGGAGGCATCAGTGTCGTGGGCGAGGTCGGGGCTCACTTCGAGGGAGGCGTAGCCGTCGGCGCCGCCGGTGCGGTCGTAGAGGGGGCGCAGGAGGTCGGCCACCATGCGGATGTCGTCGATGGTCAGCGCCTCGTAGGTCTCGTCGACGGTGGCGCCCTCCTCTGCAAGAGAGCGGAGGGCGTCGTCGTAGTCGGCGCTGCCGGCGATGGCCTTCTCGAAAATGGAGGGGTTGGAGGTGAGGCCGGAGACGCCAGAGTCGATGAGCCGCGCCAAGTCGCCGGAGACGATGAGGCCGCGCCGCACGTTGTCGTACCAGATCGATTGGCCGAGGCTTGCGGTCTCTTGGATCGCGTTGGTCATCATGCTCCTTCGCTGTTTCGCATAGCCTCAATCAATCAGTGGCGGCGTCCAGAGGCGACGTTGACCGCGGGATGGCCCGAATTGGCCCGTTCGACCCGATCAATAGGAAGGCCCGGCATCGTTTCGATGCACCGTTGATCGAGTTCCGCGTCGTGCATGGCGTCTGCTTCCCTGGGTAGCGCTACACCCTCGGCGCGGCGGTCTGGGGGTGGGCGGGCGTGGTGAAGCGGGCTCCTTTGCGGCGGCTCACCGGCGGGCCGGGCCGGCTCGCGTTCATGATACGGCTGCCCTTGGGAGAGGGTCAACGGGCTAGACATAAAGAGAGGACCCCGGGGAAGGCCGGGGTCCGGGCCGAGAGGGCCTGTAAGCCGAGTTCTGTTCCCGCGGCGGCGGTTTACGGCCCGAAGGGCCTTCCTCCCGCGGCCGTGGGCGGTGGCCATCTATCTAGCCCCGCCGTTGCCGGCGGGGTCGAGCGGCCAACCCGAGGACGAGCCGGGCGCTCATGGTCCTCCTACTTGGCCTTGCTCCGGATGGGGCTTGCCCGAGGCCGCGGTCACCCGAAGCCCCGGTGAGCTCTTACCTCACCATTGCACCCTTACCCTTCCGAAGAAGGGCGGTATGTTTCTGTGGCGCTATCCGTAGGGTCGCCCCTCCTGGGAGTTACCCAGCATCCTTGCCCGGTGGAGCTCGGACTTTCCTCCCGCCCTCGCGAGCGGGCGGCCACCCGGCCCTCTCGGTCCGCCTTCAGTATACGCCGCCCGCTCCGGCGGCGGCGCTGGTGTATCATCGCGCCGACCGGGATGGAACGGCGAGGAGGCCGGCGTGGGCGCGACCTTGAAGCTGAAGTACGGCGTCATCTCCACCGACGAGCACGTGCAGGAGGCGCCCGACGTGTGGACGAGCCGCATGTCGAAGGAGAAGTGGGGTTCCGACATCCCGCAGATCGTCGACCTCGAAGACGGCTCACAGACGTGGCACATCCGGGGCGAGACCGCCATCGGCGACTACGGCGTGGCCATCGTCAACGCGGCGATGAAGCCGCGCCACTCCTGGCCGCGCCGCTGGGAAGACGTGCCGCCCGAGACCTACACGCCGTCGGAGCGCCTCAAGGTCATGGACGTCGACGAGGTCGATACCCACACCTTCTTCCCCAACGTCGCCGGCATCGCCAACCAGAATTTTCAACAGAAGGGCGACGAGCAGTTCCGGCTGGAGTGCATCCGCGCCTACAACGACTGGCTGATCGAGGAGTGGGTAGACTTCAGCCCCCGCTTCATCGCGCAGTGCATCAGCCCGATGTGGGACGTCGACCTGACGCTGCGAGAGATCGAGCGGGCGGTGAAGCGGGGCCACAAGGCGGTGGTGTGGCACGGCGCGCCGGAGGCCATCGGCCTGCCCCATTTCAACGACGAGCACTGGTTCCCGGTCTACGAGCTTGCCTCCGATCTCGGCGTGCCGCTCTGCCTGCACCTCGGGGCGGTGCGGACGCTGCCGCCGTTCCCCGGCTACAAGTGGAACACGCTGCGGGCCATGGGCTCTACCCGCAGCATCTCGGTGCACATGCAGGTGGTGGCCAACGTGCTCTTCTCAGGCGTGCTCGACCGCTTCCCCAAGCTGAAGACGGTGACCGTGGAGAGCGGCATCGGCTGGATCCCCTACCTGCTCGAGCTCTCCGACCACGAATACGCGAACCTGAACGTCGCCGCCGACGGCCTGAAGACCAAGCCGAGCGAGGCCTTCCGGCGGCAGATGTGGGCCAACTTCTGGTACGAAGAGTTCGGGATGCGGAACCGCTACGAGATCGGCGTCGACAACATCATCTACGAGACCGACTATCCGCACCCGACCTCGACGTGGCCCAACTCCAAGCGCCTCCGGGACCACGCCCTCCGCGACGTCCCCGAGGACGAGCGCCGCAAGATGCTCATGGACAACGCCATCGGCCTGTACAACCTGGACGTGGACAAGTCGGCGCTACTGCAATCCAAGGCAAGCGCCTAGCGAGCACGTAACGAGCGAACACGTAACCAGGTTAGGGGGAACACCATGCCGCAGGGCTACGACTTCTCAGGCGTCGACCACATCACGGTCACCGTTTCAGATATGGAGCGGTCCCTCCGGTTCTACCGCGACCAGCTCGGCTTCTCCGTCACCCTCGACGTGGTCGCCCCCCACGACCGCGACGTCATGAACCTGGCGCACCGCACTCCCCGGGAGGGCCACCGCATGGTCACGCTCGACACCGGTGGCGGCCCCACCGTCTCGCTAACGGAGTACAAGGACCCCCACGGCAAGGGCATCCTGCTCGACGACCTCGGCGTGACGCATTTCGCCATCGGCGTCTCCGACCTGGCGGCGCTGACGGAGCGGTTGGTCGGGATGGGAGTGGAGTCGCCGCGCCCCGGCTTCTTCGTCGACCCCGACGGCATCCTGATCCAGTTCATGTCCCCAGGCCACGCCGCGGAGACAAGGGCGCGCTACCAGGGGAAGGCGGCGGGGGGCTAGCGGGACGGCTTCCCGTTAGGTCGAGGTCAAAGCAGGGGACCCCTTAGGCTGTTGGACCGCGGCTCTATCCTCCAGTACAAGGTCGCGCCCGACGGCTCGGAGTGCCTTTTCGACCGACGTAATGTGTGAACGATGCCCGGGGTCGACAAGTCGCCTGACGGCGTTTTCTTGCAGCCCCAACCGGGCGGCGAGCGCGACGTTGGTCATGCCCTGCTCCCGCATGGCGGCATAGAGGGCTAACTTCGCCGCGACAATGGGCGCCACGGAGATCAGCACCTGGCCCTCAGCAAGGGGGCTGGGGGATGGAATCTCCTGGCGGTCATCGACGTACATGGCCAGAGCGACCCCCAAGCAGTCCTGGGCCATTTCCAGGGCTTCTTCCCATGACCACCCGCCGGTGTTGGCTCCGTATACATCCGGAAAGTTCACCACGTAGGCTTCCCTTCCGGTCGCCCGTTGCTCCTCTTCGTCGGGGACGATATTGCAGGGATAGGCGTAGCGCATGAGCTAGAACTCTCTTCTATCGATGTGCAAGTCCTTCAGCATCGAGGCCAGCGTGCCGGTCGGAATCTCGCCATGCGGGACAGTTGTCCGGAAAGCGCCGAGCCAGACCGAACCATGGCTCCCTTTCCCGCGAGTGGGTTCGAAGGTGACGTCAAAGCGATGCCTACGGGCGTATCGTCTGAGCCTTCTTAAGAACTCCCTGTCGTTCACCAGCTATTCCAACACATATTTGTGCGATCAGCAAGATGATGCTGCTCGCGGCGGCTAACGGCCGGAACGAAGGGTATCGAGGTCGCCTTCCCAGCCGGTTCCTCGAAGCGCACGAGCCTCGTCACCGGACAGGACCTCGCGGTCGTAGAGGGCTTCGCGGGGCAGGTTCTCGGACATGCGCAATCCGCCATCCCTTGCCGTGATGTCGTCGACTACTTCTTTGAGCAGCCGTCGGCGGCGGTCGTCGGCCGTCTCGCCCTCGACTTCGGTGGCTGGTCCTGAGATGAGCGTGATGAGGTAGCCGCGCACGAGCGCCGACACCGAGGTGCCGAGTTCCGCCGCCTTGATGCGCACGCGTCGGTGCGTCTCTTCATCGATGGATACGGTGATGTTCTTCATGGTCCCAGCTTCTGTGTAGCACAGAATACCCTACATGAGCCGGCCTCGAGCTTCGGGCGCTGCTGGACTTACCCGATGGGCTTGGGCGGGGGCGTGCCGGTGATCGCTGAGTCCTTGCCGAGCATGCCACGGAGGTAGTCGATCTGGCCGGCGTGTTGGGCAAGCTCGGTGACGATGTGCGAGAAGAGCTTCTCGAGGGGCAGGCTGAAGCGGCGGCCTTGGACGGGCTCGGTGAGGCGTTCGTCGGGGACCGTGGCGACGAGGTCGAGGAAGCGGCGGTTGGTCGCCTCGAAGTAGGCGGGGAGTTCGACGACCGGCGCCCGGTCGGCGGGCGGCAGCGTGTCGTAGGTCCAGCCGCGGTCGTCGTCGGGGAGGCCGTACTTCTTGGCCCATCCCTGGGTAATCCAGATGTCGTCTTCTTCGCCCAGCGCCGCGGTGGTCCAGGTGTCGACCGCCCGGCCGCAGTGGATGATGGTCGAGGCGATGGAATTGCAGGTGTCGCAAGGACGGTAGCCCGCCTCCTCCTCGCTCAAGTCGGCGGCGGCATTGTTGATGATCGTTCGGGTGCGCCCGAGGCTCCAGGCGACGGCTTCGCGGTAGTCCATGGGCCCTCTCTCAGTCTCTCCCAGAGGGAGAGAGGATTAAGGTGCTCTCCCAAGGGGAGAGGGGCTTACGGTGCTCCCCCAGAGGGGGAGAGGCTTGCGGTGGGGCTCTAGCCCCGTGAGGGGAGCACGACGGTGGCGGTGCCCGGCGTGGCGTTCTTGCCTTCGGGGTTCTCGACTTCGAGGTCGAGGTCGACGAGGTTCTCGCCGTCCTCGGTGTACTTCTTGGTGACAGTGGCCTTGCAGATGAGCTTCTCGTCCTTGTAGTTGAGGGAGCGGTGCTGCACGTCGACGCGGCGGATGTCGCCGGTGACGCCGATCCAGTCGCGCAGCATGTTGTGAAGGTAGGCGAGGCGGAGGTTGCCCATGCCGAAGACGTCCTTCATACCGGCGGCCTGGGCCTTGTCGACGTCCATGTGGATGTAGACGAACTCGTCGTTGACCGCGGCGTAGCGGTTCCACTCCATCAGGTTCGGCGCGCGAGTGAAGGAGGGTACCTGCTGCCCTTCGGCCACGTCTTCGAAGTAGAGGCTGTCTTCGATGCCCACGGTTTGGCTCCTTGGGGTTGGCCCGCGGCTAGTACTTGATGCCGATGCCGCGCGATTCGCGGACCTTCTTGCCGTGCTGGTTGGTCCAGGTGGTCTTGCGGATGAGGAAGAGCATGACGCCGAGGCGGCCGGGCCGGGTGTAGGCCTGGTCGAGCACGGTCTCGGCGGTGATGACGTCGCCGGGGCGGATGCGTTCGAAGTAGGTGTTGCCGCCGCCGCCGTTCAGGATGTTCATGCCGATGCCCATGCGCTTGATGGCGGGGGCGAGGTCGTCATCGGTTAGCAGGGTCTCGCCGGGGTCGATGGGCCAGGCGAAGGGGTTGAACTCGTCGGGGGCCACGATGCCGCCGAAGCGAGTGGTCTTGGCGTACTCGTCGTCCCAGAAGAGGCGCGGCGGCTTCTCGGGCCAGTAGACGGCAATGGCCCAACGGCGGATGTCGGACTCGGTGACCGGGTGCGACACCTGGCGGCGCATGGTCTTGCCGACGAAGGCGTTGAGCTCGTCGCTGACTTCGGGGACCTGTTTCTCTTGGGTCACGGGGCTCCTCCGGCGCGGGCCGCTCTCGGAGCGGCGCCGGGGTTGAGGATAGGAATGGCCCGGAACGGTGTCAAGGACGACGTGGCGGGGCGTGGATTGGGTCTGACCGCTACCTACCCGGGCAGTTGGCGACTCGGCGGTTCAGGCTTCCGCTCGGGGGCGGGCGGCTTGCCGGGTCTGGAGCTTGGGATCTCGCCGCGGCTCTGGCTGCTTCTGCGTAGCGAGGGTTGCGTTGTTGCGCCGCGGTACGAGGACGATCCAAGACGACCGTAACTCGACGAACCGGTCCGGCTGCTCCGCGACTCTTCCGCCCCTTCCGACCAACGGTCGGCGGCCTTGAAGAAGGCGGAGGCGGCGACTGCCAAGGCAATCAGGACGCCGAGGACGAGTAGGACGGTCCCCGCGAGGCCTGGGACGGCCCCTCCGCCGACCACGGCTACGACGCACGCCAGGAGAAAGACGGCTCCCCGGTTCACCCCAACCTCCTGTCCGGGACTAGAAGGATAGCCCCGCGCCTCCCGGCCGCACTCTAGTCCCATGACGGTGCACAGGCAAGGCGGGGGAGCGGGATGTTGAGTAGGATAAAGTGGACGCTGGACCCGAAACGCCGCCGGATGGAATCGAGGTGCCGCCATGGGGAACGGTGAGAACACGCAAGCTCAGGATATCTTGTCCCGGCCCATACTGGCGCCCCTCGATGGGACGGACGTGGCCGCGGGCATTCTCCCCTACGTGAGCGAGGTGGCGAGAAGGGGCAACGCGCCGCTTTTGCTGCTCGGCGTCGTCGATCCCGCGGCGATTCACTACCCGCCCGGAACGGTCGAGCGGCCTGCTGGAGCAAGCTCGGAGTCCGGCACGGTCGGGACCCTTTACAGGGACCAGATCGAGGACGCCGCCACGGCAAACGTCACGGACGAGCTCGAAGGTGTTGCCGCCGGCCTGAGAGGAAAAGGGATCACCGTCGGCGTCCGTGCCTGCATTGGGAGCCCGGCAGAGGAGATTCTGCGGGTTGCTGAGGATGAAGGGTGCGGGATCATCGCCATGTCGACGCATGGGCGGAATGCCATCGCCCGCGGCATCTTGGGGAGCGTGACCGACAAGGTCGTACACGCCTCAACGCTGCCGGTGCTGACGGTTACCCCGGAGCGGGCCAAGAGGTACGGGAGCGAAGACGGCGCCTCGTTGAGCACCGTCATGGTGCCGCTCGATGGTTCAGAGTTGAGCGAGCGCGCTCTGCCCTTTGCCGTCCAGCTGGCGCGGGCGCTCTCCATGGATCTGTTGCTGGTCCGGGCGGTCAGCCTGGACTCCCCATCCTCTGCGTACGGTGGCCACGTGGGCCATGCCGACATCCACGCACGGGTGGCGCCCGCAGCCACGGAGTACCTCGACGGCGTGGCCGAGCGTCTAAAGGGTCAAGGGGTACGAGCCCGTTTCAAGGTCTTGCGCGGGTCGGCGCCGCACGCCCTGCTCGACTTCGCCCAAGAGACACCGAACGACCTCATCGTGATGACGACGCATGGGCGGTCGGGGATCACGCGATGGCTGATGGGCAGTGTCGGCGAGGCCATGGTCCGCGCGTCCGGCGACCCGGTGTTGATCATCCCGAATCCGCGATAGGGACAGAGGTCTGGCGCCGGCCGGCGCGCCCAGAAGCGAACGGGCCGGCTTAGCTGGAGCGTCTGTCCGGCCTGCGCCGCCTTGGAAGGGGGGCCAAGGCCACCGCACCCTGCCGCGGGGTCTTTTCCCGGCCTTGCGCCTGACCGTGGGCGGGATTCCACGGCTTCCGGGTGAAGCGGCTGCCCAGGCTCCGATCGATTTCCCGCCACTTCTTCTCTTCATCCGGGGTGATGAAGGTCACGGCCTCACCGGAGCGGCCCATGCGGCCGGTGCGTCCGACTCTGTGGGTGAAGAGCTGCTCGGAGTCGGGCAGGTCGTAGTTGATGACCTGGGCGATGCCATCGACGTCCAAGCCTCGGGCGGCCACGTTGGTGGCCACCAGGATAGGGGTTGCGCCGGAACGGAAGTCGGCCATTACGCGCTCGCGGGCGTTTTGGCTCAGATTCCCCTGGAGAGCCGCTACGGGATAGCCCAGCGCCACCAACTGCTTGGTGAGTCTCTTCACGCCGTGCTTGGTCCTGCCAAAGACGAGGACGGCCGCGTCGTCCCGCCGGTCGAGCAGGGTCTGGAGCGCGTCCATCTTGTCGCTCTTCCGGATCGTGTAGACAAGATGTTTCACGGCGGGCAGCGCTTGCAGGTCCGCGTCCACCTCGACGAGCGCGGGGTTCCGCAGGTGCTTTGCCGCCGTCTTCGCAACCCACTCGGGCATCGTTGCCGAGAGGAGCGCGGTCTGCCGGTTGGAAGGGGTCCGGCTGAGGATGGCCTCGACGTCGCGGGCGAACCCTCTGTCGAGCATTTCGTCCGCCTCGTCCAACACGAGAAAGCGCACCGAGCGCAGGTCGAGGGTGCCCTGCCGGAGGTGGTCGAGGGTGCGGCCGGGGGTGCCGATGACGATCTGCGCGCCATTCTTCAGCGCCGTGTATTCGGGGTTCAACGACCGGCCGCCGTACAGCAGCGTGCAGTGCAACCGTTGCGGCGAGGCGATGGCCTCGGTAACACCGGCCACCTGGATGGCCAGCTCGCGGGTGGGGACCAGCACTAGCGCCTGCACCTTTCTGATGGAGGGGTCGCACTGTTCGGCTAGGGGGACGGCGAACGCCAAGGTCTTCCCCGACCCGGTACGGGCCTGCCCGATTACGTCCCGCCCCGCCTGGAGCAAGGGGATGGTCTTCTCCTGAATGGGTGTGGGCTCCGTTATCTCCATCCGGGAGAGGGATGCTCTGGTGACGGCCCGCAAGGTGATCCCCGGAAAGACCGAAGCAGCGGCAGGGGACTCTCCTGGCGCGGACGACTCGCGCGCCGGGGAGGAAGCGCCGTTGCGCCGGGCCTTGTAGCACGGGGAACAGTAGACCGGGCGGTCTCGGCTTGGCCGGAATGGGAGGGTGGTGGAGGCGCCGCACTCAGTGCAGACGACCTGGCGCCGGCGTCTGGGGCCGGACGAACGCGGACGGGAGGAAACAGCATTCAGAGGCATGCGGAAGTAAAACTCCTAAAGTAGGGATGGCCCGGGTACGTCAGCGCGGGGCCAGAGGTGAAAGAGAAGAGAGATGATGAACCGTTGGTATAGAAGGGCCGAGGGAGCAAGCTCCCTTTCAAACTCCGTTCATTGTAACAGAGTGCGGTAACGGAGGAGGCCGGGCGTGTGCCTCTTGGGTGAGGGGGTAAGATAGATGGGGTTTGGGAAGGTGTTTGGGCTGGATGGTCCCGATTCGATGAACAACAGGTGTGCGCCATGAACCGCCGGGGCGGTGGACTGCGCCTCGCTCTGCCCAGCGACCGCATGATGGAGGGCGACACGCTCGCCTTCATGGAGAAGTGCGGCCTGGCGGTGCGCCGGGCGAGCTCGCGGCAGTACGTGGGCCGGATCGCGAGCGTCCCCGGCGTCGAGGCGCTGTTCCAGCGCTCGGTCGACATTCCCCGCGAAGTCGACGCCGGCGACGTCGACATGGCGATTATCGGCTACGAGCGCTATTTGGAGGACCGCGACGAGAACGGCGACTCGATCATCGCCCTGGAGACTCTTGGGTACAGCCATACCGACCTCGTGGTCGCCGCACCCAACTCCTGGGAGGACGTGCGGACGATGGCCGACCTCGCCGCCCGCGCCGAGCGCACCGCGACCGGCGCGCCGCTTCGGGTAGCGACGAAGTACCACCGGCAGGTGGGGCGTTTTCTGGACAAGCACGCGGTGCGGCACCGGTTGGTGCACATCAACGGGGCCATTGAAGCGGCGCCGATGATCGGCACGGCCGACGTGGTGAGCGACCTTGCGTCAAGCGGCGCCACGCTGCGCGAGAACAATCTGCGTCCCCTTAACGACGGCGTGATCACCAGGTCGTCGGCGTGCATGATCGCGAACCGGCGCGCGCTGCGGGGCTCGCCGGAGAAGCTGGCCGCGGCGAAGACGGTGCTCGAGCTCATCGAGGCGCGGTTGCGGGCCGAGGGCTTCTACAACATCATCGCCAACATTCAAGGCGACTCGATGGAGTCGGTGGCGGCCCTGGTGACCCGGAACCCGGCGGTATCGGGGATGCAGGGCCCGACTGCGGCCACCGTGTTCAGCAAGGACGGCGGGAGCTGGTTCGCGGTGTCGGTGGTCGTCGAGATATCACAGCTGACGGCGGGCGTGGACTACCTCCGCGAGATCGGCGCCAGCGGCGTCGTGGTCACGCCGGCCTACTACGTCTTCGACCAGGAGTGCAAGGCGTACGAACGGCTCCGGGAGGCGGTGGACGCGGCAGGGACGGCGACATGAATGCGCCGGGGACGGGCCGATGAGCCGGCGGCGGGCCCGACGAAAACGCGCGGGCCCCGCGCCCTATACGCCGCTCGGCCAGCGCCGAATCTTCCGCGTGGCGGTGGCGATCATGGCCTTCCTGTTGGCGGCCGCGCTGGCGGCGTCGGTCGTGATACCGTTCGCCGGAGGGGGCGGCGAGTAGGCCGTCCGCCTACCCAGCCGAGGCATGCCAAACCTGGGACTGCACATTGGCTTCGCCCTGGAATGCGCGAAGCGCCTGGGGCATCCCGTGTTAGACGACTACCGCGGGAGTTTTCTCCTTGGAGCGACGTCTCCCGACATGCGCCTCTTCTTCGGCTGGCGGCGCGACACGACGCACTTCTTCGAGCTGACGCGCGACGTCGAGGGCGCCGGGATACGCAAGCTGTTCGCAGAACACCCCGGCTTGGCCCCCTCGGAGGCGCTGACGCGCGAGACGGTTGCCTTCATGCTTGGCTACATGACGCACCTCAACGTCGACGAGTCGTGGATCTGCCAGATCTACCGGGGCTATTTCGGCAAAGGCGCGCCGCTGAGCGGCGATCCGCTGGTGAACGTCATGGACCGCGCCTTCCAGTTCGACATGGACCGCCGGGAGCGGCGAAACATCGAAGACTTGGAGGGAGCGCTGGAGAGCATCAAGGGATCGTACGAGTCGGTGGACGTCGGTTTCATCGACAAGGCGCACCTGCGGGAGTGGCAGTCGATCGTGATCGAACGGTCGGGGCGCGACCTGCCGTGGGAGCGGTTCCGGGGATTCGTGCACCGCGTCCGGCCTGAATCGACTGAAGAGGAGGCGGACCGCATCGTGAAGGGTCTGCCCGGGCTCATCGAACGGGTGCGGGAGCACATCACCGAGGAGGAGGAGCGCCGCTTCCGCGAGGAGGCCATCCAGGCTTTCCTGGGCAACGCCCACGCCTATCTGAACGGAGGGGTGGCGCCGTGAGGATCGTGCGCGGCGCTTCCGAGGTCCGCCGTCTGCTGACGCGGGCGCCACAGGACGAAGGGCCGCCTCCGCAGCACCTAGCCGAGGGCATCCGTCGCATCTTCGGCGAGCCGCTCACCGTCGGCGAGGCGGTGGAGCGCATCATCGCCGACGTCCGGCGCGACGCCGACGCCGGCCTCGCCGACTACGCGCGGCGCATCGACGGCGAAGTGCCGTCCTCTTGGCGCGTGCCGCCTGAGGAGATCGAGCGCGCCTACGAGGAGACGCCGCAAGACCTCATCGACGCGCTGACGCTCGCGGCCGAGCGGGTGCGCGCCTTCCAGGAGCGGGCCATGCCGACACCGTGGTACGACGACGAGACGGGGCTGGGGCAACGGTTCATCCCGGTGGCCTCGGCCGGCGTCTACGTGCCGGGGGGGACGGCGTCGTACCCCTCGACGGTGCTGCACACCGCGGTGCCGGCTAAAACTGCCGGTGTCGAGCGCGTGGTGGTGGCGACGCCGCCCCGCGGCGGCGAGGTGGCGGGGAGCGTGCTCGCTGCGTGTTACATCGCCGGTGTGGACGAGGTCTACCGGGTCGGCGGAGCGCAGGCGATTGCCGCGCTGGCCTATGGGACGGAGTCGGTGCCGCGCGTCGACGTGATCTGCGGGCCGGGGAATACATTTGTGACCGAAGCGAAGCGCCGCGTGTACGGCGCGGTGGGGCTGGACGGCCTGCACGGGCCGACGGAGACGCTGATTCTGGCCGACGCCTCGGCCAGCCCCGAGGTTGCAGCCGCCGACCTGCTGGCGCAGGCGGAGCACGACGTGCTGGCCACGCCGGTGCTGCTCACAGATTCGGAGGATCTCGCTGGGGCGGTTTCCCGTTCCGTTGCCGAGCAACTTGAGGACTTGGAGCGCGCCGAGACCGCCGGCGCTGCCCTGGAGGGGCAAGGACTCATCGGCGTCGTCGATTCGATCGACGAGGCCATCGACTTAGCCAACGAGTTCGCGCCGGAGCACCTGTGCCTGCTCGTCGCTGATCCGCTGGCGGTGCTCGACCGGGTGCGCAACGCCGGCGGGGTCTTCGCCGGCGCCGACTCGGCCGAGGCGCTGGGGGACTACGTCGCGGGGCCGAGCCACGTGATGCCGACGGGCGGAACCGCGCGCTTCGCCTCGTCGTTGGGCGTCCACGACTTCCTGCGGACTGTGAGCGTGGCCGGCATCGATGGCGGCAGCGGCGGCCTGGCTGAGGCCGCGGCGAGGATCGCCCGCGCCGAGGGGTTCACCGCGCACGCCCGCGCCGCCGAGCTGCGCCGCCGCGAAGGGGCCGAGCGGCGATGACCTCCGGCGGGTTCGACCGGCTGCTCCGGCCCCATCTTCGCGGGATGACGGGCTATGTTCCCATCATGGTCCCCGGTGGACAGGAGAGTGACGGGACGCGTCCCGATGGCTCGATCGTCAAGCTCGACGGAAACGAGAACGTCTACGGCTGCTCGCCGAAGGCGGCGGAGGCCGTCGCCTCACTCACGAGCCACCACATCTATCCCGACCCCGAGCAGCGTCGGCTCCGCGACGCCCTGGCGGAGTACACCGGCGTGGACGCGGGGCACGTGCTGGCCGGCGCGGGCTCGGACGAGCTTATCGAGCTGCTGCTCCGGCTCATCGCGGGGCCCGGCGACAACGTGGTGACGGCGGGGCCCACTTTCGGCTTCTTCGGAGCGAGCGCGAGGCTGGTCGGCGCAAAGGTGATCGACGTGCCGCGGCGCGACGACTTCTCAATCGACGTCGACGCGGTGCTCGCCGCGGTGGGGCCGGCGACGAAGGTGGTCTACGTCGCCAACCCGAACAATCCCACCGGCACCCTGACGCCGCGGGAAGACCTCAAACGCCTGCTCGACGTGGGCCCCCTGGTCGTGGTGGACGAGGCCTACTTCGAGTTCTCCGGCGTGACCGTCGCGGACCTCGTGCCGCAACGGGACAACCTGGCGGTGCTGCGCACGTTCAGCAAGTGGGCCGGACTCGCCGGGCTCCGGCTCGGCTACGGCCTCTTCCCGTTGCAGGTGGTGGATGCGCTGATGAGCACGAAGTCTCCGTACAACATCAACGCCGCGGCGGAGGCCGCCGCCGTGGCCTCCCTGAACGACGTGGACTATCTGATGGATAACGTGGCGAAGATCGTGGACGAACGCGACCGGCTCGAAATCCTGCTGCTGAACCTGGACTTCGTCGACGTCTATCCCTCGCGGGCCAACTTCCTGCTCTGTCCGCTGGTGGACCGCGACGCAGTCAAGATCCAGCAGGAGCTACGGGGCCAAGGCATCTTCATCCGTCACTTCGACGCTCCCCGGATTCGCGACTGCGTTAGAATAAGTGTTGGCCGCCCCGAGGACACCGACGCGGTGATCTGGGCGCTCCGAGCCTACGAGGACCTCTACTAGCCCGCTATGCGTTCCGCCACCGTTCGCCGCGAGACCGGCGAGACCGCCGTCACCGTCGAGATCGACGTCGACGGGTCGGGGAAGTCCGAAGTCTCCACCGGCCTGACCATGCTCGACCACATGCTAGCGCAGCTCGCGCGGCATGGGGTGAACGACCTGCGCGTCGAGTCGAAGGCGACGATGGACCCCGACGGCCACCACACCGTCGAGGACGTCGCCATCGCGCTGGGCCAGGCGTTCAACGAGGCGCTCGGCGACAAGCGCGGCATCGTCCGCATGGCGACGGCGTCGGCGCCGTTGGACGAGGCGCTGGCGACGGTC
>DAOUKZ010000004.1:0-12172 GCA_034420775.1 Dehalococcoidia bacterium
ACGGCAACCCCATGTTCGAGCTCTACCCCGCCAAGCACGTGCTCGACCCTCAGACGGTGGCCGCCCACGACGGGATGACCTCGGTCAACAGCGCGCTGTCCATCGATCTGACGGGGCAGATCGCCGCGGAGTCGCTGGGGCCGGCGTTGGTCAGCGGGACGGGCGGACATCTCGCCTTCGCCATCGGCGCGTCGCTCGCCAGGGGCGGCAAGTACATCACGGTGATGCCCTCGACGGCCCGCGGGGGGACGGTCTCCCGCATCACACCCCAATTCGAGCCCGGGGTCATCGTGACCGTGCCGCGAACGCTGGCGCACTACGTGGTCACGGAGCATGGCGTCGCCGACCTGAAGGGGCGGACGCAACGGCAGCGGGCCGAGGCGCTCATCGAGGTCGCGCATCCCGACTTCAGGAGCGAGCTGCGCGCCGCGGCCCGGCGCTTCTTCTGGCCCTAGCGGCCGGGACGCTAAGACGATCGGAATTGGAGGCAACCATGACGGAGCGACAAGGCGTGCTGGTGGAAGGCACGATCAACGAGGCGGCACTGGAGGTCTTTCGCTCGCGGGTGGGGGCGCGGTTGCGCATACCGAACGTCTTCAATGAGCATGTGACGCCGGAGGCGATCCGGAAGTTCGTCAACGGCATCGGCGACACGAACCCGCTGTACCTCGACGCCGACTATGCGGCGGGAACGCGGTTCGGTTCGCTTCCCGCGCCGCAGAACTGGGTCTATAGCGTCTTCCCGACGTGGGTGCTCCAGGGGCTCCCCGGCGTGCACGCCTTTCATTCGGGCAACGATTGGGAGTTCTACCGGCCGATGCTGGCCGGCGACAAGATCACGCCGGAGTCCGACTTCACCGGCTTCGAGGAGAAGCAGAGCAGGTTCGCCGGGCGGTTCATCATGGAGTACCAGGAGGCCCGCTACCGTAACCAGCGCGACGAATTAGTCGCCAAGGCCAAGACCTGGCTCGTCCGCGCCGAACGCCCCGCCGCCCGCAAGCAAGGGAAGTACAGCCAGACGGTCCTCCCGCACCCTTGGACCAATGACGAGTTGGAGGCAATCCAGGAGGAGACGCTTGCCGAGCGGCCGCGCGGCGGCGAGGTCCGCTACTGGGAAGATGTCGAGGTCGGCGACGAGTTGCCGCCCATCATCAAGGGTCCGCTGGGAGTGACCGACATCGTGGCGTACTGCGTCGGTGCGGCGCCGGTGCAGATCATGGCGCACGGCTCGGCGCTCCGTGAGTATGCCCGCCATCCCGCGTGGGCCTTCCGCGATCCCGAGACGAACGCGCTGGAGCCGGTCTACGGGGTGCACTACAACAAGCAGGCGGCGAAGTCGGCGGGGCTCCCCTTCCCGTACGACGCCGGCGCCCAGCGTCACGCCTGGCAGATCCAGCTCTTCCTCAATTGGATGGGGGACGAGGGCTGGCTCAAGCGCAACTACGGCGAGTACCGCAACTTTGTCTATCTATCGGACGCCGTGCGATTCACGGGCAAGGTCGTCAAGAAGTACGTCGATGACGACGGCGAGACGGTGGTGGACATCGAAACGTCGGCGGTGAACCAGCGGGGTGACAACGTGCTGCCCTGCAGCGGGACGGTGGCCCTGCCCTCGCGTGAGCGGGAGACGTGGCCGCTGGCGCACCGGCTGCCTTCGCCGTAGCGGCGTCAGAGGACACGGGCGCCCGACAGGATCACCAGCAGGCCCAACGCGGGACGCATCACGCGGTCGGGCGCAACGACGGCGAGCCGTGCCCCGATGAGGACGCCGGGAATCGAGCCCGCGAGCAGGTTGCCGGCGAGGCTCCAGTCGACGTTGCCGACGCCCCAGTGGCCGGCAGAGGCCACGCCGGCGAGGACCATGGCGTGGAAGATGTCCGTGCCCACGATCCGGTTCATGGGCAAGGGATAGAAGAGCGAGAGCACAGGCACGACGAGCGCGCCGCTTCCAATCGAGGTCACGCCCACCAGGAAGCCGACGCCAACCCCGAGTAGCACGGTAAACCGGACCCGCTTGTCGAACGGCACGAAGAAGCGGACGTCGGTGCGCTCCTTCTGGCCCTCGCGCCGGTCGAGGAGCGGCCGGGCGATCATCAAGACGCCCGCGACGACCAGTGTGACGCCGAGGACGGTGCGGACCACGCCGGTGGCATCGAGGTCGTTCTTGTCCAGCAACGCGACAAGCCCGACGCCGCCCAAGGCGGCGGGAATGCTTCCCAGGCCCAGATAGAAGGCCAGCCGGTAGCTGATGGTCTCCTGGCGCGCGTGTTGAACGGACCCGAAAAGCTTGGTCGCCGCGTTGAAGACGAGGTCGGTGCCCACGGCGATGAGCGGGTTCGTCTTGAAGATGACGATCAGCGCCGGGGTGAGAAGGGAACCCCCGCCTATGCCGGTCAGGCCGATAAGCACGCCGACGATGAGGCCGAGGAGAGCGAGATCGAAGTCCATGAGTGGTGGGCGCGCGAAGTCGGCGCCGGCCCCTGATAGAAATTGTAGGTCAGGGAAAACGGGGCCACAAGCGAACGGATTTTGAAATTGGAGGGCTCAGGGGGTTGACAAGTGGATTTCGGGTGCTATAAGTATAAGTACCAACTTGTACTTAGGAGGTCGCTATGGCCGCCGTGGCAGAGAACAGAAACGTGCAACGGGCACTCGCGATGATGGAGCGCGACCTCAAGCAGGCCGCCATCGAATACCAGACGTACGGGGCGCGACGGGGTCGGTTCGAGGAACTCCAGAACGCCCACCGGACCTTCAGCGCAGGGCTCTTCCCCAAGCCGACATCCGTGATGCCGGTGGGTGCAACGCGCGTGGCCGCCGAGCGCCGCGCCGCATAGTCCAGGACGACGTTCGTTTCCAGGGCGCCCGGAAATCCCAGGCGCCCGCGTCTAGAAGGCCCCTGCGGGGGCCTCATGCTATAATCCCCCGACTCTCCATGGCGGGTTGCTGGCGGGGCATAGAGCTTGGATCTGAAAGATGTCCTGCGCCAAGTCCCCGGACTCAACCGGCGGTTTGTCTACTATCTCGAGTCCCAGGGCTACATCCGGCCCAAGCGGCTTCCCAAGCGGCGCATCGACCGCCGCGACTACAGCGACGATGACGTCGCGGTCGTCCGGGAGACGTGGCGCTACTACTCGCGCGGCCTCTCGCTTCAGGCTGCGGCCCGACTCGCCACGACATCCGAACGGCTCGCGGCCTACGTGGGCCTCTCGGCCCCGGCCGGCACGGAACGGCAGGTCATCGGGCGGGTTGCCGAGGCCAACGACGCCGTCGAAGCGGCCGCCGTCTATGCGGACGACTTCAACATCATGGTCAAGCTGCTCGTCCGACGGGATGAGGACGTCTACGAGTTCGCCGCGCCGCTCCTGGCCGAAGGAGCCGTCGAGCGGGCACCGCGGTTGTGGAACGTGGAGCCCGCGCTCGCGCGCGCGGCCCCAAACGGAGGCCCAACGGACATGATGGCGTATCTTTTGATCAAGGCCCCGGGCAAGGACGTCGCCGAGGTGCTTCGCCGCCTCGAACAGATCGAGCAGGTCGTCGAGGCCGGCGCGGTCTATGGCGAGTCCGACATCATCGCGCGGGTTGAAGCACCCTCGCAGGAGATGCTCGACCACGTGGTGATGGAACAGCTGCACGAGATCGAGGCCGTCGAGTCGACGCGCACCTACATCGTCGTCGGTGGGACGCGCTGGGTCCGCGACTAGCTGCTTCGGACGGCGCGCCTAACCCAGTCGTTGGAGCGAAGCGAGCATCACGTCGCTCGTTGGGATGTCGAACTGGTGCGAGGCGCGGTAGATGAACCGCACGTCCCCGGTGCGGTCGATCAGCACCGCGGCGGGGTGCGCAATGTTCCAGGCGTCATACGAGATCCGGTTGTGGACGCCGTACTGCTTGATGACGGACCGTTCGCCGTCGATGAGCAAGGAGACCCGCTGGGGGTTCGCGGCGAGCCACCGCTCGGCGGAGCGCCAGCTCTGGGAGGAAACGGCGAAGACGCGCACGCTGGCGGCTTCGTAATGTGGGGCGTCGCGGCTCAACTGAGCCAGCCATCGGCGGCAGTTGGGTCATATCGTCCCGCGCAGGAAGACGAGCATGACGGCGCCCTCGGCGAGCTCGTCGGCGAGGCGCATCTCTCCGCCGCCGGCGATGGGGAGCGTGAAGTCGGGCGCGCGGTCGCCCTCGCGGAGGGTGGCGGTGTAGTCGCGTCCCATGATCAGCCGCTCCCTTTGGCCTAGAACGTGAAGGGGGTCACGCGTTTCGGGCGGTAGAGACCGCCGCCGGGGACGGCCCGCCACCCGATGACGTTCGTGCGCTCGGTCTGACTGAGCAAGATGTTCATGAAGTCGGTGCCCCGCACCAATCCCAGGCCCCCGAGGGCGCCGGCGCGTTCGCTGAACGACGTCACGTCGTCGCGGAGGGCGTTGCGGCCCGAGATCACGAGGGGGACCGGCTCGCCGGAGTGCTGGTCGTGGAAGCGGCCGGGGACGAGGTCGCCGGAGACGACGCTCGGCGTGCAGTGATCGGCGGTGACCACGGTCACGACGTCCGGATCGCGCAGCACGCCCTCGCGCAGCGCCTCCATGCCCCGGTCCAGGGCTTCGATGGCGTCGCGTTTCTTTTCGGGTTCGGCCATGTGGGCGGTCGCGTCGGGCTCCTTGGTGTGGATGTGGACGAAGTCGTAGCCGCCCTTCAAGAAGGTTGCCGCCTGAGCGAGGCGGGCGCGGAGGTCGCCCTCGGTATCGTGCTCTTCTTCCTCCCAAGTCTCCATGCCGAGCTCGCGGGCGACGCCGATCAGGATTTCCTCGGAGGTCAGGGTGACGGCTTTGAAGCCGTAGCGTTCCTCGAACGAGGAGAGGAGCGTTCGCTGTCCGGCCCACTTGGGGAGGAGAAAGTTCATCGGCAGCTCGCCGCGTTCGGCGCGCCGGCTGTTGACGGGATGGTCGTGGAGGACGCCGTGCGCCCATCGGAGATAGGCGTTGACGGCATCCGCCGTCCGGGCCGCCGCCGCAGGATCGTCGGATGCGTCCATGGGTTGGGCCGCGATGACGGGCAGGTCGGTCCCGAGCGGGTCGCAGTCGGTGACGGCGTCGCTGACGCCGCCGCGCAGGAAGAGGACGCCCTCGGTGGCGCCGGTGTAGACGAGCTCGATCTCGATGCCGTCGTGCGAGAAGCTGCGGACGGCCTCGGCAAGCGCCGAGGATTCCTCCTCCGGCGCCTTCATCATGCGTTGGACCAACGAGCCGCTGCCGTTCGCGCGCTCGACGCTCGCGAAACGGGTCAGGCTGACGACCTCGCCCGGCTGGGGGACGACGCCGCGGGCCACGGCGTGGAAGACGGCGCGTCCGGGCAGCTCGTCGTAGCGGTAGCCGAAGAGTAGGGCGTGGCCGACCGGAGTGCCCGCGGCGACGCCGGGGCCGACGGAGGTGAAGAGCCCGTTGATCCCCTGCGCCGCGATGGCGTCGAGGTTGGGCGTGTGGGCGGCCTCAAGAGGAGTCCGCCCCCCGAACTGCGGAACGGGGCGGTCGCCGAGTCCGTCGAGGGTGATGACCAACGCTTTCATAGTTGTGGCCCTGCGGGCGTCGCCTCAGTATAGCCCTTGGAGTCTCGGCATAAGAAAACCCGCCGGCTGGGACCGGCGGGCTTTCGACGTGACGAATGGAAGGGTTCTAGTAGCCGGGGCGCCGTGAGGCCTCCAGGATCGCGTGGGCCTGGTCGCCGACGCCGGAATTCACGCAGTCGGTGAGGTTGGCGTAGATGGCGCGGGAGATCAGCTTTCGCTCGAGATCGTCCTGCTCCTCGCGCTGCATAAACTCCTCTTGCTGGCGCAGCAAGGACTGCATGCGGTCGAGGAAATGGACCTGGAGGTCGGTCAGACCGTCCCGGCTGAGCTTCGTTTCATGAAGCTGAGAGGCGTTCTCGAGTTTCTCGGACATCTGGAAGCACCTCCTATGACAGCGTACGGCAGATTATACGGTACCGGCGCAATGGTTGTATTTCCGGCATGTTTCAAAACCGCGCTAGACTTCGCGGAACTCGCCCTCAACGGTGTCGCCACCGCCGTCCTCCGCTGGCGGTACGTCTCCGTCAGGCGCATCGGGGCCGGCGTCGGGGCCGGGCTGCTGGCTGTAGACGTGCTGTCCGAGCTTCTGCAGCGCCGCCTGCAGGTCATCCACGGCGGAGCGGAGCGTGGTCATGTCCTCGGCTTGCAGCGCCGAGCGGACCGCTGCGGTCTTGCCCTCGACCTCCGCCTTGAGGTCTTCGGGGACCTTGTCGCTGTGCTCCCGTAGCAAGCTGTTGGCCTGGTAGGCCAAGCTGTCGGCGGTGTTCTTCAGCTCGATCGACTCCCGCTTCTCCTTGTCCTCTTCAGCGTGACTCTCCGCCTCCTTGACAAGACGTTCGACCTCGGAGTCGTCAAGACCGGAGCTCGGCTGGATGACGATCTTCTGCTCTTTGCCGGTCCCCTTGTCCTTGGCGGACACCTCGAGGATGCCGTTTGCGTTGATGTCGAAGGCGACCTCAATCTGCGGGACTCCGCGGGGAGCGGGCAGGATTCCGTCGAGGATGAACCGGCCGATGGACTTGTTGTCCGTCGCCGTGGGGCGCTCACCCTGGAGGACGTGGATCTCGACCTGCGGCTGGTTGTCGGCCGCCGTGGAGAAGGTCTCCGCCTTTGCCGAGGGGATCGTCGTGTTGCGCTGGATGAGAGGGGTCATCACCCCGCCGAGGGTCTCGATCCCCAAGGTGAGCGGCGTCACGTCGAGGAGAACGACGTCGCGCACGTCGCCGGAGAGGACGGCTCCCTGGATCGCCGCGCCGATCGCGACCACTTCGTCGGGGTTGACGCCGCGGTTCGGGTCCTTGCCGAAGTAGTCCTTCACGCGCTGTTGGATGAGGGGCATACGCGTCTGGCCGCCGACGAGGATGATCTCGTCGATCGACTTGGGGTCGACTTTGGCGTCGCCGAGCGCCTGCTTGACCGAGGCGAAGCTGCGGTCGACGAGGTCGCCGACAAGGTTTTCGAGGGTGGCGCGGTTGAGGGTTAGCACGAGGTGCTTGGGCCCGCTGGCGTCGGCGGTGATGAAGGGGAGGTTGATCTCGGTCTGCTGGGTCGAGGAGAGCTCGATCTTGGCCTTCTCGGCTGCTTCCTTGAGCCGCTGGAGGGCGAGGCGGTCCTGGCGCAAGTCGATGCCGTTGTCGCGCTTGAACTCGTCGGCCATCCAGTCGAGCAGGCGCTGGTCGAAGTCGTCGCCGCCCAGGTGGGTGTCGCCGTTGGTCGACTTGACCTCGAAGGTGCCGCCGCCGATGTCGAGGATAGAAATATCGAAGGTGCCGCCGCCCATGTCGTAGACGGCGATGACCTCCTCGCCTTTCTTGTCTAGGCCGTAGGCCAGCGCCGCGGCGGTCGGCTCGTTGATGATGCGCAAGACTTCGAGTCCCGCAATGGTGCCGGCGTCCTTCGTCGCCTTGCGCTGCGAGTCGTCGAAGTAGGCGGGGACCGTGATCACCGCCTGCGTGATGCTCTCGCCGAGTCTGGTCTCGGCGTCTTCCTTGAGCTTGCGCAGGATCATCGCGGAGACTTCGGGCGGAGACATGTTCTTGCCGCCCATCGTCACCTGCGCGTCGGCGTTCGAGGACTTGACGACCTTGTACGGGAGCGACTCGATGTCCTTCTGGGCTACCGGGTCTTCATACTTTCGCCCCATCAGCCGCTTGACCGAGAAGATGGTGTTCTCCGGGTTGGTGATGGCCTGGCGCTTGGCGACCTGGCCGACGTAACGCTCGTTGGTCTTGGGGTTGGCGGCCACGATCGACGGCGTGGTGCGGCCTCCCTCCGAGTTTTCGATGACCTCGGGGTCGCCGGCCTCAACGATGGCCATAGCCGAGTTCGTGGTGCCGAGATCGATTCCTAGGATTTTCGGCATGTGGCGCCTCCTCTTTCTATTCGCACGTGCGGGCGTTGTTGTTGGTTCTCGTCGTGGCGGGATGCGGGCCCGGTCCGGTCCCGTTCACGCCGCCTCGGGGCTTCCCGGGTTCAAGGCGCGCGCCGAAGCCGGCTCATTGCCGGTTGACTTGCCGCTGCACCCTTCGCCTCCTCCGCCACGCTGAGACCGAGCTCGCCGAGGAGACGGTCGATGGCGCCGGCGGCGATTTCCCGCAGCTTTTCGGGGTCCTTCTCGTTCTGCAGCCGCCGCCGGAGCGCGACGAGGCGGTTGATGTGGCGCAGCGCCAGCTCCACGCCGGCAAGGTTCAGGCCCAGATCGTCGACGAGATACTTGATGAGCCGCAGCCGGGCGATGTCTTCGTCGGAGTAGAGCCGCAGCGTGCCGAGGCGGGGCGGCTCGATGAATCCCGCCCGCTCGTACTTGCGAAGCGTCTGCGGGTGCATGTCGAGGATCTGCGCCGCCACGCTGATGATGTAGAGCCCTTGTCTTCTGCTCTGCATAGGTTTCCTCGTCCTGCCCCTTCCCGGCGTTTCCGCGATGGGGCGAAAGAGACGCGAGCGTTCCACCGTGATGGGCGTTCCGTCCACTCTTTCTATTCAACCATCATGTCACTGGATTGTCAACAGATGTATCACTCGGAAAGGTGATCGGTATATCACTAAAACTTTCTTTTTGTATGGCCTATCTATTGACATGTTGCATATCAAGGTATAACCTCAATATCCAACGTGACGAGACGAAGGCGGAGGCCGAGAAGAACGAACCGTCGTATTGACAAGCGCAAAGGGGTTGACAGCACAGTTTAGGCAGGCTTAGAATCGAGACTGGTTTTGAACCTTTTTCGAAATAAGTGCAGGAAGAAGTCAAAAGGACGGCACAAATCCAGGGTGCCGGCCCGAAGGCAAAGGAGCGGGACAATGCTCTACTTGAAAAGTTGCACCAAGTGCGGCGGCGACATGTACGAGGACAAGGACTCGTATGGGGCCTTCCATCAATGCCTGCAGTGCGGCCTGATCAGGGATCTCGACGCACCGTCGATGTTGCTCACCAAGCAACTTCAGGACGAAGTGGCCCGAGCGAAGCGGGCGCGCCGTTCCAAGCGCACGAGTAAGGTGGCGGCCGCGTAACTTGAGAGGCCGCGCCGCTGTGTAGGAGGCCCGCGCCGGTGCACACTCTTTGCGGCGGCGCAGCTTCCCCGGTCGCACGGCCGCATTCGGCTATACGCCTGCCCCATCTCGGGGCAGTGAGAAGAGGCGGACCCCTTCGGGAGTCCGCCCTCTTTATTTTTAGCCCCGCGCGCCTCACGGGTGCTGGCGGAGATGGCTATGGATGAAATGATGGAGGACGGGGCCGGCCCTCTCGACCGGGTAGAGGACCTCATCGACGCTGAGGACGTCGAAGGCGCCGTCGCGGTCATCGCCACACTGCACGTCGCCGACGCCGCCCGCGTTCTCGAGAACTGGTCGCCGCGGCCGGCTACGTCACGCCGCTCGCGTTGAAGGCGGCGCGTCTCGATCCGGCGGTCGGGGCCGCGGTGGTGGTGACGACCTTCACCGACGTCGCCGGCTTCGGCTTCTTGCTGGGCCTCGCCGCGTGGTGGCTCTAGCCCCCTGGACGCGGGCTAGGAGAAGCGTTCTTCCGACCAGGGGTCGGCGTCGTTGTGGTAGCCGTGCATCTCCCAGAACCCTGGGCGGTCGGCATCCATGAACTCCAAGGCCCGCAGCCACTTGGCGCTCTTCCAGGCATAGCGCTTGGGGACGATGAGCCGCAGCGGCCAGCCGTGCTCGGGGGCGAGATTCTCGCCGTCGTGCTCGTAGGCAAGCAGCACATCGTCGTCGAGGAGCACGTCAATGGGCAGGTTCGTGGTGTAGCCCCCGTCGCAGTGGGCCATGACGTGGGTCGCGCCGGGCAGCGGCTTGGCCATCTCGGCGATGGTCTGAATCGCCACGCCGCCCCACTGGTTGTCAAGGCGGCTCCACTGGGTCACGCAGTGGAAGTCGGCGGTGAGCTCGGCCTTGGGCAACTCGCGCAGCTCGGCGTAGCTCAGCGAGACATCGCGCTCGACGAGGCCGAGGACGCGAAATGACCAAGCATCGGGGTCGAACTTCGGCGTAGCGCCATAGGTGAGCACGGGGAACTTGGCGGTGACGAACTGGCCCGGGGGCACGCGTTCCTTGCTCACTTCGAGCGACTCCCTTCGGAAGCTCGGTCGGTCATCGATCAGTATGACCGATGGCGACGGCTGGCGCTAGCCGACCGGATGCCTAGCCGCGACGCCCACCCTCCGCTGAAATCGTGTTGACTGTCACAAACTACCGGTGTAACCTATACTGCCGGTGTAACAAGTCAAGCAATTATGCACAGATTTTGGCAGATTTTGGTGCAGTGACCACCAAGCGTGCGACTGCTTCTAAGTGGATCTCGTTGGGCAGGGCCTGCGAGATGCTCGGCGTCAATGAGAGCACGCTGCGCCACTGGGCCGATTCCGGCCGGCTGCGGACCTTCAGAACACCCGGGGGCCACCGCCGGTTCTCCGCCCAGGACATCGAAGGGTTCATCGGCGAGAGCGCCGCGACGGCCGTTCCCGAAGGCGCCCTCTCACGCATGCGCCGGCGGCTGAACCGGCGCCGTGCCGGCGCTCCCGAGATCGGCGGCAACTTCGACGAGGCGGCGCGGGGGCGGCTCCGCGTCCTTGGCCGCCGGATGGTGGCGTTGGCCTCGGATTGGGCCGCGGGGGCACGTCCGCGCCCCGAGCTCAGCGAGGAGGCGCGCTATCTCGGTGGGGAATACGGGCGGGAGCTCGCCGCCGGCGGCGTCGGCCCCCGCGACGCAGTCGCCGCCTTCATCTTCTTTCGCAACACGCTGCTGGATTCACTTGCCGTACCTCCTCAGGGCGGTACCCGACCAGATATTGCGGCGCTCGCCGACGAGATATTGCTCGAAATCGCAGGCGCCTACGAACCCAAGCCTCGCGTTGCGCGTCGAGAGTCGGCGGGTTGAGCGATGCCGAGCGCCTACGCTGCCTTTCTGATGCTCCAGGGACGCAAGTGTGTGGTCGTGGGGGCCGGTGACGTCGGCGAGCGGAAGATCGACGGGCTCTTGGAATCGGGTGCGGACGTGGTCGTGATCGGTCCGTCCGCGACACCCAGCGTGCGTGCCTACGCCCGGGATGGCCGGATCGAATGGGTCGACCGCCCGTATGCGGCGGGCGACCTCGACGGCGCCTTCCTTGCCATCGCGGCGACCGACGACCGCGAGGTCAACAAGCGAATCGCGGCAGAGGCGGCGGCGGGCCGCGTCCTGCTCAACGTGGTGGACGACCCGGAATTGTGCACGTTTACCGCCCCTGCCTTGCTCAAGCGTGGCGACCTCACGGTGGCGATTTCCACCAATGGCAAGAGTCCAGCGATGGCGCGCAAAGTCCGAGAGGACTTGGAGGCACACTTTCCTGAAAACTACGGCGACCTCGTCGCGGCGGCAGCGGCAGCGAGGGACGCCCTGAGAGAAGAGGGACGGCAGATCACGGGAGAAGTGTGGAACGCCGCCCTGGGTCCTGTGACCGATCAGTTCGACGGCGATGGCAAGGGGGGGGAGGCGAAGCGCGCGCTCCTGCGCCTCCTTCGTGCCGAGGCTGAAACCGAACTCAAGGAGCGCACGTG
The DNA here is from genome assembly GCA_034420775.1 of Dehalococcoidia bacterium. Lineage (GTDB taxonomy): Bacteria > Chloroflexota > Dehalococcoidia > SHYB01 > SHYB01 > DAOUKH01. Next base: position 11,603 of record DAOUKZ010000004.1, read on the forward strand.
AGCATTGTCGTTGTTGGAATCAGCCACAAGTCAGCCCCTATCGAGGTCCGGGAGCGCCTGGCGATCGTCCCAGCCCGCCTCCGGGATGCCTTGGAATCGGTTGGCAACTACTTGCCGGAGGCCGTCGTCTTGTCGACGTGCAACCGGGTCGAGGTCTATGCCGCGGCTTCCAATGCCGATGAGGGGACCAAGCGCGCCGCCGACTTCCTCACCGATTTCAGCGAAGCACCGCGGGGCTGGGCCGATCCTTATTTGTACAAGCATTGCGGAGGCGATGCGGTGCGCCACCTGTTCCGCGTGGCCTGCGGCCTCGATTCGATGGCGCTTGGCGAAAGCGAGATTCTCGGCCAGGTGCGCGACGCCATGGTCAGCGCGTCGGAGGCGGACAGATTGGGGCCCGCGCTCACGAAACTGTTCCACCGGGGACTTCGGGTAGGCCGCGCCGCCCGGACACAGACGGCGATCAGCCGGCACGCCCTCTCGGTCAGCACCGCGGGGGTGGAGCGGGCAAAGGCGGTCTTCGGCGGCCTTGGCGGCTGCCGGGTGCTGGTGATCAGCGCCGGAGAGGCG
>DAOUKZ010000005.1:0-15041 GCA_034420775.1 Dehalococcoidia bacterium
AGTTGCCATCCAATGCCTAGCTGCCGGAAATAGGAGTTTATTTCCTTGGAAAAGTACTCCCTACTACTAACTTCAGAGTTGGGCAGTTTATCGCCTTCCATGACGCTGAATATCTCTTCGATTACATCATAAATGTAAAACCATTCACAATTCAGCAGAACATTTCTGACTTCCAAATCTACGTTCGGATAGTCCGACCAATTGTCAGGATCTGGCTCGATCCTCAGAACCCTGCACACAATGGCGCGTAGACCTTTAGGCATCAGCCCTGCTTCGTAGGCCATCGCCACCAGAACGGACCGCAACTCGGATGGGGCCCCTTCTCGAACAGTGATTTCTGAGTCGGCGCTCGTATGCCCGTGCCGCCGCGAGAAGCGTTCTGTCATTCTAAGCTTCCACCTACTGTGGGGAGGGAGTTCTCTGATTCCGCTGTCCCAGCATCGGCACTCGCCCCGCCCCCCTACCCGATCCCCCGCGCCCGCTCGTACGCCGCGATCTTGTCCTCGTGCTGCAGCGTGAGCCCGATGTCGTCCAGCCCCTCAAGGAGCATGTGCCGCCGGAACTCATCGACCTCGAACGGGATCGAGCCGCCGGCGGGGTCGGAGACCGTCTGGGCTTCGAGGTCGACCGTGGGGCGGTAGTCGTTGCCGGGGGCGGCCTTCTTCATCAGGCCGCGGACGTCGGCCTCGTCGAGGGTGATGGTGAGGAGGCCGTTCTGGAAGCAGTTGTTGCGGAAGATGTCGGCGAAGCTGGGGGCGATGATGGCGCGGAAGCCGTAGTCGTTGAGGGCCCAGGGCGCGTGCTCGCGGGACGAGCCGCAGCCGAAGTTGCGCCCGGCGATGAGGATGCTGGCGCCCTCGTAGGCGGGATGGTTCAGCTCGAACTCGGGGTTCGGCGAGCCGTCGTCGAGGAAGCGCCAATCGAAGAAGAGCGCGTCGTCATACCCCGTCCGCGTGATCCGCTTCAGAAACTGCTTCGGGATCACCTGGTCCGTATCCACGTCGTCCCGGTCGAGGACGGCGGCCAAACCGGTATGGGTAGTGAACGCTCTCATGGCGGGCCTCCTTGTGGCGCTTCTAGGATACCCGGTCGTGGCTAGGCGGTGGTGGCGGAGGGGGGTGCCCTCTCCTCCGGCCTTTCCCCCTCTAGGAGCCACCTTAAAACCTCCCTCCCTTTATGGGCGGGACTGAGGGAGGGCACGCGCCGTCAGCCGCGTCGGAGGGGCCCCGGGCGGGGCGGTCCCCCTCTTCTCCCCTGTAGGGGCGATTCACGAATCGCCCACTCCCGCCAACCACCAACGCCCACCGCCACCTGCCACCCCCAACACCCTAACCCTCCCCCGCCAGGGGGAGACTGAGAGAGGCCCGGGGCGGGGTTCCTCCCGCGCTACTCCGCCGGCGCCGCTGTCTTCGTCCCGTCCAGCACCGACACGTACCACAGACGGTCGGCGTGGTGCGGGCCCAGGTCAATCGACGCGTTGAACCGGTGCAGCCCGTTGTACATGATCAGGATGAAGCCGAGCTCGACGATCTCCTCTTCCGTGAAGTGCTCCCGCAGGCGGGCGAAGAAGGCGTCGTCCATGCCCGCCGGATCGAAGATGTAGCGCTCGGTGTACTCCAGGGCCGCCTTCTCCCGCTCCGAGAGGTCCGACGCGCGGAAGTCGGCCACTTTGGCGATCGTCTCTTCAGTCACGCCTTCCCGCTGAGCCTCAGCGATGCGCGTGACCTCTCAGTGGACGCAGGGCGTGAGCTGGGCGGAGCGCATCCGCATCAGCTCGCGCAGCGGCGCGTCGATGCGCCCGTCCGTCCAGATGGCGGTGCTGAACTCCTGCCACGCCTTGATGATCGGGCCGGGCAGCTTGCCGTAGATCTCGCCGATGTCGCCGCTGAGCCTAGTCATGTTGGCCTCCTTTAGAGGACGGCGCGCTTGTCGCGCAGCGCGTTGATCTCGTCCCACGAGTAGCCGTACTCGAGCAGGACCTCCTCGGTGTGCTGGCCCGCCGCCGCCGCGGGGCTCTCGATGGGGGAGGGCTCGCCGCCGAACTGGAGCGGACTGGAGACGAAGGTCATCTCTCCCCGGTCGGGGTGGGGGATGGTCTGGTAGTAGCCGTTGGCCCAGGCCTGCTCGTCCTGCGTGGCGTCGAGCGTCGTGGGGACGCGCCCCCACCTGATCCCCTCGGCGTCGAGCAGGGGCTGCCACTCGTCGACGGTGCGCTTCTCGAACTCGGCGTCGAAGATCTCGATGAGCTCCGGCCCGTTCTCGGCACGCTTGACCGGGTCTTTGAACCGGTCGTCCTCGATCAGGTCTTCGCGCCCCACCGCGCGGCACAGCGGCGGCCAGAACCGCTCCGACTGCAGGTTCACCAGGTGCACCCAGCTATCCTTCGTCCGGTAGGTGGTGACCAGGGGGTTGCCGACGTCCTTGCGCGCCAGCTTGCGGGGGTTCTCCCCGGTGACGAAGGACGTCGTTATGTCGCTCGACACGCTCCAGACGCCGGTGCCGTAGAGCGAGGCGAGAACCTCCTGGCCCTTCCCGGTCTGGGAGCGCTCGTAAAGCGCGGCGCAGACCCCGCCGGCGATGGCGATGGAGGTGGTGAGGTCGCCCTGCGCGGGGCGCTGGCTGATGGGATCGTTCTCCATCCCCGCCAGGCTGCGGGCCAAACCGGTGCGCGACCAGAAGCAGAGCGCGTCGTAGCCGGGGCGGTGCGAGTCGGGCCCCTGGTGCCCGAAACCGGAGAGGTGGACCATCACCAGCCCGGGGTTCGTCTCGATCAGCTCGGCGTGGGTCAGGTTGTAGCGCTCCAGGCTCGCGGGCCGCATGCTCGTCACGAAGACGTCGGCCTTGTCCAGCAGCGCCCGGATGACCCCGCGCCCTTCCGGCAGGCTGACGTCGAGGGCGATGTTGCGCTTGTTGCGGTTCTTCTGCTCGAAGGCCGGCGGCGGCGCGTTGCTCTCGCCCGGGCTGACGGCGTGGTGGAAGCCCCGCAGCGGGTCGCCCGTCCTGGGGTCCTCGATCTTGACGACGTCGGCGCCCCAATCGGCCAGGATCGCCGCGCCGCCGGGCAGCGCCGCCCACGTCGCCAGCTCCACCACCTTCACCCCGCGCAACGGTTTCACCATCGTTCCTTCCCTCCTACAGACCGCCTTCGGCCCCGTATCATGCGGCGCTCCACCGCCCTATGTCCACCCGCCCCGCGCCCCCATCCCGTAGGGGCGCCTCTCGAATCGCCCGTCCCCTCCGGCCTTTCCCCCTCCATGAGACCTTTGCGCAACCTGTCGGCGAGATGAAGAACGGGCGGCGCGGGGCGGTCTTACCTCTTCTCCCAAGGGGAGAAGATTGAGAGGAGGGGCCCCTACCACCCCCCAACCACACCCCGTCCGCCCGCCCCCTTGTGGGCCCCGCCCCCCCCCGCCCTTTCCCCCTCACGGGGGAACTGAAAGAGGGTACGCGCCGCCAGGCGCGCCGGAGGGGCGGGGTGGGCGCACCGACATGCTTGGAGCCGCCAACGTCAGTTACGCAAAGCTCTCCCCCATGGGGGAAACTGAAAGAGGGTGCGCGCCGCCAGGCGCGTCGGAGGGGCAGGGTGGGGCGCGGCCCGTAGGGGCGCCTCTCGAATCGCCCGTCCCCTCCGGCCTTTCCCCCTCCATGGGGGAAACTGAAAGAGGGTGCGCGCCGCCAGGCGCGTCGGAGGGGCAGGGTGGGGCGCGGCCCGTAGGGCGCGGGCGTGACAGCCGCGGGTGGCGGCCGTTAGGGCGCGCCTACTATAGTGGGCTTCTGTGAGTAGCTTCGCCGACGTATACAAGCGCCCTTGCGAGCGTTACCCGGACGAACGCGCGCCCCTCTACCGAGAGCGCTTTGCCTAGTCTGGCGATGGTCCGAGTGGCCGGCGCGCGGAAGCGTGAAAAATCGTCGCCAAACCACGCGCAACGACGGCGCAAACACGGTCGACCATGGCGCAACCGCTGACAAATCATGATGAAACGCGGCCACCGTCGGCCCAGCCAACGTCGCCCGACAGAGTAGCCGTGGCGCATCGGCTCCAAAAACGTCCACGACGCTCACCAACGCTCACGACTTCCACGAGCCGATAACAGGAGTGGCCCGCGCCGAAAACGCTCATGAGCGCTCACGACGCTCACGAAACGCCCACGGGCACCGGGAGAAGCCGCGCGCGCCATACCCCGCCGTCGGCCCAGCGGCCTAGTTGACCGGTTTTCGGCGCGGGCCATAGTATAGGCGCTGCAATCAGCGGCACAGGAGGCCCGTATGGGGCAGTATCACATCATATCCGCGGACTCGCACGTCAGCCCGCCGCCGACGTTCTGGCGGGAATACCTGCCGGGCAGCTTCACCGACCGCGCCCCGTCGCTCGAATCGACGGACGAGGGCGACTTCGTCGTCTTCGAGGGGCGCAAGACGCCCTTCATCATGCTCTCCAACCTGGCGGGCAAGAAGTCGACGGACTACAAGTTCAAGGGCAAGATCAGCGACACCCGGCCGGGGGGCTGGGACCCCACCGAGCGCATCAAGGACCAGGACATCGACGGCGTCGACGCCGAGGCGATCTACGGCGGCGGCCCCCTGCGCACGCAGGACCGTGACCTCGCCCTCGCAAGTCACCGCGCCTACAACGACTGGCTCGCCGACTTCTGTAAACCCTCCCCCGGCCGGCTCCTCGGCATCGCCTACATCCCGGTGTGGGACGTCGATGAGGCCGTCGCCGAGGTCAAGCACGCCGCCAAGGTCGGCCTCCGGGGCGCGCTCATTCCCGGCGTGAGCCCCGACGGCGCCGACTACACCGACCCCAAGTGGGACGCCCTCTGGGGCGAGATCGTCGACCAGGGCATGTCGGTGCAGGTGCACTCCAGCATGGGCGGACGGAGCACCCGCTTCGACACCACGCCGCACTTCCTGTCCGACATGACGATGACCAAGCTCAGCCTCGCCGAGCCCATCGGCCTCTTCATCTACGGCGGCATCTTCGAGCGCTTCCCCACCCTGAAGCTGGTCGAGGTCGAGGGCGGCCTGGGCTGGTGCGCCTTCATCATCAACTACATGGACCATGTCTGGAACAAGCACCGGCACTGGACCAAGTCCGACCTCAAGGAGCCGCCGAGCCACTACTTCAGGAACCACGTGCTCGGCACCCTGATCGACGACCCCGTCGCCGTCCGCGAGCGGCACACCATCGGCGTCGAGAGCATCATGTGGTCGTCGGACTACCCGCACAGCGAGACCTCGTGGCCCGAGTCGAAGGCCGTCATCGAGGAGCACTTCGCCGGCGTCCCCGACGACGAGAAGCAGAAGATGATCGCGGGCAACGCGGCCGCCCTCTATCATCTGGTCTAGCGAATCGAGAAGAGAAGGAGCACTCATGACGACGGAGACGAAAGTAAAGACGCGCATCATCGACGCCGACGGCCATTACCTGGAGCCGGCATTCGCCCTCCCCGACTACGTGGACCCCGAGTTCCGAGACCTCGCGCCGAGGATCATCGAGAAGGACGACGGCAACGAATACTGGGTAAACAACCACTGGATGAAGTCGAACCCGACCATGGGCCCCAATCCGCAGGCCACCGAAAGCCGCGCCACCGCGGTTGCGGGACTGGCGGGAGTGGAACGCTGGAACCGGGGCGTCGATCTCGGCAACGTCATGAACCTCAACTACACCCAGATGAACCCCGCCGCCCAGGAGCCGACGGCGCGGCTCGGCGTGATGGACGAAGAGTTCATGGACGAGGCGGTGCTCTACCCCACAATGAACCTGCAGACCATCAGCGAACCCAAGCTGCACCACGCCATCAACCGCGGCCTGAACAACTGGTTGGCGGAGTACTACGTCCAGGGCGGCGGCGGACGGCTGCACGGCGCGGTCAACATCGTGGCGGTGCACGACGTCGAGTGGGCCTGCGAAGAGGCCCGCCGCTGCGTCAACGACTTCGGCTTCAAGGCCATCTTCCTGCGGCCCTGTCACGCCGTCGAGGACGCCCGCTGGTGGAACGACTACTACGATCCGCTCTTCGAGACGGCGGCGGAGCTCGACGTGCCGATCGGCTTCCACCCCTTCCCCGGCGACGGGATGTACGGCTCGGGGCGGCTGTTCGACATGATCGGCCCCGACATCATTCAGCAGTTCGCCCGCACGCCGGTGAACCACCCCGTCGACTCGATGCACCTGATCACGGGCATCATCGCGGGCGGCAAGCTCGAGAAGTACCCCAACCTGCGCTTCGCCATTCTGGAATCCAGCGGCGGCTGGCTGATCTCGCTGCTCGAGCGGCTCGACCACCGGTTCGAGCACCTGGGGCACGTCGTGCCGCACCTGAAGATGACGCCGACGGACTATTTCCGGCGGCAGGGCTGGATCTCGTTCGACCCCGAGGAGGTCACGCTGCCGCTCACGGCGCAGTGGCTCGGCGCCGACCGGATCATCTGGGGCTCGGACTTCCCGCACCCCGACGCGTTCTATCCCGACTTCGTGAAGATGCTCAACGGCAAGATCGGCGAGCTGAGCGACGAGGACCAGGAGAAGATCCGCGGGCTCAACGCGGTGGACTTCTATAAGATATAGAAGAGCCTCTGCATAACGCAAAACAAGGGGCGGACCGGCGGGTCCGCCCCTTCCTTTATGTCGCGAAAGGACCGTCCGCTGTGCTAGCATAGGTCGGCCCAGCGCCGACCACCCCATCCGCCCTCGCAGCACCCCGCCGAACTAGCCGAGTGACCGCCGAAGACAGCACGAACGGCAAGCCGCGCAAGGTCCTCGTTATTGGATCCGGCCCCATCGTCATCGGTCAGGCCGCCGAGTTCGACTACGCCGGCACCCAGGCCTGCCGCGCCCTTCGCGAAGAGGGCGTCACCACCGTCCTCGTCAACTCGAATCCGGCGACGATCATGACGGACGAGGACATCGCCGACTCCGTCTACATCGAGCCCCTGACCGTCGAAGTAGTCGAGCGCATCATCCAGCGGGAGCGGCCCGACGGCGTCCTGCCCACCCTGGGCGGCCAGACCGGCCTCAACCTCGCCGTGGAGCTCGCCGACGCCGGCATCTTCGAGAAGTACGACGTCCGCCTCCTGGGCACGCCGCTCGAAACGATCAAGGACGCCGAGGACCGGGAGCGGTTCCGGTCGCTCCTCGCCGCCATCGGCGAGCCGACGCCGCCGTCGGAGATCGTCGGCTCGCTGGAGGAAGCACGAAGCGCCGCCGAGAAGCTCGGCCTTCCCCTGGTCATCCGGCCCGCCTACACCCTTGGAGGCACAGGCGGCGGCGTGGCGGAGACGCCGGCGGAATTGGAAACCATCGTGCGGCGCGGCCTCGACGCCAGCCCCATCACGCAGGTGCTGGTGGAGAAGTCGCTGGTTGGGTGGAAGGAAGTCGAGTACGAGGTGATGCGGGACGGGGCGGACAACTGCATCACGATCTGCAACATGGAAAACCTGGACCCGATGGGGGTCCACACCGGCGACAGCATCGTCGTGGCGCCGAGCCAGACCCTGTCCGACAAGGACTACCAGATGCTGCGCTCGTCGAGCCTGAAGATCATCCGCGCCCTCGGCATCGAGGGCGGCTGCAACGTCCAGCTCGCCTTGGCGCCGGGGGGCGTGGTCGGCGAGACCCTTCCCGGCGGCACCCCAGACCCCAGCGGCTACTACGTCATCGAGGTCAACCCCAGGGTGAGCCGCAGTTCGGCGCTGGCAAGCAAGGCCACGGGCTATCCCATCGCCCGCGTGGCCGCGAAGATCGCCGTCGGCAAGCGCCTCGACGAGATACCGAACGCGGTGACGGGGAAGACGCTGGCGGCCTTCGAGCCCGCGCTGGACTACTGCGTCGTGAAGATCCCGCGGTGGCCGTTCGACAAGTTCCCCACCGGCGACCGGGTCACTGGCACGCAGATGAAGGCGACGGGCGAAGTCATGGCCATCGACCGCACCTTCGAGGCGGCCTTTCAGAAGGCCATCCGCTGCCTCGAAATCACCGGCCGCTCCCTCCTCTGGGAGGACGACGACTGGGTCGAGGACGGCAAGCTCTACGAAGACCGCCTCCCCCTGCACCCCAACGACGAGCGGCTTTGGGGGCTCCTGGCGGCGCTGCGGCGCGGCCTCGGCCCGGAGGACCTGTCGCGGCGGACGGGCATCGACCCCTGGTTCACCCGCGCGCTGGACAACATCGCGCAGATGGAAGGGCGGCTGCTCGGCGAGCACCTATCGGCGGGCCTCCTCTGGGAAGCCAAGCGAATGGGGTTCTCCGACGCCGCGATCGCCGTCCTTACCGACCGCTCGGCCGAGCAGGTGCGCCGCCTGCGCCGGCGATGGGAGATCCGTCCCGTCTACAAGATGGTGGACACCTGCGCCGCCGAGTTCGAGGCGGAGACGGCTTACTTCTACAGCGCCTACGAGGAAGAGAACGAGGCCCCGCCGCTGGGCGGCCAACGCGCCCTGGTCGCGGGCAGCGGGCCGATCCGCATCGGCCAAGGCATCGAGTTCGACTACTGCTCGGTGCACGCCGCGTGGGCGCTGCAGGGCGAGGGTGTCAAAAGCATCGTGGTCAACTCAAACCCGGAGACGGTCTCCACCGACTTCGACACCAGCGACCGGCTCTACTTCGAACCGCTGGACGAGGAGAGCGTGCGCGACGTTCTCGAAAACGAGGCGGTCGAGGAGGACGGCGAGCTTTCCTTCCCGCCCTCGATCGTGCAGTTCGGCGGGCAGACGGGGATCAACCTCTCGCAGGTCCTCGACCGCGCGCAGCTTCCGATCCTGGGCTCGACGGCCCGCTCCATCGACATCGCCTCCGACCGCCACCTCTTCGAGGAGTTCCTCGCCGGCCTCGGCATCCCCAACCCGCCCGGCTCTGCGGTGACCAACCTCGAACAGGCGCTCCTAGTGGCCCAGTCCATCGGCTACCCGCTCCTGGTGCGTCCCAGCTACGTGCTCGGCGGCCGGGCGATGGAGATCGTCCAGAACGACGACGAGATGGTGAAGTACATGAAGCAGGCGCTCGAAGCCGGCGAGGGGCGCCGCGTCCTCATCGACCGCTATCTCGAAGGCCGCGAGGTGGACGTCGACGCCATCTGCGACGGCGAGACGGTGCTCATCCCCGGCCTCATGGAGCACGTCGAGCGGGCCGGCGTCCACAGCGGCGACTCGATGGCGATCTACCCCGGCCTGACGCTGACCGAGGACGAGGTCGACACGATGGTCGACTACACCACGCGCATCGGCCTCGCGCTCCAGGTGAAGGGCCTGATGAACGTCCAATATGTGCTCACCGGCGGAGAGGCCTACCGCAGCCCCTGGAGCGGCGCCGGGCCAAGCCGCCCCGAGGTGTTTGTCCTCGAGGTGAACCCCCGCGGCAGCCGCACCGTCCCGTTCCTCTCCAAAGTGACCGGCGTGCCCATGGTCCGCGCCGCGGTCAAGGCGATGCTCGGCCGGAGCCTGGTCGAGCAGGGCTACGAGCCCGGGCTCTACAGGCGTCGGAAGCTCGTGGGGGTGAAGGCACCGGTCTTCTCGATGTCGAAGCTCGCCGGCGTGGACACCTACCTGGGGCCGGAGATGAAGTCGACGGGCGAGGTCATGGGCGTCGACCGCGACTTCCGCCCCGCCCTGGTCAAGGGCCTGATGGCGGCGGGCATGATGCTGCCCCCGAAGGGCGCGATCCTTCTCTCGATCGCCGACCGCAACAAGGCCGATTCCGAGCCCCTGGTGCGCGACCTACAGGCCGCCGGCTACCGGCTCTACGCCACCGAGGGCACCGCGGCGATGATCCAAGGGATGGGGATTCCCGTCACCCGCATCACCAAGTTCCTCAGCGGCGAGCACCCCAACTGCGTCGACGTGGTCGCCGACGGCACGGTCGACGCGGTCGTGAACACCGTCACCGGCGACCGTGCCACGCTCCAGGATGGCTTCCGTATCCGGCGGGCGGCCGTCGAGCGCCGCATTCCGGTCTTCACGTCGCTGGACACGGCGCGCGCCGCCGCCGAGAGCCTGGTCAACGGGGTGGGCGACTTCGCGGTACGCCCGATCCACGAGTACCGCGAGACGCCGGAGCCGCGGCCGGTCTAGCCGCTCAGGGTGTGGGCCAGCAGGGCCATCCGCACGAACAGGGCGTTCTCGGCCTGCCGGTAGGTCACGATCCTGGGATCGACGGCCTGGAAGGTGAAGTCCCCGCTCCGCTGCATCGGGTGCATGATGATCGCGCTCGGCTTCAGCCGCGTCATGAACGCTTCGTCGACGAGGAGGGAAACGTCGCGCGACTTCAAGAGCTGGGCGTGGGCCACGGTGCGCGGCCCGTTGAGGTAGATGACGTCCGCGTCCTCCACACCATTGTCGAGGCTGCGGGTCTCGAAGCGGACGCCCTTGGACTCGCAGTAGGCGCGGACGGCGGGGTCGATCTGGCCGCTGATAGGGACTAGGGAGACCGTCACGTCGTCGTAGAGGGCGAGCCCGTTCAGCAGAGCGCTGACGTTGCGGTGTTCGAGGCGGCCCACGACGGCGACACGCGCCCCGTCCACCGCGCCGCGCTCCCGCGCGATGGTGTACAGGTCGGCCAGCGCCTGCGTGGGGTGATCGTCGAGGCTGCCGCCGTTGATCACGGGGACGGCGTCGACGGCGCTGGCGCGCTCCATGATGCCCTCGCCGCTACTGCGCAGCACGACGACGTTGAAGTGCAGGCTGGCAAGAATCTGGATGACGTCGTCGATGTAGCTCGGGGTCTGGATGGGGAAGAACTGCGAGGCGTCCTCGGTCTGGTAGGCGTCGCCGCCAAGAAGGCCGAAGGCACGCTCGAAGGAGGCCCTGGTGACGAAGCTGGGCTCGTAGAAGAGGCAGTAGAGCGCCTGACCCTCGACCGTGGGCAGCCCCTCGCCGCCCTTCTTCAGGCGGTCGGCAAGATCAAAAATCTCTTGCTCGGCCCAGGCGCGGTCGAACTGGGTGGTGGTGGTGAGGTGGAAGTGCTGCGGCACGGGCGTCTCGAAGTTCCCGGGTAGCGCCTAACGGAAACCGCCCATCAGTGTACCACTGCGAAGGGGGCGGGCGTTTCGACCTCTCCCGCCCTTGAGGGGCGTCGAGGCGGCCCATAGAATGATGATCGCGATGCGCATCTGCTCCCTCCTCCCCAGCAGCACGGAGATCGACTTCGCCGTCGGCCTCGGCGACCAGCTCGCCGGCGTGACCCACGAATGCGACTACCCGGCGGAGGCGGCGTCCAAACCGGCGGTGACGCGGTCGCTAATCGACCATTCGGGAAGCTCTGGGGCGGAGATTCACCGCCACGTCAGCGAGGCGGTCCACGCCGGCAGCAGCATCTACGCCCTCGACCAGGCCCTGCTGGAGCGCATCGACCCCGGCCTCGTGCTGACGCAGGAGCTGTGCGACGTCTGCGCCGTCTCCTACGGCGACGTGCAACATGCGGTGCGGCTGCTTCCCAGCAACGGAGACAACGAGCGCACAGTGCTCTCCCTGGAACCCACGACGCTGGGCGGCATTCTCGACACGATCGCCTCCGTTGGCGAGGCCACCGGAGCCGTGGAGCGCGCCGCCGAGGTCACGACGGCGCTTCGCCGGCGCATCGGCGCCGTCGAGGCCACAGCGGCGGGCGCGGACCGCCGTCCGCGAGTCTTCGCCCTGGAGTGGCTCGACCCGCCCTTCATCGGCGGCCACTGGGTGCCCGAGATGATTCGCCTCGCCGGCGGGACCGACGGCCTGGGCCGCGAGGGTCACCCCTCCGTACAGGCGGCGTGGGAGGATATCGCCGCCTACGACCCCGAGGTCGTCATCCTCATGCCCTGCGGCTATCACCTCGAAGAATGTCTCGACGAGTTCAGCAAGACGCCGATGCCGCCGGAATGGAACGGGCTCACCGCCGTAAGGAACAGCGAGGTGTACGTCGTCGACGGCTCCTCGTTCTACAACCGTCCCGGCCCCAGAGTGGTCGACGGCCTCGAAATCCTAGCCGAGATACTGCACCCCGATCTCTTCCCCAGGGCGCACGGCAAGTCGGACTGGCGGCGCGTCAAGCCCTAGCCGCACTCAAACCAAGGTAGGGCCGGGCGGTCACCTCCCCTCCCGTAGGGGCACCTCTTGTGGGTGCCCGTCCCCTCCCGTAGGGGCGATTCACGAATCGCCCTCCGGCCTTCCCCTCTAGAGGAGCCACCTTAAACCTCCCTCCCTTTATGGGAGGGACTGAGGGAGGGTACGCGCCACCAGGCGCGTCGGAGGGGCAGGGTGGGGGGGGGGGCCACCGACACGCTTGGAGCCGATCACCCCGCGACCCCCTCCGACCGCAACCGCTCAATCTCGCCCGAAGACATGCCGAGCAGGCCGCCGTACACCTCCTCCTCGTGCTCGCCGAAGAGCGGGGCGCGGCGGTGGTCGAGCTCCATTTCCGAGAGCCGAAACGAGGGCGCGGAGTGCGTCCTTGCCCCCATGACGGGGTGCTCCATGACGCGAAGATGGCCCCGGGCGCCGAGTTGGGGATCGTGGTGCAGATCTTCCCCGCGGGCAACGACGGCCGCGCCCACCCCGGCACCGGTGAGGCGGTCGACGACGTCCTCCGCCGTTTGCGGGCGCGTCCACGCAGCGATGATCGCTTCGAGCGCGTCCTCGTTCTCCTTGCGCGTCAGGAGCGTACTGAAGCGCGCATCCTCGGCAAGAGACTCCTGGCCCATGACCGAGCAGAGGGAGCGCCACTCGGCATCGGAGGTGACGGCGACGGCGACCCAGCGGTCGTCGCCGGCGCAGGGAAAGACCCCGTGGGGCGCAGCGCCGGGGACGCGGTTGCCGGCGCGCTCCTGCACGACACCGTTGGCGGTGAAGTCGAGCAACGATGGGGCGAGGAAGTGGAGCGCCGCTTCGAGTTGGGAGAGGTCGAGGTATTGCCCCTGGCCGGTGCGGTCGCGTCGCCGGAGCGCTGAGACCACGGCCGAGGCCGCGAACCAGGGCACGACGAGATCGGTATAGGGCTGATTCGGGCCCGCGGGGTTGCTCTCCGGCCACCCAGTGAGGTGGTCGAAACCGGCCAAGCCGGCCAGCGTGCGTCCGAAGCCGACGTGTCCCCCGAAGGGGCCGGTCTGCCCCTGCATGGTCAGGCTGATCATCACGAGGTCGGCCTTGACCTTGGAAAGCTCTCCGTAGCCGAGGCCCAGGCGTTCGATCACGCCGGCGGAGAAGCTCTCTGTCACGACGTCGGCGACGGCGACGAGCCGCTTGACGATCTCCTTCGCCTCCCGCTTGGAGAGATCGAGGCGGATACTCCGCTTCGAGGTGTTGTGGTTGATGAAGTAGCCGGACTTGTTGATGCCGGGTCTGCCTTCCAGGAAGGGCGTACCGAGGCGGCCGCCGTCGATGCGGACGCGGCTCTCGATCTTGATAACGTCGGCGCCGAAAAGGGCGAGGAGCTTCGTTGTCGCGGGCCCGGCGACGGCCCAACTGAAGTCGACGACGCGCACGCCTGCCAGCGGCAGGTCTCGTTTTCCCCGTCCAGCCATCAGATGGCTCCCACCGCGTGCAGGGCGACGAGGTCGTCGTAGGTCAGGCCGAGCTCGCCGCCGTAGATTTCCCGGTTGTGCTCGCCGATAGCGGGCGCGGAGCGGCGCAGCCCCCACTCGCCGCCGGACGAGGCCACCCAGGCGCCGGGGAAGCGCACCGGCGACTCGACGCCGGGAAGTTCGACCTCCGTGAAGTAGTCTCGCTCGATGAGTTGGCGGTAGCCCGCGAGGTCTTCCATCGTGTACGTGGGAAAGAGCATGATGCGCCGCCTCAGGGCCTCGGCGTAGATCTCGGCCTTGGTATGCGTCTTGAAGAAGGCGCCGAAGAGCTCCTCCCAGTGGTCGACCTCGTCCTGTTCAAGCTCGTTCGTGCTCCGGTTCTCCCAGTCCCAGTCCCACAGGTCGCCCGCCATCCCCTCCTCGGTCATCCACTCCATGAGGGGGTACATCTTGAACCCCCAGCCGGGGGCGACCCACCAACACCAGGCGACCGAGCCGTCCTTGGCCGGCCAGGAGTAGCGGCCCAGTACCTTGCCGCCGCGGAGCTGCGTCGTGCCGCGGCGCTCGTTGACTTGAAGAAGGTCCCAGTGCTGCTGCACCGAGATCAGGCTGTTGGCCACCGCCTCCTGCATCGAGACGTCGATGCGCTCGCCGCGCCCCGACCGCTCGGCGTCGTACAGCGCCATGACGGAAGCCGCGGCGGCCTGGGCCCCCGCCTGGCAGTAGGACTGCGCGACGCGGACGCGGGAGGGCGGGCCGTCGTCCTCGCCGCAGAGGTTGAGGAGCCCGCCGCGGGCCATGAGCAGCAAGTCGCCGGCGGCGCGTCCCGAGTCGGGGCCGGTCTGCCCGAACGGCGTAATCGACGTGATGACGAGGCTTGGGCGGGCCGCCTGCAGGGATTCCAGGTCGAAGCCGAGGCCGGCGAGGTGCCCGGGCGGGTAGGACTCGATGATCAGGTCGGCGGAGTCGGCGAGGCGGCGGAGGAGTTCTCGCCCGTCCGCGGTGGTTATGTCGAGCGTCACGCCGCGCTTGTTGAAATTGTAGGCGTGCCAATAGAGGCCGCGTTCGGAGCCGGGGACGCCGCCGAGGAAGGGCGCGATGCGGCGGCCGGAGTCCCCGCCCGGCGGCTCGATCTTAATGACGTCCGCGCCGAGGTCGCCAAGTATCCGGCCGCAAAGCTGCCCTTCGGGGCCGGTCAGATCGAGCACACGGGAGCCGTCGAGCATGGCGCGCTCATGGTAGGCGCCCGCACTAGGACGGGCAACGCCGCGGCCGCCTAACCCTCACACCTCCCTCCCTTCATGGGAGGGACTGAGGGAGGGCAGCGGATCCTCTTCTCCCAAGCGGAGAAGATTGAGATGAGGGGACCCCACCAACCACCACCGCCCTCCCGTGTAGGGGCACCTCTTGTGGGTGCCCGACCCCGCCGACCACCACCGCCTTCCCGTGTAGGAGCCCCTCTTATGGCCACCCTCCCCCGCTGGGCAAATCGCCCACCCCTCCGGCCTCTCCCCCTCTATGGGGGAAACTGAAAGAGGGTGCGCGCCG
>DAOUKZ010000006.1:0-2576 GCA_034420775.1 Dehalococcoidia bacterium
GGCCTCCCATTCTTCTAGGAGGTAGTCGCGGACGTGGCTGGCGTCGCGGAGGCGCTCGATGCGGTCGAGGATGGCGTCGGTCTCCGGCGGGTCGGCGGGGGTGTAGGAGTCGATGATGAGGAGGCGTCCGGCGGGGGCGAGGACGCGGGCCATCTCGGCGACGGCGGAGCGGACGTCGTGGAAGTGGTGGGCGGCGACGCGGCAGGCGACGAGGTCGAAGGCGGCGTCGTCCAACGGAAGCGAGGCGGCGTCGGCGGCGAGGAATGAGACGTTGGCCGCGTCGCGCTCGCGGGCGAGGGCGCGCGCCTGGTCGAGCATGGCCTCGGTGACGTCGCAGGCGACGACGTCGCGGACGAGGGGCGCGAGGGCGAG
The DNA here is from genome assembly GCA_034420775.1 of Dehalococcoidia bacterium. Lineage (GTDB taxonomy): Bacteria > Chloroflexota > Dehalococcoidia > SHYB01 > SHYB01 > DAOUKH01. Next base: position 373 of record DAOUKZ010000006.1, read on the forward strand.
GGCGGTGTGTCCTGCGCCGCAGCCGATGTCGAGGGCGCGGTCGGCGGTGGTGGGGTGGGCGGCGTCGACCAGCGCGGCGAGGTCGGGGCCCGCGGCGTGGTAGGTGCTGGCGGCGTAGGCGGCCGCGGCGGGTCCGAACTGGCGGCGGGCGGAGTCGCTGGCGTCGGTTGGGGTGGTCATGGGGTCGGCCTCATGGTGCGGAAATGTACCACGGGTGGTTGGGGCAGGGGCGTGGCGGCGTCGGGTGGCGGCTGGTGGTGATCGGGAGCGGGCACCCACAAGAGGTGCCCCTACGGGAGGGGACCGCCCGGCCCCCCGGCCCCGCCGGCGCGCCCTGGCGGGCGCGTGCTCTCTTTCGGTTTCCCCCAGGAGGGAGAGAGGTTTTGAGGTGGAGAAGCAAGGAGGGAGTGGCGGCGTCGGTGGCCGGTGGTGGTGATTAGGGGCCCCTCATCTCAATCTTCTCCCCTTGGGAGAAGAGGTTCCGGAGGAGCCCTCCCTCAGTCCCTCCCATAAAGGGAGGGAGGTTTAAGGTGGCGTGCTCTCTCTCTAATCTCCCCCAAGAGGGGGAGAGGTTTGAGGTGGGGAGGCAAGGAGGGAGTGGCGGCGTCGATGGCCGGTGGTGGTGATGAGGGGCCCCTCATCTCAATCTTCTCCCCTTGGGAGAAGAGGTAAGAGATTCCGATGCGCTATAGTAGCGGCCCTGCTGATTGTGCCGGGGAGAGGGGCGCCGTGATCGAGGTTCCGACTGAGCCGTATGGGGTGAACGATCTCATATCGGCGGATGATCACATTATTGAGCCGCCGGGGGTGTGGACGGAGCGGGCGCCGGCGGGACTGGCGGAGCGGGCGCCGGCGATCGTGGTGGATGAGGGGCTGGAGAAGTGGAGGGTGGAGGACCGGCTGCGGGCGAACCATGGGCTGTCGGTGATGGCGGGGCGCAGCTACGAGGACTTCACGTCGCAGTCGCAGAGCTTCAAGGACATGCGGCCCGGCTGCTACGACCCCGTCGAGCGGGTGCGCGACATGGACCTCGACGGCGTGCTGACCCAGATGTGCTTTCCCTCGCTGGCGGGCATCGGCGGCGAGGCGTTCATGGCGCTGCGCGACCCCGAGCTGCGGGACTGGGTCTTCTCGGCCTACAACGACTGGCTGCTTGAGGAGTTCCAAGCCACGGCGCCCGGCCGGCTCGTGGGCCACGCCATCCTGCCGCTGTACGACCCGGCGAAGGCGCTCGGTGAGTTTGAACGGATCGCGGCGAAGGGCGTCAAGAGCCTGAGCGTGCCGGGGCGGCCGCAGCTCGTCGAGGGGTGCCTGCCCCTGATCCACCCCGACCTCGACCCGCTGTGGAGCAGCGTCGAGGAGCACGGCGTGCCGATCAACATCCACCTGGGGCAGACGCGGACCGGTGGGGCGACGTCGCAGATGCTGCTCGACCCGCTGCCGGGGCAGGCGGAGGCGTACATCGCCGCCGCGCCGCTGAGCTGCTTCGAGTTCCTCGGCGAGGTGATCTGGGGCGGCCTGCTGGAGCGGCACCCCACGCTCAAGGTCGTGTCCAGCGAGGGCGGGATCGGCTGGCTGCCGTACTTCCTGGAACGGAGCGACTACACCTTCACCAAGCACCGCTTCTGGACGAAGTCGCGGCTCGACAAGAAGCCGTCGTTCTACTTCCACCGCCAGTGCTACGCGGCCTTCATCCACGACGAGGCCGGGGTTTTCGCCCGCGAGCTGATCGGCGTCGACAACATCCTGTGGGAGTCGGACTACCCGCACACGGACACGACGTGGCCGCGGAGCCACGAGTGGGCGGCGGCCAGCCTCAAGGGCGTGTCCGAGGACGAGTACCGGAAGATCACGCGGGAGAACGCCGAGGCCGTCTACAACCTGGGCTAGCTCCTGAGGTGACGGAAGAGCGGCATGGCAGGCCCCCTCGACGGCGTACGCATTCTCGACCTGACGTTCGGCGCGGCTGGGCCGATGGCGGCGATGACGCTGAGCGACCAGGGCGCCGACGTGATCAAGGTCGAGCCGCCGGGCGGCGGGCCGTTCCGCGGCTACGGTGGGCGGACGGTGTGGGACCGGGGCAAGCGCAGCGTCGTCCTCGACCTGAAGCGGGAGGCCGACCGCAAGCGGTTCCTCGACCTCGCCGCCACCGCCGACGCGCTGATCGAGAGTCACGCGCCGGGGACGATGGCGCGGCTCGGAGT
>DAOUKZ010000007.1:0-6196 GCA_034420775.1 Dehalococcoidia bacterium
CCCGCTCGGGAACGTTCCGCTCGAAGTCACCGCCGCGCGCGTCGCGCAACATGCGGGCCGTGGTGGCGGCGGTGCCCGACGGGGCGTCGATCTTCGTCTCGTGGTGCATTTCCATGATCTCGGCGTGGTCGAAGTGGGGTGCGGCCTGCTGCGCGAGGTGCATCATCAGCACGGCGCCGATGGCGAAGTTGGGGGCCACGACGCCGCCCACACCGTAGCGCTCCGCGACGCGCTCCAGACCCACGACCGCGTCGTCGGAGAGACCGGTGGTGCCGACGACGAAGTTCATGCCGCGCGATGCCGCGGCTTCGACGGCGCCGGGCGCGGCGTCGGCGTGGGAAAAGTCGACGAGCACCGAGGCGGACACGTCGTCAGGAAGCCCGTCAATCGAGGCGGCCAACGGGACGTCGATGCCGTCGTTGACGAAGCGGTCCTCCGCGGCGGCAACGTCGACCGCGGCGGCGACGACGATATCGGGCTCGCGCTGAAGGCCCGCGGAGACCGCCTGCCCCATCTTCCCCAGCGCGCCATGCATCAGAACGCGAATCTCAGCCAATGCAAGCCTCCGGCAGCGAACTCACATTATACGCCCGCAGTCGGCACCGAGCCTGCAAGGGACAGAGAAGGGGCGCCCTAGGGCGCCCCTTCGACTCGTTCAACGTCGGTTGGCGGGACTAGCGCCGCTGCGGCCGAGGGCCTCGATCACGATCGCGAGGGCCTCTGTCGCGGTCGCCGCCGCGGTCGCGCATGGGAGGGCGCGGGCCGCGGCCGTTGCCGCCGCGGGGCGGGCCGCCGCCGGAGCGGTTGCCGTAGGGCCGGGGGCCTCGATCGCGGTCGCGGGGGCCTCTGTCCCTGTCACGGTCGCGGTCTCCGCCGCTGGCCCCGTCCCGGACGCGGGCGCCGCCGGCCTCGAGTCCTTCGAGCACGGCTCGGCGGGAGAGGTTGATGCGGCCCATGCGGTCGATCTCGATCACCATGACGGTGACCTCGTCGCCGATGTTGACCACGTCCTCAACGGAGTTGACGCGGTTCTCGGCAAGCTCGCTGATGTGGACCATCCCGTCCTTGCCGGGCAGGATCTCGACGAAGGCTCCGAAGTTCATCGTGCGCACGACCTTGCCGGTGTAGACCTCGCCGACCTCGACCTCCTTGGTCAGGCCTTCGATCATCTCGATGGCTTTCTTGGCGCCGGCCTCGGAGCTCGAGCCGATGATGACGGTGCCGTCGTCCTCGATGTCGACGCTGGCGCCGGTCTGGTCTTGGATCGAGCGGATCATCTTGCCGCCCGGGCCGATGACGACGCCGATCTTCTCGGGGTCGATCTTGATGCGGATCATGCGCGGAGCGTACTGGCTGAGCTCCGGCCTGGCCTCGGTGATGGCCTCGGCCATCTTGGCGAGGATGTGCATGCGGCCCGCATTGGCCTGTTCAAGGGCCTGCGCGATGACGGGGAAGGTGATGCCGGTGGACTTCAAGTCCATCTGCAGGGCGGTGATGCCGTCCTTGGTGCCGGCGACCTTGAAGTCCATGTCGCCGAGGGCGTCTTCCCAGCCCAGGATGTCGGTGAGGACGGCGAACTGATCCGGCTCGTCGCCGACGACGAGGCCCATCGCCACGCCGGCGACGGGCTTCTTGATGGGCACGCCGGCGTCCATGAGCGAGAGGGTACTGCCGCAGACGCTCGCCATCGAGGTGCTGCCGTTCGAGCTGAGCACCTCGGAGACGACGCGGAGGGCGTAGGGGAACTCGTCTTCGTCTGGCACCATGGGGAGGAGCGCACGTTCGGCGAGCGCGCCGTGGCCGATCTCGCGGCGGCCGGAGCTTCCGATGCGCTTGGCCTCGCCGGTCGAGTACGGCGGCATGTTGTACTGATGCATGTACCGCTTGGTGTCCTCAATGCCGATGGTGTCGAGGCGCTGTTTGAGGCTCAGCGAGCCGAGGGTGGTGATGGTGAGGGCCTGCGTCTCGCCGCGGGTGAAGAGGCCGCTGCCGTGGGTTCGGGGCAGCACGCCGACCTCGCAGGTGATGGGGCGGATCTCGTCGAGGCCGCGCCCGTCGAGGCGGACGCCCCGGTCGAGGACGCTCTCGCGCACCCGGCTCTTGAGGTGGGCCTCGAACTGCTTGCCCACCTCGGCGGGCTCGAAGCGGTCGGCGAGCTCGCCGACGACGCGCTTCTTGACCTCGGCGACGGCGGCGTCGCGCTCGGCCTTTCGGCCCGGTTTGTAGAGGACGTCGTCCAACGCCGAACCGGCGGCGCCGGCGACGGCGTCGGCCAGGTCCTCGGGAGCGGGCTCGGGGAGGTTGACGGTGAACTTGGGCTTCGCGGCGACCTGCATCAGCTCTTCTTGGAGCTCGATGGTCTCCGCATTCACGATCTGGGCCATCTTCATGCCCTGGAGCACGATCTCCTCGGAGACCTCGTTGGCGCCGGCTTCGACCATCACCACGGCCTCACGGGTGCCCGCGACCATCAGGTCGAGGTCGCTTTCCTGCTGCTCCTGGAAGGTGGGATTGGCCACCAGCTTGCCGCCGATGAAGCCGATGCGCGTCGCCGAGACGGGACCGCCGAAGGGAATGTCGGAGATGGAGAGAGCGGCGGATGCACCGATGATGGCGAGATGCTGCGGGTCATGCTCTTGGTCGGCGGAGAGGGTGGTGATGATGACCTGCAAGTCGGAGCGCATCCCCTTGGGAAAGAGGGGGCGGAGCGGCCGGTCGGTGAGCCGCATGGTGAGGATGGCCTCTTGGGTGGGCCGGCCTTCGCGCCGGAAGAAGCTCCCGGGAATGCGACCGACGGCGTAGAGCCGCTCCTCGAAATCGATGGTGAGGGGGAAGAAGTCGATCCCCTCCCTGGGAGGCCCGGCGACCGCGGTCACCAGCAACATCGTGTCGCCTTGGCGCACCACTACGGAGCCGTTGGCCTGGCCGGCCAGCCGTCCGGTTTCCAGTATCAACGGGCGGCCGGCGATCTCTCGTTCAACGGTATGAGACATGCGAAAACATTCCTTCCTGAGGGGAGGGGCGAGTCAGGTGAAAAGAAGAAGACCCCGCGATAGGAGCGAGGTCTATCTCCGGAGACCGAGCCGCTGGATGAGCGTCCGGTACCGCCCTACGTCCTCTTTGTGGACGTAGCGGAGCAGCCGACGGCGCCGCCCAACCATCTTGAATAGGCCGCGCCGTGAATGGTGGTCCTGGCGATGCTGGCGCAAGTGATCGGTGATGTCGTTGATCCGCTGCGTCAGAATCGCGACTTGCACTTCCGCCGAGCCCGTGTCGCCGTCATGGCGCTGGTACTCTTTGAGGACCTCTTCTTTCTTCCCTTTGTCCAACTACTCCCGCACCTTGCGTACTAGTTTCAGACTTTTTTCTTCGCCGGAATTATACCACAAGCGACGGGCCGGGCCGGGCAAGCGCGCCGCCTCGAAGAGAAGGTTAACGCTGTTTTAGACGGACGTTAACACTCTGTTAACACGGCGCTTCTACCGTACGCGGAGCTTCGGCTCGCGGAGGTCACGCGCTGGCTACACAGTCCACTCCCATCGGCGAGGCATTCCGGTCGTCGCACGCGGCGCAGTGGAAGCGGTCGAAGCGCACCTGGGAGGAGACGGTCATCCCCAAGATTCTTCTGGGGATGGGCCTGATCTCGATCCTCACCACCATCGGCATCGTCGTCTCGCTGCTGACCGAGGCGATAAGCTTCTTCCGTGAGGTCTCGCTCGCCGACTTCCTCTTCGACACCCGCTGGACGCCGCGGTTCATTCCACAGGCCTTCGGCATCTGGCCTCTGATCACCGGCACCTTGATGGTCTCGGCCATCGCCGCGGCGTTCGCGCTGCCGGTGGGCCTGCTCACGGCGATCTTCCTGGCCGAGTACGCCCCCGAACGGCTACGCCGGACGATCAAGCCGATCCTCGAAGTGCTTGCCGGCGTGCCGACGGTGGTCTACGGCTTCTTCGCCCTCACCTTCGTCACCCCGGAGATCGTCCGGTTCCTCTTCTCGGACGCGAACATCTTCAATGCGCTCTCGGCGGGGCTCGTCGTCGGGGTGATGATCATCCCCATGGTGGCGTCGATCAGCGAGGACGCGATGGTCTCCGTGCCGCAGGCGTTGCGGAACGGGGCCTACGCGCTGGGCGCCACGAAGTTCGAAACGGCCGTCCGCGTGGTGGTGCCGGCCGCGCTTTCGGGCATCATCGCCGCGTTCATCCTGGCCATCTCGCGGGCCGTCGGCGAGACGATGATCGTGACCCTCGCCGCCGGCGCCACCCCCAACGTGACGGCCACGCCGCTCGATAGCGTGCAGACGATGACCGCCTACATGGTGCAAACGAGCATGGGTGAAGCGCCGCACGGCACGATCGAGTTCAAGACGCTCTTCGCCGTCGGGTTGGTGCTCTTCGTCATCACGCTGGCGATGAACGTCTTCGGCCACTTCATCGTCCGGCGGTTCAGGGAGAGCTACTAATGGCTTTGACCACGATCGGCGCCGCCGCCGGGATGGGGGCCAACCTCTCGTCGAGGAAGCTCCAGGGCCGGCTCTTCCTGACGCTGGCGATCATCGCCACCGCCATCGGGATCGTGGTGCTGGCGACGCTACTGGTCGACGTCTCCAACGACGGCTTCCCTCGCTTGAGCTGGGAGTTCATCACCAGCTACCCCTCACGCTTCGCCGAGCGCGCGGGGATTCTCTCCGCCCTCATGGGCACGGTGTGGGTGATGGCGCTCACCGCGCTCTTTTCCTTCCCACTCGGCGTGGGGACGGCGCTCTACCTCGAGCACTACGCCCCCAAGAACCGCTTCACCGACATCATCCAGACCAACATCGCCAATCTGGCCGGAGTGCCTTCGATCGTCTACGGCATTCTGGGCCTCACCGTCTTCGTACGGTGGTTCGCCCTCGACCGCAGCGTGCTCGCCGGCGCCCTGACGATGACGCTGCTCATCCTGCCGATCACGATCATCGCGTCGCGGGAGGCGATCCGGGCGGTGCCCAACTCGCTGGTGACTGCGGCCTATGGCCTTGGCGCGACGAAGTGGCAGGTGATGCAGACGACGATCCTGCCCTACGCCTTCCCCGGCATCCTGACGGGCACGATCCTCTCGATGTCGCGGGCCATCGGCGAGACGGCGCCGCTGATCATCATGGGGGCGCTGACCTTCATCGCCTTCGTCCCGGGCAGCGACGGCTTTTGGCATGGGCCGCTCGACCCGTTCACCGTGCTCCCGATTCAGATCTTCAACTGGGCTTCGCGTCCGCAGACCGCGTTCTTAGAGACGGCGGCGGCAGGGATCGTGGTGCTCCTCATCGTCCTGCTGGCGATGAACTCGCTGGCGATCTTCCTCAGGAACAAGTACCAGAAACGCGTGCAAGACGCATAGCGCCCCGCAATCTGGTAGGGGGTACAATGACGACGCAAGAGACACAAGAACAGACGCCGGTTGCGCCCGCGGTCGGCGTGAATGGGCCGGTCTCTATCAGCCTGCCAACCGACATCCGCGAAGAGACGAGCGAGAGAACCTCGGAAGAGGAGATGATCGCGCTCGAGACGAAGTCGCTGGATATGTACTACGGCGACCATAAGGCGCTGGAAGACATCAACATGCGGCTCGCGGCAAAGAAGATCATCGCGATCATCGGGCCTTCAGGCTGCGGCAAGAGCACCCTGCTCCGAGTATTCAACCGGATGAACGAGCTGATCCCCGGCGCGCGCATCGAAGGACAGGTGCTCTTCAACGGTCAGGACCTCTACGACCCATCGGTGGACGCCACCGAGGTGCGGTTCCGCGTCGGGATGGTCTTCCAGAAGCCGAACCCCTTCCCCAAGTCGATCTACGACAACGTCGCCTTCGGGGCGCGGATCAACGGCTACAAGGGCGACATGGACGAGCTCGTGGAGCGTTCGCTCATCGGCGCCGGCCTCTGGGAAGAGGTCAAGGACCGGCTGAAGACGAACGCGCAGGACCTCTCGGGCGGGCAGCAACAGCGCCTCTGCATCGCGCGGGCCATCGCCGTCGAGCCCGAGGTCATCCTGATGGACGAGCCCTGCTCGGCCCTCGACCCGGCCGCCACGCTGAAGATCGAGGACCTGATGCAGGAGATCGTCTCCGACTACACGATCCTCATCGTGACGCACAACATGCAGCAGGCGGCGCGGGTGTCGGACTACTCGGCGTTCATGTCCACCGAGGGCGGCGG
>DAOUKZ010000008.1:0-8461 GCA_034420775.1 Dehalococcoidia bacterium
GAGAACGCCACGACGCGCATGGAGGGGTACAATCCGCTCTGCGGGGATAGGGTGACGGTCTACGTCAAGCTCGACGGGGGATGCATCGAGGACGTCAGCTTCCAGGGTTCGGGATGCGCCATCTCCCGCGCCTCGGCCTCGATGATGACCACCACGGTCAAAGGGAAGACGATCGTAGAGGCGGAGCGCATCTTCGGCGCCTTCCACGAGATGGTCACCGGCGGGGCGGACCCGGAGGATGACGACGAACTAGGCGACCTCGAAGTGCTCGCGGGTGTGGCCGAGTTTCCCTCGCGGGTGAAGTGCGCCACGCTGTCGTGGCATTCGATGATGTCGGCGTTAAAGGGCCAAAAGGAGCCGGTGAGCACCGAGTAGGAAGCGTCCCAGGCAGGCGGAAGCGGAGGAGGAGAGCGATGCACGTACCGATTAAAGTCGACTACGCGGTGAGGGCCCTCGTCGACCTTGCCCAACACGTTGACTCGGGGCCGGAGCGCGCCGCCGCCGTCGCCCAGCGCCAGGGCATCCCCGAGGCCTACCTCGAACGGCTGCTGAGCACCCTGAACAAGCAGGGGATCGTCTCCAGCCAGCGCGGCCCCCAGGGCGGGCACGTCCTGGGCCAAGACGCCGCCGACATCGATCTCCGCTCCGTCATGGAGGCGCTCGGCGATACCGTCTCGACGGTCTCCTGCATCGACGACCCCGGCTGCTGCTTCCACTCCGGCGCCTGTGGCCAGCGCGACATCTGGCGCGACGTCGAGGACGCGGTCAACGAAATCCTCGCAAGGACCTCCATCGCCGACCTCGCCAAGCGCACCCCTGTCGTCGGTTCCGAGCCGCCGTCGGCCTCCCCGCAGGCCGCGCCGGTCGAATTGCTAATCTAAACGGAAACAAGAGGCTGCTCTTGCCCACCTTCGATATCGTCTCCCGGGCCGATCTGACAGAAGTCGAGAACGCCGTCCAGGGCGTCCTCCGCGAAATCAAGCAGCGCTATGATTTCAAGGGCAGCAAGGCCCGCGTCGACCGCGACGGCGCCGTGCTGACCCTGCTCGCCGACGACGACCTGCACCTCCGCCAGATGCACGAGTTGCTCCGCACCTATCTCGTGCGCCGCAAGGTCGATCCCGGCGCGGTCGAATACAAGGACCCCGAACGCGCCTCGGGCGGCGCGCTGCGCCAGACCGCGGTCGTGCGCCAAGGCATCCCCGCCGACGCCGCCAAGCGCATCACCAAGGCGATCAAGGACTCGAAGCTCAAGGTGCAGACCGCCGTGCAGGGCGACGAGCTCCGCGTCAGCGGCAAGAAGCGCGACGACCTCCAGCAGGTCATCGCCCTGGTGAAGGACCTCGACTTCGACCGCCCACTGCAATACGTCAACCTGCGCGACTAGCGAGGAGCGGACCCATGCGCGACTACCGACTCGTATCCGGCGACGGGCATGTTAACGAGCCGCCGGAGCTGTGGAAAGAGGGCCTGCCGGCCAAGTACGCCGACCGGGCCCCGCGCTTGGAGCACTTCGACGAAGGCGACGCCTGGATCTTCGAGGGCGCCCCGGCCCCGATCAACTTCGGCAACAACATCAACGGCGGCCTGCCCCCTGAGCAGTGCGTCCCCTGGAAGCGGTGGGAGGACGTCCCCCGCGCTGGCTACGACCCCGCCGCGCGCCTCGCAATGCAGGACACCGACGGGGTTGACGCCGAGGTGCTCTACCCCACGCCGAGGCAGTCGATGGCGGTGTGGGCGATGGCCCCCAAGGACCCGGACTTCCACCTCGCCCTGCTGCATGCCTATAACAACTGGCTCGCCGCCTACTGCGGCCACGCCCCCGACCGTCTCGTCGGCGCGGCGATGATGCCCACCCTGGGCATCGACGCCGCCCTGGCGGAGCTAGAGCGCGCCCTGGCCGAACCCGGACTCCAGACGCCGATGCTGGCCCAGTGGCCCTCGTCCGGCGCGACGGTCTCGGACGACGACGACCGCTTCTGGGCGGCAATGACCGAGATGGGCCAGCCGGTGAGCATCCACATCAGCGTCTCGCCCGGCGTCACCGGCGACAACGACCCCAACCGGACCGGCCTCACCGCCCGCGGCGAGCTGCGCCACACCGCCACGCCCAACAACTGCCTCGAGCTCATCAACGCCGGCGTCTTCGATCGCTTCCCCGACCTGAACGTGGTCTTCGCCGAGTGCGACTCGTCGTGGGTGCCCTACGTCAAGGAGCAGCTCGACAACCGCTTCCAGCGCATCAGCCCCACGCTGCGCCCCAAGATCAAGGAGCTGCCGAGCTACTACTTCGACCACAACATCTTCACCACCTACATCACCGACTACTACGGCGTGGTGAACCGGCACTTCATCGGCGTGAGCCAGATGATGTGGTCCAGCGACTACCCGCACCTCGGCACGGACTTCCCCAACTCGTGGCGCTTCATCGACGAGCACTTCGCCAACGTCCCCGACGACGAGAAACACGCCATCCTCGCCGGCAACTGCGTCCGGGTCTACCGCCTCGACCAAGCCAACTAAAGCGGCCGGCCATCTCGTAGGGGTGGCCCTTGTGGCCGCCCGGCCGCCCTCGTGCCCTCCTAGGCGAGCGGCCACCCGAAACCTCTCCCCCTCTTGGGGGAGACTGAGAGAGGGCACGCGCCGCTAGGCGCGCCGGAGGGGCAGGGCGGTCTGTCACACCGCAATGACGCAGAGAGAGGCATGCTGCCAACCTTGACACCCCCTCCACCGCGGGCGTATCGTTTTTCTTGATAGGCAAAGGCTGCGAACGAGAGGAGTAGCCCGCGAGCGGGGCCGCAGAGAGCCGGGGGTTGGTGGAATCCCGGCGCCGGCGCGGTGGGTGAATGGACTCGGGAGCTGCGCACCGAACCCTCACGGGGGCGTAGGCTGCGACGGAAAGGGCACCGTTATCAGAGCCCGGGGCATCGCCTTTACGTCGACAGACGCCGAGGCCGTGTCCGGCAGAGTGTCCCCGGTCCGCCGGGGGAACGAGGGTGGCAGTCGCGGGCAAGACCCGTCCCTTGAGGGATGGGTCTTTTGTTGTTAACGGAGGAAGCGAGCGAAGAGCGATGGAACGCAAGCGCATCTTGACCGGCATCCGCCCAACGGGGGCGCTCCACCTTGGCCACTACGTGGGGGCCCTGGAGAGCTGGCTGCGCCTCCAGCGCGAGTACGAGTGCTTCTTCCTGATCGCCGACTACCAGGCGCTGGGCGACCACGCCGACGACGTCGACGGCATCCGCCAGTCGGTGATCGACGTGGCGATGGATTGGCTCGCCGTCGGCCTCGACCCCAAGGACAGCGCCTTCGTCATCCAGAGCTACGTGCCCGAGCACGCCGAGCTGACGATGCTGCTCAGCATGATCACACCGCTGGCGCGCCTCCAGCGCAACCCGACGCTCAAGTCGGAGTCGGAGCGCGTTGAGCAGGAGACGTCGGGGCTCTCCGTCGGCTTCTACACCTACCCGGTCAGCCAGATCGCCGACATCCTGCTGCCGAAGGCGCACCTCGTCCCGGTGGGCGAGGACCAGATGCCGCACATCGAGATGACGCGCGAGATCGCCCGCAAGTTCAACCGGCAGTACGCAGAGGTCTTCCCCGAGCCCAAGGGGCTCACCGGCCGCGTCCCCCGGCTCGTGGGCACCGACAACCGGGGCAAGATGAGCAAGAGCCTGAACAACTGCATCTTCCTCAAGGACGACGCCGATACCGTCACCAAGATGGTGCGGAGTATGTACACCGACCCCACGCGCCTGCGGGCCACCGACCCCGGCCATGTCGAGGGGAACCCCGTCTTCATGTACCACGACGCCTTCAACCCGGACACGGAGGAGGTCGACGATCTGAAGGACCGTTACCGCCGGGGCGCGGTGGGCGACGTCGAGGTCAAGCAGAAGCTGACCGCCGCGCTGAACGCGTTCCTGGAGCCGATCCGGGAGCGGCGCGCCCACTACGAGCGGCACCCCGACGAGGTCCATGATGCGCTGCTTGATGGCACGCGCCGGGCCAAGGCCGTCGCCGAGCGGACGATGGACGACGTGCGCTCCGCAATGGGGATCAGTGCCTACACCGGCGGGGGAGCGTCGTGATGCACTACCCGACGCTGGAGCAAGTCCGCGCCATGCGGGGCGAGGGCAACCTCGTCCCCGTTTACCGCGAGATCCTCGCCGACATGGAGACGCCGGTCTCGGCCTTCCTGAAGGTCGCGCGCGGGCGCTACTCCTTCCTCCTCGAAAGCGTCGAGGGGGGGGAGCACGTCGCGCGCTACAGCTTCATCGGCACCGAGCCGCGCAAGGTGCTCAGGACAGGTCCCGACTTGCCTCCGGCCAACGGCGGCGTGCCCACGGAAGACCACGGCGCAGTCGACCCGCTGAAGGTGATCGAGCGCGAGCTTGCGGGTTACCGGCCCGTGGCCGTCGAGGGCGTCCCCCGCTTCCACGGCGGCGCCGTCGGTTATCTGGCCTACGACACCGCCGCCTACTTCGAGCGCCTGCCCCAGCCCGCGCCCGACCCCAACGGCCTCCCCGAGGCCGTCCTGATGCTCGCCGACACGCTCGTGGTCTTCGACCACCTCAAGCACCGCATCCTTGTCCTGTCGCACGTCCACCTCGACGACGACCCCTCCAAGGACGCGGCCCGCTACGACGAGACCACGGCCCGCATCGACGAGATCGTCGACCGCCTCGCGCAGCCGCGCGGCCGGCCCGAGGTCGGCGACGTCGGCGCGCCGCCGTCGGAGATGGGCTCGAACATGACGCGCGAGGAGTACCACCGCGCCGTTGAGAAGGGCCGCGAGTACATCATCGCCGGCGACGTCATCCAGGTCCTGCCGTCGCAGCGCCTCAACCGGCGCACCAACGCCCATCCATTCGACATCTACCGCGCCCTTCGCGGGATCAACCCGTCGCCGTACATGTTCTACGTCGATCTCGACGGCTTTCAGCTCGTCGGGGCATCGCCGGAGACGCAGGTGCGGCTCGAAGACGGCGTCATGACCGTGGGCTGCATCGCGGGGACGCGTCCCCGCGGCGCGACGCCGGAAGAAGACCTCGCCCTGGAGCGGGAGTTGCTGGCCGACCCCAAGGAGCGCGCCGAGCACGTCATGCTCGTCGATCTGGCCCGCAACGACCTGGGACGCGTGAGTCGCGTCGGCGGCGTGTCGGTGAACGCGCTGATGACGATCGAGCGCTACTCCCACGTCATGCACATCGAGTCGAACGTGACGGGGCGGATACGCGACGACCGCACCTGCTACGACGCCTTCCGCGCCTGCTCGCCGCTGGGTACGGTCTCCGGCGCGCCCAAGATCCGCGCCATGGAGATCATCGCCGAGCTCGAACCACACCGGCGCGGACCCTACGCCGGCGCCGTCGGCTACTTCGGCTTCGCGGGCAACATGGACACCTGCGTCGCCCTTCGCACCCTGGTGATGAAGGACGGCGTCGCCTACGCGCAGGCGGGCGGCGGCGTCGTCTTCGACAGCGACCCTGAAGGCGAGTACCAGGAGACGCTGCACAAGGCGGGGGCGCTCATCCGGGCCATCGACGCCGCTGAGGCCATGGACCTGCGCTACGGCCCGCTACAGAAGCGAGGAGACCCTCTCTCAGTCTCCCCCGGAGGGGGAGAGGTTGAAGGAGCGACGGCGTGATACTCCTCATCGACAACTACGACAGCTTCACCTACAACCTCTACCAATACCTGCGCGAGCTTGGGGCGGAGGTCGAGGTGCGCCGCAACGACGAGACGACGCTGGTCGACATCGAGGCGATGGGTCCCGACCGCATCGTCATCTCGCCGGGGCCGGGCACGCCGGACGACGCCGGCATCTCCAACGACGTCATCCGCCACTTCGAGGGACAGCTGCCCATCTTGGGCGTCTGCCTGGGGCACCAGTGCATCGGCGCGGTCTACGGCGGGAGCATCGTCGGGGCCGGCGAGATCATGCACGGCAAGACGTCGGAGGTGCGGCACGACGGGCTGGGCGTCTTCGCCGGCCTGCCCCAGGACTTCGAGGCGATCCGCTACCACTCACTCGCCATCGACCCGGCGACGGTCGACGACTGCCTCGAAGTCACCGCCAGCACCAGCCGCGGCGTTATCATGGGCGTCCGCCACAAGGAGCACGCCATCGAGGGCGTGCAGTTCCACCCCGAATCGATCCTGACCGGTGTGGGCAAGAACCTCCTCACCAACTTCTTGAACCTGGAAGAGCCTGGCGGGAGGGCATAGCGTGGTCACCGAGGCGCTGAACAAGATCGTCGAGGGCGGGTCGCTCGACGCCGCCGAGGCCGAGGGCGTCATGGCGTCGGTCATGGCGGGCGAGGTCTCGCCGGCCCGGCTCGCGGCGCTGCTCACCGCGCTCCGCATGAAGGGCGAGAGCGACGACGAGATTCTCGGTTTCGCCCGCGCCATGCGCGCCGCCGCCGTGCCCGTCGCCGCGCCGCCGGACGCCATCGACACCTGCGGCACCGGCGGCGACGCCTCGAACACGTTCAACATCTCCACGGGGTCGGCCATCGTGGCGGCTGCGGCCGGCGTCACCGTCGCCAAGCACGGCAACCGCAGCGCCTCCAGCCAGTGCGGCAGTGCCGACGTGCTCGAAGCCCTGGGAGTGAAGATCGCGGTCACCGCCGAGCAGGCCGAGCAGTGCCTGGAACGGGTAGGCATCGCCTTCCTGTTCGCGCCCGCCTTCCACCCCGCCATGCGCCACGCCGGCCCCACCAGGGGCGAGATCGGCATCCGCACCGTCTTCAACATCCTGGGGCCGCTTTCCAGTCCCGCCGGCGTCAAGCGGCAGGCCCTCGGCGTGGCACGCCCCGAACTCGCCCCGCGCATGGCGTCGATTCTCGGTGGACTCGGCTGCGAGCGCGCCCTCGTCTTCCACGGCAGCGACGGCCTCGACGAGATCACCCTCGCCGGCCCCACGACGGTCCACGACTTGAAGGACGGCACGGTGACCTCCTACGAGGTGACGCCGGAAGACCTTGGCCTCGCCGGAGCGCCCAGCGACGTCCTCGTGGGCGGCGGGCCGGAGGAGAACGCGGCTATTCTGCGTTCCCTGTTCGCCGGCGCCGCCAGCCCGAAGCGCGACGCCCTCCTCGCCAACGCCGCTGCCGCGCTGGTCGTCGCAGGCAAGGCGGACGACCTGCCCGCCGGCGTCAGGCTGGCGGCGGAGGTCATCGACAGTGGAGCGGCGGCGGCCAAGCTCGACGAGTTCGCCGCCTTCACCCAGACGTTCGAGGACTAGCCGTGGCCACCTACCTCGACGCCATCGTCGAACGCAAGCGCGCCGACCTCAAGCACGCCAAGGTCGAAACCTCACTCGCCGACCTGAAGGCGCGCGCCAAGGGCCTGCCGCCCCCGCTCGACTTTCGCGGCGCCCTCGACGCACCCGGCATCCAGGTGATTGCCGAGGTGAAGAAGGCGTCGCCGTCGCGGGGCGACATCGCCCCCGACGCCGACCACGTCGCGACGGCCCGCGCCTATGCCGCCGCCGGCGCCGCGGCCATCTCCGTCCTCACCGAGGAGCCGCACTTCAAGGGCCGCCTCTCCTATCTCACCGACATCAAGAACGGGCTTGGCGAGGACTGTCCACCGCTCCTCCGCAAGGACTTCATCGTCGATGCCTACCAGGTCTACGAGGCCCGTGCCTACGGCGCAGATGCGCTGCTCCTCATCGTGGCCTCGCTCACCGACGGCGAGCTTGCCGACCTCATGGGCACCGCCGCCGACCTCGGCCTCGGCTGCTTGGTCGAGGTCCACGACGCCGAGGAGGCCGAACGCGCTGCGGCCGCGGGCGCAGCGGTCGTCGGCATCAACAACCGCGACCTGCGTTCCTTCGTCACCGACCTCGAAACGACCCGCCGCGTGCGGCCGCACGTCGGCGAGGGCGCGACGGTGGTGAGCGAGAGCGGCATCAAGACCAGCGACGACGCGGCGCGCCTCGCGTCCTGGGGGGTCGACGCCTTCCTCATCGGGGAGGCCCTGATGACCGCCCCCGACCCCGGCGCCCTGCTGAAGACCTTCCTGATACGCGACTAAGGGCGGCGGCGATGACCTACGTCAAGATCTGCGGCCTCTCGCGCGTGACGGACGTCGAGGCCGCCGCCGGCGCCGACTTCATCGGGCTCATGTTCGCCGAGAGCCCGCGGCATATCACTCTCGACCAGGCCCGCGCGCTCGTTGAGGCTGTCCGGTCGCTGCCGTCGCCGCCCAAGGCCGTGGGCGTCTTCGCCAACAACCCCATCGACGAGGTCAACGAGACCGCCCGCGCCCTTGCGTTGGACTATGTCCAGATCAGCGGCGACGAACCCGACGACTACCTTGGCGGCCTCGAAGCGCCGGTGATCCGGTCGGTCCACGTCGAAGCCGGCGTGGGGCAACGGCCCGACCCGGCGGCGCTCGGCGCCCGCCTCGACACCCTCCGCACCTTGGGCGCGACGCCGTTGCTCGATGCCAA
>DAOUKZ010000009.1:0-9910 GCA_034420775.1 Dehalococcoidia bacterium
GGCGCACCCCGCTCCTCCCCACCCCTGCCCGCCCTCAGTCCCTCCCAGAGGGAGGGAGGCTTAGGGAGTCCGCTCCCGGCCCCCGATGTGCTAGGCTTGCGGCGGCAACGCCAGGCACGCGGAGGGGGCGCATGAGCAAGATCGTCATCACCAACGTCGAAGAGGCGCGCTGGGTGCGCGAGACGAAGACCGAGGATGGCCGCAAAAGAGGCGTCCAGGTCGTGGGCGAGGTCGAGGAGGGGATGCGCGCCTTCATCATGAACGTCGCGCCGGACTACGAGACCGAAGTCCACAGCCACTCCCAGGACGAGGTGATCGTCGTCGTCGAAGGCGAGCTCCGCATGGGCAAACGGGTGCTGGGCCCCAACAGCATCATCCTCATCCCCAAGGACATCCAGTACCGGCTTGGCGCGGGGCCAGACGGCGCCCGCTTCATCAACGTCCGGCCCGGTCCCGCCGACTACCAGCCGGTGGACGGGCCGGTGGTGACCAGCGAGCAGCTCTACAGCCAAGGCGCGACCATCCCGTAACGTTCGCGGACGCCGCTCGCGGGGCGTCCGAATCCGGCCCCGAATCTGATAAGCTGACGCGGAAGGCGAAGTGGCCGCGGAGGAAGGCATGGACTTCAAGATCATCGACGTCGACGCCCACGTGCAGGAGCCGGCGGACTGCTGGACGAAGCGCATGTCCGAAAAGAAGTGGGGCAACCGCATCCCGCAGCTCGAGGAGATCAGTAAGGAAGAGCGCGGCGCTACGCCCGTCGGCTACTTCCTCGACCCCAAGCCGGACCGGGTGCACCGGTGGACGCTCGACGCGCAGCCGCACTCGCCCTACCCCTCGACGTGCCACGCCGTCATGCCCGACCGCGAAACCCTGCCTTCCCGCTGGGAGGACGTGCCCAAGAGCGTCTACGACGCGCGGGCGCGCCTGGAAGCCATGGACGCCGACGGCGTCGACGGCGAGGTCTTCTACCCGAACGTCGGCCTCACCTTCCCCTTCTTCGGCAAGGACCCCGACTTCGAGGCCGATTGCGTCCGGGCCTACAACGACATGCAGGTGGAGGAGTGGCTCGACGTCAGCGAGCGCTTCATCCCGCTCACCATGCTCCCCTTCTCCGACATCGAGGGCACGGTGGACGAGCTGCGCTATACCGCCAGCCGGGGGCACAAGGGCTTCCTGATGCTCTCCGCGCCCCACCAAAAGGGGCTCCCGCACCTGATCGACTCCTATTGGGACCCGCTGTGGTCGACGGCGGAAGAGCTTCAAATGCCCTTCCACTTCCACGGCGGCAGCGGCGCCATCCGCATGTGGATCGACCCCAAGCCCGGCCTGAGCCCGCGCTTCAGCCGCGCCTTCGCCGGCACCATCGGCTTCAACCTCCAAGCCCAGTTCATCAGCTACGTCCTCTTCTCCGGCATCCTGCACCGCTTCCCCGGCCTGCAGTTCGTCGTCGCCGAGAGCGGCGTCGGCTGGGTGCCCTACGTCCTGGAGATGTGCGACCACGAGTGGGAGCGCTGCCGGCTCTCCGAGCACGGCCATCCCACGCGGCCCTCGGAGTTGTTCCGCCAACACGGCCATGTCGACTTCTGGTACGAGCAGAAAGGGCTGGCCTACCACCACGTCATCGGCGCCGACCGGATCATGTGGGAGAGCGACTTCCCCCACCCGACCTCGATCTGGCCGAACTCGTCGCGCTACATCGAGGGCAGCCTCGGCGACGTCTCTCCCGAGGACCGCGAGAAGATCCTCGCGGGCAACGCCAAGCGCGTCTACCGCCTCTAGCCGCCCCCGCGCTCCCAGACTACGAAGGTGATGCCAAGCATGAAGGTAATCTCATCGGACGACCACGTCATCGAGCCCCCCGACCTGTGGACGAGCCGCGTCCCCGACCGGTGGGGCGAGCGCGTCCCCCAGATCGTGCGGCTCGACGGCGGCACGGAGCGGTGGACGATCGGCGGCAGGATCAGCGAGGAGCCCCGGCTCGCGCCCACGGGTGCGCTGTCGGAGAACCGCTTCGAGGAGCCCCAACGGTGGGCCGACGTCCCCAAGGAGGCCTTCGACCCGGCGGCGCGGCTCGCCGCGATGGACCGCGACGGCGTCGACGTCTCGGTGCTCTACCCCGCGGCGGCGGGCATCGGCGGCGAGACGCTGGGCGTCATCGCCGACGCCGAGCTGCAGATCGCCTGCGTGCGCGCCTACAACGATTGGCTGCTCGACACCTGGGCCGCGGCGAGTCCGCGGTTCGTCCCCCAGTGCATCCTCCCCGTCACGTCGGTCGAAGACGCGCGGGCCGAGGTGGAGCGCTCCCTGAAGAACGGCCACAAGGGCATCGTCATGGCGCCGTTCCCCTGGCACATCAACACCGACGCGCCGCACCTCCACGAGGAGGACTGGGACCCGCTCTGGCGGACCATCGACGAGGCCGGCGCGCCGGTCTGCTTCCACTCCGGCACCAGCCAGCGCAACATGCTCGAGCTCTACGACCGGTGGGACCCCGCCACCGCGCGGGCCTTCGAGACGGTACGCCGTCCCGTGAGCAGCGCGATGGTGGTGTCGAGCTTCGTCCTCTCCCGCATCGGCGAGCGCTTCCCCACCCTGCAGATCGTCTTCGCCGCCGCCGGCATCAACTGGCTCTGCTTCCAGCTTGAGTTGTCCGACCACGAGTGGGGCGCCTCGAAGCTGGTGAAGGAAGGGATGGAGATCAAGCCGTCGGAGCTCTTCAACCGCCAGTGCCACGTCACCACCTGGGCCGAGAAGGCGGGGATGCTCCAGCGGGAGTTCATCGGCGTCGACAACATCATGTGGCAGTCCGAGTTCCCCATGGAGACCTCGACGTGGCCGGAGTCGGCCGCCTTCATCGAGCGCAACTTCTCCGACCTCCCCGGCGACCACCGCGAGAAGGTCCTCTCCGGCAACGCCCGCCGGCTGTACAAGCTGGAGGCGTAGCGCGCCCTTACCTCTTCTCCCCTGGGAGAAGATTGAGATGAGGGGCCCCGCGCCAACCGCCAAGGGCTATCGAAGTTCGACCCTCGCGTCGAACAGCCGAACCTTGTAGGGGCACCCCTTGTGGGTGCCCGTCCCCTTACGGTTGAGGAGTGGGCTGCAGGTGGGCCTTAAGCGACCATCCACCATATACTGCGCGTACCAGAGGCAGGGGGTGCGTCCAGGCTGTGCGAGTGTTGGTACAGACAGCGCTGACGGTGGCGTTTCTTCTCGCCCTCCTGAGCTGCGATGCAGTGACGGTGCCGGAGCGTCCCCCCGAACCGCACGTGATCGGTGTGATGGATGCCGGGCCGGACTTCGTTGGTTTCACCACCTTGGAGGAACGCATCTTCCATTCCGATGTCGTGGTCCGAGGAAAGTTGCGGTCTATAGAAGGCAAGGCGAGGCGGAAGTGTGGGTGGTCGGATGGGCGCTACTGGATACCGGTGGTCAAGTATGAGTTCGACGCATACGAGCTCCTGAAAGGCGAGGGGACGGAATCGCTGTTCGTGAGCGTTTCCTTCGGAGCCTCGGGCGATTCATATCGGTCCTCGTACGAGGTGTACGAATCTGAAGGAGGGGCAATAGCCGCGGCTCGCTCCCAGAGCCGTCGCGCACCGGCATGGAGGGAGCGAGAAGCCATACTCTTTGTTGAGGAGAGTCCCTTCTGGGATCGCAAGTGCGGGGAGCCCTTGCCGCCGTCAAGCGATTCCTACAGCTTCACGCTCTCGGGCGATGTCCAAGCCCCGGAATATCGCCCCGACAGTAGCTCGAACAGAGTGTGGTTGCCGGCCATTGATGTGCCTTCGCAGGGGTCGGAACGATTCCTCTTGAGGGTGCCGGGGAGCGCTCCGGGACACGAGGTGCAAGAGAGCATAACCCTGGAAGAACTGCGGCGGAGGATTGCGGCGCTGGAAGGTCCGATCAAGCGCGCGCAGAGTGAGGGGGTCTCTGGATATGAGGAATGCCTCTCGGAGAAGTACTATCGTGAACGGTTGAACCAGGCAGCTATCGACGCGGGAGGAGAACTCGTCCGGCATTGGTGGCAGCATGAAGTACCGCCACCCCAACAACGAAGGATGCTGTTTGCGGGGGTGCCGCCCGGCAAGGTCGTCCTCGGTGAAATTCGGCAATACGGCGGTGGAAGCCCTTCCGATCCCAAAGACAAGCTATGGCTGTCAGGTCCCGATGCCCAGTTCTTTCGACTAGAACCCGTTTCGGCTGCAGAGCCAGCTTACGGCAGCTACTCCGCTCTCCATCGGATCATTGCGTCCAGAGAACTCCCGATAGGGACGCATCATTTCCAATTGCATAGGCAGGAAGCGCAGTTCCTGCCCTGTGACTACCATGATGAGCTATCGGCGGTCGACTACTTCGTTGAGGTGCTCCCTCCGAGAGAATCAGGGATCCCCGGCGCTCCCTCTGCGAATTGCATCATGGGCAGCGCGGGCGTTCGACCTTCAGAGGAGTGGACAGACATCGTGCCGTTCTCTATCGACTCGTCCAACGAGTGCGCTTCGGCGCACAGAGCGGACAGTCTCTCGCACTATGAGGTCTTGCAGCTTAACGACAACGAAGAGTTTACGGTCTCCTTATCCCAGGAGTGCCCGTTGCCACAGATATTCGTTTTTGAAGGTATTGGGCCCCAGGACCAGCCGCTCCATACCTTTTATACGCAGGACTTTCTCATCGGCGACGCGGACCTCGGCGTGCTGTCACCGGGCACGTACACCGTCGAGGTGAATGTCCCGCAGTGGGCGGAGTGCAGGTCTGCCCTGATCTTCTCGTGGCAGTGAGAGTCCGTGCCGCCTTGAGCAATGACCTAACTGCCAGCCCCGTCCGCCGAATCCGATCCTCGCTCCGCTACGCCCGTGTCTTGACGTC
Source organism: Dehalococcoidia bacterium (assembly GCA_034420775.1). GTDB lineage: Bacteria > Chloroflexota > Dehalococcoidia > SHYB01 > SHYB01 > DAOUKH01. The sequence goes on from DAOUKZ010000009.1 coordinate 4,867, forward strand.
CCCCTCCCACGAGCCCAGTACGTCACCGTCTCCGCCGGCCTGCGGCGCTGCCGTAGGGCCTCGCGCAGTCCCGGCGAGCCTCACGGCGGAGGATGCCTGGGTGTGCGTTTTGCCAGGTGCGGTCGCGCGGATCTGTCGTTGACCCGTGCCGCGCCGCTCTGTAGAGTCTAGCCGCGCCGCGCGGGCCCATCGGACCCCATCCAGCCACGCGCACGGAGCATGGTTTGCCGGGTTTTGCGCTGGCCATGGCGAAGCAGATGGTGGGCGCCCTTCGTGACCTGGCGCCCATCTTCGCGGTTATCGCCTTCTTCCAGATCGTCGTCCTCCAGCAGTCCTTTCCGGACGTCGCCAGCGTGGCGGTCGGATTGGTGTGCGTGGTCGTGGGGCTGGCGCTGTTCATCCAGGGGCTGGAGAGCGGGCTGTTCCCGCTGGGCGAGGCGCTGGCGCAGGGGATGGCGCGCAAGGGGAGCGTGACGGCGCTGCTGGCGCTGGCCTTCTGTCTTGGCTTCGGCACCACCGTGGCTGAACCGGCGCTGATCGCCGTGGCCGGCGAGGCGGCTAAGGTGGCCGCGGAGGCGGACTTCATCGGCGGCAGCCAGGCCGCCCAGGACCGGTACGCCCTTGAACTACGCATGGTGGTGGCCGTCGCCGTCGGCCTCGCCATCGTCCTGGGGGTGCTGCGCATCCTGAAGGGCTGGCCCATTCACCGCCCGATCATCGGCGGCTACGTCCTGGTCATGATAATGACCCTGTTCGCGCCCGAGGAGATCGTGGGGGTGGCCTACGACTCCGGCGGGGTAACGACCAGCACGATCACGGTGCCGCTGATCGCCGCGCTGGGAGTGGGCCTCGCCTCCACCATCCGGGGGCGCAACCCGATGCTCGACGGCTTCGGGCTGATCGCCTTCGCCAGCCTCACCCCCATGATCTGCGTGCTGGGCTACGGGATGGTGGCGTGATGCTGGAGTTCCTGGCGCTCTTCGGCGAAACCCTGCTGTACACGCTGCGGGACGTGACGCCCATCGTCGTCGTCCTGGTGGTGTTCCAGGTGGGCGTGCTGCGGCGCAAGTTGCCCAACATCGGGGGCATCGCCGCCGGGTCGGTCATGGTGCTGCTGGGGTTGGCGCTGTTCATCATCGGTCTGGAGGAAGCGCTGTTCCCCATCGGCGAAACGATGGCGCGGCAGCTCACGGAGACGGCGGGAGCGTCGGCGCTGGCGGGCGTGGTGCGGTGGGAGGACTACTGGATCGTGTACCTCTTCGCGGCCGCCATCGGTTTTGCGGCGACGGCGGCCGAGCCGTCCCTTATCGCCGTGGCGCTAAAGGCCCAGGAGGTTTCGGGCGGCGCGGTCAACGCTTGGGGACTGCGCATCGCGGTGGCGGTGGGCGTGGCCGCCGGAGTGTCGCTGGGGTGCTTCCGCATCGTGACGGGTACGCCGCTCCCGTGGTACATCTTGGCGGCCTACGTCGTCGTCATCGTGATGACGTACTTGAGCCGCCGCACCATCATCCCGCTGGCCTACGACAGCGGGGGCGTCACCACCTCGACCGTCACGGTGCCGGTAGTCGCGGCCCTGGGGCTGGGCCTTGCCGCCAACGTCCCGGGGCGTAGCCCGCTCATCGACGGTTTTGGGCTCATCGCCTTCGCTAGTGTCTTCCCCATCATGTCGGTGCTAGGCTACGCTATCGTCTCCGAACGGGTGGAACGCTGGCGCACCCGGAAAGAACGCCAGGGGGTGGAATCATGAAGATGGCGCTGGTCGTCGCGCTGGTGAGCAAAGAGAAGACGGACCACATCGTCGATGCGGCGCGGGCGGGCGGTGCGACGGGCGAAACCATCATCAGCAGTGTGCGCGGCGAGGGACTGGAACCGGCAAAGACCTTTCTCGGTCTGGACCTGACGGCGAGCCGGGACGTGGTGCTGTTCCTGGTGGCGGAACCGCGGGCCCGCGACATCCTCGAACGCATCGCGGCGGCCGGCGGAATGGACCGCGAGCACGGCGCCGGCGTCGCCTTTCAGATCGCCGTCGAGGATGCCGTCGGCCTCGCAAACCAGTTGCCCGCGCTTATGGAGGAATTGGAAGGCGCGCTATGAACGATCAGGGCGACAAGAGAGCGATACGCGTGCGCGACGTCATGGGGGCGGAGGTCCACACCATCGACGGGCTGGCGACGGTGGCCGAGGCCATGGCGACGATGAAGCGGCTGCACATCAGCTCGCTGGTGGTCAACCGGCGCCACGACGACGACGAGTTGGGACTGATTACCGTGAGCGACTTGGCGCGGGAGGTCGTCGCGCACAACCGCGCGCCGGAGCGGGTCAACGTCTACGAGATCATGGCGAAGCCGGCGCTGTCGGTGCGCCCGGGGATGCTGGCGCGCTACGCCGTGCGGCTACTGGTGCAGTTTCGCGTCTCCCGCGCCCTGGTGGTCGACGACTCCGGGGCGCCCCGCGGTCTGGTCACCTTGCGCGACTTGGTCTTGGGGCTGACCCCGGAGTAGCCATCGCGCCCCGGCGCCAACCGCCACTCGCCGCCGTCACAGCAGAATCCTGTAGGGGCGCCTCTTGTGGGCGCCCGTCCCCTTCCCCCACGGTGAAGACAACAACGGGCCTGCGGCCGGACAACCCATCAGCTTGAGAGGGCCGATTTCGTAGAGACGTATCGAGTAGAGCGCTGCTTATCGCGGGCTATCCGACCCTCCCTGAGCAACAGGCCCAGAATGCTATATGACAGGTAGTCCTTTTGCTGGCCTTGATGATCGCTGCGAAGTCCTAGGAGACTTGCTGCGGTTGCGTTTGTGATTCCTTCAGGGTTGGCATCGATCAGCTTCACGACAGCGCCCTTCAGCATTTCCAGCCCCAACTGGGCTTGCTCAACTGATCCCTGAGGTATCACACCCTGAGACTGACTTCCTAAACCTAGGCCTGAAGGTACAACCGCATTTGTGAGAGGGCCCCCCGTGTCTTCCGTACCGAAAGCAGAGATGAGCTCCGCCTCAAGGCGGAGAGCTTCAGTCTCCGATAGGTCGCTAATCAACTTGTCGACCAACGGCTCGCGGCCAGCTTGGCGTATCTCCTCGATACGGTCGGACTTACGAGTGCCGTCCGGTTTGTCTAGGTGGTCGTATGCTCGGCTGCCGGTTCCCTTCCCAATGTAGAACGGGTTTGCAGGGGAGGAAGTGGGATCCTTTAGTGCATATACGTAGTAAGACCCTGCTGGCATGACGATTCTCCTAACCCGTGTAAACTCACCCTACCCCCGCGCCTTCACGCTCCCCCACGAGTCCCAGTACGTCACCGTCTCCGCCGGTTTGCGGGTGGTGGGGCCGAAGCGCTGGCCCTGTGGGTAGCCCATCGGGATCACGCACGTGGCGAGGGCGTCGTCGGGGATGCCGAGCTCCCGCGCCAGCGTCGGCGTGATGAACTGCTGGAAGGTCGTCAGTACGGAGCCGACTCCGAGCGCGCGGCCCGCCAGCATGAGGTTCTGCACCGCGCCGTAGATCGACGACCCCGCCAGCAGGCTGTTGATGTCCGCGTTCGGCGAGGTCACGTTGTACAAGCAGGGGATGACCAGAACCGGCGCCGCCGCGATGTCCCGGAACAGCGCCACCGCGTTGCCGAGGCTGCGGACTCGTACCGGATCGTCCTGCACGTCCTTCAGCCGCGACGCCATATCCTCCGGGCGTCCCGTGTCGCGCAGCGCTTGCGCGATCGCCTCCCGCTTCGCCGCGTCCTTGACGATGACGAAGATCCACGGCTGTGTGTTCGACCCGCTCGGCGCGCGGATCGCCGCGTCCAGCATCTGCCACAGCACGTCGTCGGGCACGTCGTCGGGCTTGTACTTGCGAATCGAGCGCTGCGAGTGAACGACCTCGAAGAAATCCACGGCTTGTTGCTCCTCCTGAGACGCGACGAATGGGCCGGACGCGGGGCTGGCGAGAGCGCCTCCCGCGTTTAGAATGACGGCGCGGCCATCTTACACCACAGGCCGCGCCCCCCCTTGGCAGGAGGAACCCATGAGCAAAGCGCTGCAGGACATCCGCATCCTCGACCTCACCCAGTTCGAGGCGGGCACCTCCGCCACCCAGGTCCTCGCCCACCTGGGCGCCGACGTCATCAAGGTCGAGCAGCCCAAGGGCGGCGACCCCGGCCGCCGCGCCGGGAAGATCGGGCCCGGCGTCGACTCCTACTACTTCCTGCTCCTCAACGCCAACAAGCGCTCGATCACCCTCAACCTGAAAGACCCCCAAGGCAAGGCCATCTTCTTCGACCTGCTCAAGGAGGCCGACGTCGTCGCCGAGAACCTCGCCCCCGGCGCGCTGGAGCGGCTCGGACTCGGCTACGACGAGCTCGCCAAGGTCAACCCGCGCATCGTGCTCGCCCGCGTCAAGGGCTTCGGCACCTACGGCCCGTACAAGGACTACAAGTCCTTCGACACTATCGGCCAGGCCACCGGCGGCTCCTTCTGCGCCACCGGCTTCCCCGGCCACCCGCCGACGCGCCCCGGCCCGACCCTCGGCGACACCGGCACCGGGATGCACCTCGCCATCGGCATCCTCGCCGCCCTCCATCAACGCGACATAACGGGGCGCGGCCAGAAGGTCGAGGTCGCCATGCAGGACGCCGTCGCCAACCTCTGCCGCATCTGGTCGCGCGACTACCACGAGACCGGCAAGAACGTGCCGCGCACCGGCAACGTTTACTTCGGCCAGAGCACCAAGGGCACCTACCAGTGCGCCCCCGGCGGCGACGACGACTACATCGTCATCACCTTCGGCGCCATGCCCAAGATGGTCGCCACCATCCTCCGCATCGCCGGCCGGCCCGACATGGCCGGCGACCCCCGCTGGGCCGACCGCGATTTCCGCAACGAGCACGCCGAGGAGTTCGACGCCGCCCTCGAGTCCTGGACCAAGCAGCGCGACAAGTTTGAGGCGATGCGCATCCTCGGCGAGGCCGGCATCCCCGCCGGGGCCTGCCTCAACGCCGAGGACCTCCACACCAACCCCCACCTCCTCGAACGCGAGACGATCGTCGACATGGA
>DAOUKZ010000010.1:0-7409 GCA_034420775.1 Dehalococcoidia bacterium
ACGGCCCCGAAGCCGGTCATCACGAAGGAACGGTCGATGGGAAGACGGGGGCGGCCCAGGTTCTTGCGGGGCTCGGTCTGGGCCAGGAGTTCGGCGACAGTCTGCTTGAGCTCGTCGAGCCCCTCGCCGGTCATCGCCGAGGCGGCGATCATTGGCGCGCCTTCCAGCGCCGCGCCCTCCAACGTTTCGCGTACGTCGGCGCTGACTAGCTCCAACCAGTCGTCGTCCACCAAGTCCTTCTTGGTGAGCACCACGAGACCGCGCTCGACGCGCAGCAGATCGAGGATGGCGAGGTGCTCGCGGGTCTGGGGCATGACGCCTTCGTCCGCCGCGACGATCAGCATGGCAAGGTCGACGCCGCCGACGCCGGCGAGCATGTTCTTGACGAGGCGCTCGTGGCCCGGCACGTCAACGACCCCGACCTCTTCGCCGTTGGGGAGACGGAGCCAGGCGAAGCCGAGATCGAGCGTCATCTCACGCTCTTTCTCTTCTTTCAGCCGGTCGGGATCGATGCCGGTGAGCGCCTTCACCAGCGTCGATTTTCCGTGGTCTACGTGGCCCGCCGTGCCGATGACGTACATGCCGGTTCCTACGGGGCAGAGAATACCACCGCCGGGCGGGCCGGAGGCAGGCGCTGCCGTCTATTCTCCGGCGGGGAGTAGCCGGGCGAAAAGCTCGTTGCTGAGGAGGCGCCCCTTCGACGTCAGGCGCACGGCGCCGCCGGCGCGCTCGATCATCCCGTAGCCCTCGAACTCGTCGAGGATGGCCGCGGCTGTCACCGGCACATCGGCCTCGGCCAAACCCGAGTCGAGGCGCAGGTGGAGGATCGCGGTCTCCGCTGCCAGCTCGGCGTCGTCCAGCGTCCGCCGGTCCTCGACGACGGGACTCCCCTCGATGGCGGTGCCTATCTCAGTGCTCGACGGCGTCGGATGCGGCTGGCTGAGCCGACGGACGTATTCCGCTGGTGGCCTGATATTCCAGAACCGCGTCGGCGGCAGGTAGGAATGCGCCCCGGGCCCAAAGCCGACAAATGGGCCGTTCTCCCAGTAGGTCAGGTTGTGCCTCGACGCGCGGCCCGGCTTCGCCCAGTTCGAGATTTCGTAGTGCTCGTAGCCCGCCTCGGCCAGACGTTCCTCGGCGAGCTCGTACATCTCGGCGGCGAGGTCAGGGTCGGGCGTGGGGATGCGTCCCGCCTCCACGTCGCGGTGCAGCGGCGTCCCTTCTTCTATCCCCAACGCATAGAGCGACACGTGCTCCACGCCCAGCGCCACTGCGCCCTCCAGCGACTCCTCCCACTGCGCCACCGTCTGCCGCGGTAGGCCATAGATGAGGTCGACCGAGACATTGTCGAAGCCGGCCTGCCGCGCCCGCGCCACGGCCGCGACGGCCTCGCGGGCCGAGTGGCGGCGGGTCAGCAGGGCAAGCTCATCGTCGCGCAGGCTCTGGACGCCGAAGCTGAGCCGGTTGATTCCCGCCTCCCGCCAGACGGCGAGGCTCTCCGACACGGCGTCGCCGGGGTTCACCTCAGCCGTAATCTCCGCGTCCTCCTCGACGCCAAAGGCGCCGCGGACGGCGTCGAGGACGCCGGCGAGCTCGGCGGGAGGTAGCCACGACGGCGTCCCGCCGCCGAAGAAGACCGACCTCACCTCAGGCCGTCCGAGCGCACCGCTCCAGTAGGCGGCCTCATGTTTGACCGCCTCCAAGTAGCCGGGGATAAGCCGCTCGATGCGCTCGTAGGTATTGAAGTTGCAGTAGGCGCACTTCGTCTCGCAGAACGGGACGTGGATGTACAGCGCGACGGTCATGCTCTCTCGGACGCGGCTCTCTGGCGCCGCCGGAGCCAGCATACTATTCTTGCTACGCTGGAGCCCGCCGCTTCTCCCACTGCCAGTCGAGGCCCGCTCATGCCCTGCTACCTGTTCTACGGTGACGATGACTTCTCCGCCTACGAGGCCTACCGGCGCGTCGCCGCCGATCTTGGCCCCGCCGAGGATCTGGTCACCAACACCACCACGTTCGACGGCGAGCAGGCATCGTTCGGCGAGGTCGCCATGGCAGCCCGGGCGATGCCCTTCCTCGGAGCGAAGCGGCTCGTCGTCGTAGAGGGTTTGGGCCGGCGGCTCGCACCGAGAGGCAGGAAGGCGGCGAACGAGGAGGACAAGGACGGGCTGAAGGACTGGGCGGGACTCGCCGACCTGGTGAGCGGACTGCCGCCGACGACCGTGCTCATCTTCCTCGACGGTGCGTTGACGACGGGCAACGCCTTGGTCAAGGCCGTCCGCGCCGCCAAGGGCGAAGTGAAGGTGTTCAACGCGCTCAGAGACCGGGAAGTCGCGGGGTGGATCGCGGACCGGGCCAAGAGCAAGGGCGCGAGCATCGCCGGTCCCGCTGTTCAGATGCTCGCCGCTCTCGTCGGCGGCAACCTCCGGCTGCTCGACGGCGAGATCGACAAGCTGGCCACCTACGCCCAAGGCCGGACGATCGAGCGGGCCGACGTCGAAGCGCTGGTCTCCCAGGCCAAGGAGACGAGCATCTTCGAGCTGGTCGACGCGGTGGCGACGCGCCGGCAGGGACCGGCCATGCAGGCGCTGGAGCGGCTGCTAACGCAGGGGGCGCCGCCGCCGGTCGCGATGACGATGCTGGCGCGGCAGCTGCGGCTGATGACGCAGGTCAAGGCGCTCGCCGCCCGCAACGCCGGCGACGACGAGATCATGGCCGCACTCGGAACGCGCTCCGACTTCGTAGTGCGCAAGACAAAGGAACAGGCACGCAGCTACAGCATCGAGGCCCTGCGGCAGCTCTACGAACGGCTGCTGGAGACCGACCTCGCCATCAAGACGGGCGCGGTGTCGGACGAGCTCGGCCTTGAGATGTTCGTCGCCGAAGCGAGCGGGCCCTCTCTTTCTACTCCCTCTCCTGCTGGGAGAGGGCGGGGGTGAGGGCCGCCCCGGTCACCGCAGACGGGCGGCGCGGAACCGTCCCGCTTTCACCTCGGCGATGAAGTCGCCCAGCCCCGAGACGGGGCGCTCGAACTCCGTCGCGCACACGCCCATGTCCTCCGGATCGTGGGTGTCGCTGCCGCCGAAGGCAGGCAGGCCGGTGAACTCGCAGAGGGCCGCCGAGAACTCATTCTGCCGATCGCTGCCCCGGCCGTTGAGCGACTCGACGCCCTCCGTCAGGCCGAAGGCCGCATTCTGAGTCGCCGCCCGCCGCACCTGCTCGTCGAAGGGCAGCGCCCACGGCTCCGACTCGTCGGTGTAGGCACGCCGGTAGGGGTGCACCACGAGCAGGACGCCGCCCGCGCGGTCGACGTACTCCCGCAAGAAGGGCGTCCGGTGCATCCCGTAGACGTAGGAGTCGACCCCGAAGACGAGCACATGCCCCTCCTCGGTGGTGATCTCGCACCCGGGGATGATGGTGAAGTCGTGCCGCTTCGCCAATTCCTCGGCGCGGCGGAGATCCCAGAACTGGTCGTGCTCCGTCAGGCAGAGGCCGTCGAGGCCCGCTGCCTTGGCCCCCTCGACAAGCTCGTCCGGGGTGAGCGTGCTGTCCCACGACTCCAGGGAGGTATGCGCGTGCAGGTCGATGAGCATCCGTCCGAGTCTCCCACCGCGCCGAAGGGGCCGTCAAGGAAGGACGACACCGCCCTATACTGTGGCCGAATCCGACCCATTGGAGGCCCGGATGACCGCCGCCGGCCCGCTGCCCCTCGCCCCCTACCGCGTCCTCGACCTGACCGAGGGTTTCGGGGCGCTCTGCGGGCGCATACTCGGCGACCTCGGCGCACAGGTCATCAAGATCGAGCGGCCGGGCGGCGACCCGGCGCGGCGGCTGCCGCCCTTCGCCGACGGGCTTCCCGGCCCCGACACCGGCCTTTCGTGGTGGGCGTCGAACTACAACAAGCAATCGGCCGTCCTCGACCTCGGCACCGACGACGGTCGGGCGGTCCTTACCGCCCTGGCGGCGGCGTCCGACTTCGTCATTGAGTCCTTCCCGCCGGGGCGAATGGCGGAGATGGAGCTCGGTTACGAGCGCCTGCGCCGCGTCAATCCCAGCCTGGTATGGGTCTCGATCACGCCCTACGGCAACGAGGGGCCGCGGTCCGATTGGGTCGCCGACGACATCACGCTGATGGCCGCCGGGGGGTGGATGCACCTCGCCGGCAACGAAGATCGGGCGCCGCTGCGATGCTCGGCGCCGCAGGCCGATCCGCAGGCGGGAGTCCAAGCCGCGATGGGCGCCATGATCGCGCATCACCGCCGCCGCCTGACCGGCCGCGGCCAGCGCGTCGACGTGTCGATGCAAGCGGCGGTGGTCAACACCCTCATCGAGATTCCGGCGATGTGGGAGGTGGGCGGCAAAGTCGCACGGCGCGGTGTCCGAAGCGAATGGGGCCCGCTGATGCAGCGCTGGCTGTTCGCCTGCAAGGACGGCTACGTCACCTGGAAGTGGTTCGTCGACCGCGGTCGGGGTCGGCGCAACCGCGGCATGCTGGAGTGGATGCGGGACGAGGCAGCCGACGACGGCGTGGCGGACTGGGACTACGAGGCGCTGACCCTCTACAAGCTCACCCAGGAGCAGGTCGATCACCTGGAAGACACGGTGCAGCGCTTCCTCTCCACGCGCACCAAGACGGAGATCTACCGCGAGGCGCTGGCGCGGCGCTTCCTGAGCTTCCCCGTGCACACCCCGGAGGACATCGTTGCCGACCCCCAGATGCAGGCCCGCGGCTTCTTTCGCGCGCTGCGGCATCCGGAGCGCGAGGCCCCCGTCCTCTACCCCGGCCCGTTCGTCACCACCACCGCCGCCGATTACGCCCCGCGGCTGCCTCCGCCACGCCTCGGCGAGCACACGCTGGACGCCCTCGCGCTGGCGGGAATCGGCCGCGGGGAGGCGGTCACATTGCGCGGGGCTGGAGTAATCTAGGACAAACCTTCTCCCAGTGAGAGAGGGAGAAGAGCAGCAAGGAAGGAGACATCATGATCGTCAGCACTACCGAGACCATACCCGGCCGCGAAGTCGTCGAAGTCCTCGGCCTCGCCAAAGGGAATATCGTCCGGACCAAGCACTTCGGCCGTGACATTCAGGCCGCCCTCAGGAGCCTTGTTGGCGGTACCGTCGGCGGCTACACCGAGATGCTCACCGAGTCCCGCGACCAGGCGACCAAGCTCATGATGGAAGACGCCGAGGCGCAAGGCGCAGACGCTGTCGTCAACGTGCGCTACACCACCAGCGCCGTCGCCGCCGGCATGTCCGAGCTCTTGGCCTACGGCACCGCCGTCAAGCTGAACTAGCCACCGGCGCGGTCGGCCCGTACGGCGCATGGGAGGCCGGGATGAGCGACTGGCAGAAGTACCAGGTCGAGGCGCACCTCCGGGAAATCCTCAGCGGGAACCACTACGACGCTCACGGCCATCACCTCGGCCGGTCCTTTCTGACCGGCTATCAGCTGGCCATCGAGTACGACCGGCGCTGGCCCGGGCTCCGGGCCGACAAGGGCTGGCCGCTCGGCAGCGCCGGGTTGGGCGGCCGCGCATCCCTGGCCCAGTTCCTGGCGCGCGGGCTGTCCAGGGAGATTCGGAACGGGAACATCACGGACATCGAAGGAGGCTTCCTCTCCCTCCGAGGCGCCACCGTGCACTTCAATGGCGCGGACGGCCCCATTCGTCCATCAGTCAACAATCCCGCCATCTTTCGGCTCCGCGAATGACGGCACTGCCGACAACGGGCGCCCTCGACGGCGTCAAGGTGGCCGACTTCGCCTGGGCCGTCGCCGGGCCGTTGGTCACCAAGATGCTCGCCGTCCACGGCGCGACCGTGGTCAAGGTCGAGACCAACCACCGCCTCGACGGAACGCGCGTCGGGCCGCCCTTCGGCGGCAAGCCCAGCCGCAACCGCTCGGCCTACTACACCGACATCAACCCCGGCAAGCTGAGCATCACCCTCGACCTGCGCAAGCCGGAGGGGATCGAGGTCGCTAAGCGCCTCTGCCGCTGGGCGGACGTGGTGAACGAGAATTTTAGTCCTGGCGTCATGGCCCGCTGGGGGCTGGGCTACGACGAGATCGCGGCCGAGAACCCGTCGATCATCATGCTCAGCTCGTCGATGCAGGGCGCCGACGGCCCCCGCGCCACCCATCCCGGCCTCGGGGCGACGCTGGGAGCGCTCGTCGGCATCAACCACTTCACCGGCTGGCCCGACGCCGAGCCCGTCGGCGTCGCCCGCCCCTACACCGACACGATCGCACCTTGGTTCGGCGCCGTCGCCGTCCTCGCCGCCCTCGAACACCGCGACCGCACCGGCGAAGGTCAGCACATCGACCTTTCCCAGTACGAGGCGACGACGCACATGATCGCCCCCGCCCTCCTCGACCACACCGTCAACGGCGCCTCCCCCGGGCGCGTAGGCAACGCCTCTCCCGGCGCGGCGCCCCACGGCGCCTACCGCTGCCGCGATTCCCAGGGGTCGCCGGACGGCGGCCAAGGTGAATGGGTCGCCATCGCGGTGACGTCGGAGGAGCAATGGGCGGGGTTCAAGCGCGCCCTCGACGGCGAGGCGTGGGTCGAAGATGGCCGCTTCCAGACGGTCCTGGGGCGCGTCGCCGCGGGCGAAGAAGTCGACGCGCTCGTGGAGTCATGGACATCCCGGCGCACCGCCGGCGAGGCCGCCGACCTGCTGCAGGCCCACGGCGTGCCCGCCGCCACCGTCGCCGACGGGCGGATCCTTCACGCGGACCCACAACTCGCCCATCTCGGCGTCCTCGCCGAAGTCGACCACCCCCGCATCGGCCGGCACCACGTCACCCACCCGGCCTTCCGCCTCAGCGAGACCCCGGCGGCCATCGGCCAAGGCGCGCTCATCGGCGAGCACACCGAGCACGTCCTCAAGGACTTCCTCGGCCTGTCGGACACCGAGTACGCCACCCTCGAAGCCGCCGACGTGCTGCAGTAGCCGTAGACGCGACACGCCGCCGTCTTATACTGCCGCTCATGACGGCTGACATGCACAAGGAGTCCGGCTGCGAGCTCTACCTCGTCTCCTGCGTCAGCGCGAAACGTTCGACGCGGGCAAAGGCGAAAGACCTCTATGCGTCGCCCTTGTTCGTCAAGGCGAGGGCCTACGTGGAGAAGACGGGCCAACCGTGGTTCATCCTCTCCGCTCAGTATGGCCTCGTGCACCCAGAGACTGTGATCCCACCCTACGAACTGACGCTGAACGGTATGGGCATCGCCGCCCGCCGAGCATGGGCAAGCAAGGTGCTTGGTCAACTCGAGCCACACCTCGTCGAGGTTCAATCCCTGGCGTTCCTGGCTGGCCAACGCTACCGCGAACACCTTGAAGCTGCCTTGCGCGAACGGAACATCGCCGTCACCGCGCCGATGCAGGGCCTACGCATCGGCGAACAACTG
>DAOUKZ010000011.1:0-3973 GCA_034420775.1 Dehalococcoidia bacterium
ACTCCGAGGACGAGTTCGCCAGCGCCGTGAAGTCGCCCGCGCTCAGGACGAGCAGGTCGACGGGCCCCCGCACCAGCGCCGACGCGCTGCGCTGCCGCCGGCTCAGGAGTGACATCTCCCCGAAATACTGGCCGGGCCCAAGGACGGCCGTCGCCTCCGGCGAGCCGCCGTGATAGATCTCCACCTCCCCGCTCAACACCACGTAAAAGTTGTCGGCGAATTCACCCTGGCGGAAGATCGTCTGACCGCTCTCGTAGTGCGAGCGTGCCACGGGGCCGCTCCCCATCGCCTCGTACTTCGCGATGTCGCGCTTGAAGAAGAGCTCGATCGTCCAATGCAGCATCGCGCGCAGCTTGCGGTCGACGCCCGGCAGTTGGACAAGCCAGAACGTCCTGAACAGAAACCAGGCGAAGAAGCCCTGGAGCTTGAAGCCGAAGATCTCGGCGGCGCCGCTGTAGCCGCCCAGGGTGACCATCACGCCGGTGGAGCGGTGCAGGAACGGTTTGGGGGGCCGCTCGTCGATGGCGGCCACGATGTTGCGGGCGGCGTGCTGTGCCTGACGGAGGGCCGACTGAGCCGTCGGCGGGTACTGGCCGCCGTCCCGGAGGTTGGGGATGGCCCCAGCGTCGCCCACGATCCAGACGTCCTCATAGGCGGGCGCGCGCAGGAACTCGTCGGCCTGCAGCCGCCCGCTGCTGTCCAGTCCCTTGTCGAAGCAACGGAGCAGCGGGTTGGGCCCCGCCCCCAACGCGGAGACCAGCGTCCGCGTCGGAATCCGCTCGCCGCTGGCGAGGACGGCGCTCTCGGCCGTCGCGCTGGCGATCGGCGTGTTCGTCCACACCTCGATGCCGCTGCGCTCCAGTATGCGTTGGCTGAAGGCGGCCAGTTCTCCGCTCAATTCGGGGAGAATACGGCCGCCCCGCTGGAGCAGTACGACGCGCACCTCGCGCTCGTCGAGCGTAGGGTAGCTGCGGACTGCCTCCCGCATGTAGTCGTTGATCTCCGAGGCCACCTCAACGCCGGTATACCCGGCCCCGGCCACCACGAACGTCAGGAGCTTGCGGCGCTCGGCGGCCGATGACGTCACCTCCGCCTGTTCCAGTGCGCCGAGGAGATGGCTCCGCAGCGAGAAGGCGTTGGCGATGGTCTTGACCGGGAAGGCGTGCTCCGCCATCCCCGGCAGCGAGACAAGGTCCGTCGAGTCGCCCACGGCCACGAGCAGGTGGTCGTAGGCGATACGGCGCTCCACGGTGGCCCCGTGGTGCCGGACGTGGACCACGCGCTCCTCTGGGTCCACGGAATCGATCTCGGCATGGTGAAAGTCAATGCCGGGGAGCAGACGGCGCAGCGATTTCACGATGTGCGGCGCCTCGATATTCCCCGACACCGCCTCCGGCAGCATTGGCTGCACCAGGAAGAAGTTGTCGCGGGCGACCAGCGTGACGTCGATCTTGTCGCGGCGAACCGCCTTCCACAGTTCGAGGGCGGCGTAGAGTCCGCCGTAGCCGCCGCCCAGAATCACCACGCGCGGCCGCCGCGTGGCCCTGGGAGCGAGGGGAGTCGTCACGGCGTTGCCCTACGCGCGCTGCGGAATAGCGGGTGGCCGCCGGGACGGTCGCTGACGAGCCGCCGGCGCGGATGCGCGCCGCGGTCGATGGCGGCAGGGCCTCCGAGTAGCCCTTCGCTCATGCAGTCCTCCGCGCCGGGCTTCGGCGCCAACCTTACCACAGAGGCGGCTCACCGTGGCTCGCGTGATCCAGGCCCGCCTTCCCGCCTTTAGGAGAGGAAGACGCGCACGTCCGCGTGCGTGAAGTGAAGCTCGAGGGCCCCGGAGCGCTCGCGCTCCACGGATTCCCGGTAGGCGTCGAGCGTGATAGCGCAGGGCGCGCCGTCGGGGCCCGCCGCCTCTACGTGGGGGCAGTCCAGCTGCATTTGCGCGATGGGGCAGAGATGGTCGGCGGTGGGGGCGTCCCAATAGCCCACCACCGTCATCGGGTGGAAGAGCTCCTCCGCCGCGTTCCGCAGGTCGGCGACGATCTCGGAAGCGCGGTAACTCACCGACTGCGGGATCGAAATCTCGATGATTTCCACCTACGGTTGCTCCTCGTCGACCGAGCGCAGGAAATCGAGGTCTTGCTCCTGAAGCATCCCGCGCCGCATGCGGTCGTCGATCTCCATCACCGAGCGGACCTGCCGGCTTGGGAGCCGGTGGATGCGGCGCATGACGCCGCTGAGCCGCCGGGCGAGTTCGGCACGTTGGGCCTCGTCCACTTGGCGATGAACCCCCTCACTCAAAGGCTTGGGCTTTGTCAACCGCACCCTTCCTAGACTGAGTGTAGGGCGCGGGTGAACGCCCTCGCAACGAACGTCTTAGTTCTCCATATCGTCGGCAGAGCTGGACGTGCTCGCGCCTTGGGCGCGCCGACCCATCACCAAGCGCCCCGCGAGCACGATCAGCGTCACGCCAATGAGCGGGAAGACGAAGGCCGCCATCGCGAGGCTGAATGGGCCCACGGCGTCCTGGTCTGAGGCGCGGAGAACCACATAAATCATGAAAGCAAGGAAGTAGCCGACGAAGAGCCATCCCTCCCAGCGGTCGATCCGGTAGCCGGTCAGGAAGACGGGGAAGCAGGCCACCGCCGCGGCAAGCATGACGGGAATGTCGAAGTGGATCGCCGAGGGCTCGACGGCAAGGCCGCCGCCGGCGAGCGCCGACGACCCCGCCACTGCAAGGATGTTGAAGATATTGCTGCCCACCACGTTGCCCACCGCGATGTCGCGCTGTCCCTTTATCGCCGCCACGATGGAGGTAACCAGCTCCGGGAGCGATGTGCCGATGGCGACGATGGTGAGTCCGATGACCATCTCGCTGACGCCGATTTCCGCCGCGACGTTCGACGCGCCGTCTACGAGCCGGTTCGCGCCGAATGCGAGGATGACGCCCCCGCCCGCGGTGATGACGGCGTCTCTAGCAAGTCCGAGCGGCGTCCGCCGTACCTCCGGCGCCTCCGGCGCATCGGTAGCTTCGGATTGAGGGAAGAATCGCCGCCGCGCGAAGAGGAAGACGACGTAAGCGAGGAAGGCCACCACAAGCGCCGCACCCTCGACGCGTCCGATGCGCTCGTTGAGGGCCATGAGCAGCAGCACGACCGAGACGCCGATCATGATCGGCACGTCCAAGCGTACCAAGCGGCTGGCGACGACAAGCGGGGCCACCGCGGCGCTCAGCCCCAGGACGGCGAGCACGTTGATGATGTTGCTGCCCACCACGTTGCCCAGGGCGATTCCCGGAGCATCCTCGAAGGCGGCGCTGACCCCGACCACGAGCTCCGGCGCTCCCGTCCCGAACGAGACGATCGTGAGGCCGATGATGATGGGCGGGACGTTGAAGGCGGCGGCGAGTCGGGACGCGCCCCGGATGAGCATCTCCGCTCCAAGAATCAGGAGCACGAGGCCGGCGGCGATCCAAACGGCGTCGAGGATCATGACGCCGGCGCCCGGGTGGAGCGGTGGGCGTGGAACATCGGCTCGCTATTCGCCCTTGAAGCTGGGGGGCCGCTTCTCAAGGAAGGCAGCGAGACCTTCCTTCCCATCCTCGGTAGCCAGCAGGCGGAGCATGCCGCGGAGGTCGTCGATCACGGCGTCCGAGAGCGGCTGCTTCGCGCCCTCAACGACCCGCGCCTTGATCTCGGCCACGGCGAGCGGCGCTTTCGCCGCAATCTTCGCCGCTGTCTCGACCGCTCTTCCCATGAGGTCTTGGGCCGGGGCGACTTCATTGACGAGACCCCACGCCAGGGCGTCCTGGGCCCCGAGCATGTCGCCGGTCAGGAGCAGGGGTTGGGCGCGCGTCTTACCGATGAGCCGGGTCAGGCGTTGCGTACCGCCCCAGCCGGGCGTGATGCCGAGGTTGATCTCGGGCTGGCCGAAGCGGGCGTGTTCCGCTGCGATCCTGATGTCGCAGGCCATGGCCAGC
>DAOUKZ010000012.1:0-5364 GCA_034420775.1 Dehalococcoidia bacterium
GTGAACTGGTCACCGGTTGCTTGGCTTGGGAAGTCGTAGCCAAAACTCCAACCCCAACACACGGGGGTTCCGTCCTGACGGAGTCCGCACGTGTGGAACCCCCCGCTGCTAATGGAGACTAGGCGCTCGCCGGGTGGGGGCAATGCTTCGCCGCTGTAGTTCGATCCCCAACAGATGGGGGTGCCGTCCCGCTGGAGCGCGCACGTGTGGGCCGAACCATAACCGACTGCGTGGCTCTTGCCACTGCTTATGGCGGTGAACTTCCTAGCAGGTGGCGGCCACTCTCGGTCGAAATCAGGTTCGCCCCAACAGACCACGGCACCCGCATTGCGGAGCCCGCATGTGTACGACCAACTGCTGCTGATAGCGGTGAATCTCTGCCCATCCGGCGGCGATGCTTGACCGGAGCGGTCGGCTCCCCAGCAGACGGGGGTGCCGTCGTTGCGGAGACCGCATGTGTGGAATCCAACGCCACTGATGGCGATGAAATGCTCGTCGGCCGGCGGTGACGCTTGGCCGAAGTCATCGTTGCCCCAGCAGACTGGAGAACCGTCCTCACGGAGGCTGCACGTGTGGGAGTCGCCGCTGACGATGGCGGTGACCCGCTCTCCGAGCGGCGGCAGTGCCTGACCGTTGTCGTTGCGCCCCCAGCAGATGGGCATACCGTCCCGGCGGACAGCGCACGTGTGGTTCCACCCGCTGGTGATGGCGGTGAACTGGCCGCTAGGCGGGGGAGAAGCCTGGCCGTCATCGTCATAGCCCCAGCAAACGGGAGTGCCGTCTTCGCGCAGCGCGCAGGTGTGGTCGCCGCCACTGCTGATGACAGCGAACCGTTCATCAGGCGGGGTGGATGCCTGGCCGTAGTCGTTTGCGCCCCAGCAAACGGCCGTGCCGCCCTCGCGGAGCGCGCATGCATGCCGCCCTCCGGTGGTGAGAGTGGTGAAGCGCCCGCCGGGTGGCACGGCTTGGCCGTCGGCGTTCAGTCCCCAGCAAGCGAGCGTATTGTCATGACGGAGCGCGCAAGTGTGGGTCCAACCACTACTGATAGCGGCGAATGGGTCGGGCCCTGGGGCTATAGGTTCGAGGGATGGGGTTACCACTGGTGCGAGTGTCGGCACGGCTGGAGCGGCTGGCGTGACTCTTGGCAGGGAGGTCGGTGTGAGCGTTGGACTCAGCGCAAACGGTGATGTTGGCGTCGCCGTGGCCAACGGCCCGGTGGCGGGTGGTTCCTTCGGATCGGATCCACCCGCAAACAACCATACGATGACCAATGCAATGAATATCGAGAGGACAATTGCCACCAACAGTCCCAGTTTGTCGGTCATAGGCATAGTTCGGTAAGGCCCTTCCAAACGGTGGGCCTGCCGTATCGGCCCGTTCCTTATCGTACCTTCATCACTACTCTAAGAGGGAAGAGTTATAGGCATAGCAGGCCGGTCCTCGTGATCTGGGGTCTCGTCGAGTACATCAGGGGCTTGGGATGGTCTCAAACGCAGTCATCCTGCCGGCCCCTAGCCTCAAATCCTCCCAAGCGCCCCGCCATACCCGCTACGTTCGTCGCAATTCCGGCTGCCCCGAATCTACGACGTCGCGATGCCCTTCTAACCGTGCTCCAATCTTGCCGCCCGCGCCCGCGCGGTTCTTGGTAGCAAGCCACAGCCCGCGCCGGCGCGCCACCGCCCGCTTGACACGCCTCCCACGCACGGCTATCATCATGTCAGAACGTACGTTCTTGGCCGGGGTGCCGTAGCGACACCCTGCGGACGCGCAGGAGATGAGCCCTACGGCCCCGGCGGGCGCCGGAGTCGGCCCAATGCCCCGCGGACGCGCGGGAGACAGGGCCTTCGCCGGGGCGGGCGCCGGAGTTGGCCTGAATTGCCCTGCGGACGCGCAGGAGACAGGGCCTTCGCCGGGGCGGGATTGCGCCCTTAGGCTTCGGGGTCGAGGCGCTGCTGGACTTGCGACAGCTTGTCTTCGAGGCGGCGCTGGCCGATGGCGAGGGTGAGGTCGCCGCGGGTGCGTTCGAGGACGCCGCGCAGCATGTCCGTCGTCCGGCGCAGGTTGCCGGTGAGCGCGTCGGGGAAGTCCATGGTGACGAGGACGTTGTAGATGTCGTCCATCGACGCCAGCAGGCCTTCGCACCGCGAGACGTCGCCGCGGCGGAGCGCGTCGAGGAGGTGCCGGCGCATCTCGCTGGCGCCCTCGCCGAGCCCGTTGAGGTAGGGGGCGTAGGCGACTCCCAACTCCTCGGGCCCGGGAAGCGGGTTCCCCGACGCGACGGCCAGGGTGACGTTCGCCTCGGCGAACTCCTTCTGCGCGGTCTCGACGTAGCCGGTGTAGCCCAGGTCGGGGTGGTCGGCGGTCGCCGTCCCGATCTCGCGAAGTTGGGCGCCCGCCTCGTCGAGGAGATCGCGCGCCGTCTCGAACTCATGGCGGTGCACCGCCCGGATTGCGTTCGCCGAGCTGCGCACCACGGTGCGCGAAAGTGTGTAGGCGGACTCGCGGGCCGCGTGCTTCTGCGTCAACTCGCCGCGGATGCGGTCGGCGATCTGGTCGAGGTTTGCCGTCGGCAGGTCGTTCAAGGGAAGTTCAGCGTGGCGCGCGGGCTACAGCTCGTCAATGGGCGAGGGCATCGTGCCGTCGCGGGCGGCGTCGATCATCTCCCGCGCCTCGCTGGGCATGTCGACGCCAAGCTGTTCGAGTCGCTGCTCCGTCCACCGCCCGATGTTGCGCGGGTCCTTGTAGTAGTCGTCGCCGCCTAGCGCCGAGGGGGGGCCGGAGTCTTCCCACACCGAGGCCATGCTCTTAGCGACGGCGAAGCGCGAGATCACCCGTGTGGTCTCCGTCGACGAGCAGTGCTCGCAGGCCGGGTTCGCCGGCTCGCTGATCGTCCGCACGAACAGCGACGTCCGGCGTCCGCAGCTCCGGCACCCGTACTCGTACACCGGCATCGACCCACCTCGGCGCCCGTAGGAGGCGCGGGACGATTCTAGCACGGCGGTCGCCTCCGGCCTCCTGTTTGACGGCCCAAAGGGCGCGTGCTACGGTGCCCGCGCTTCGAGTCCCACCCTGGAGGCGGTGCCGTGACTGAGGGCGATTTCGTCATCGAGTCCGAAGAGTTCCGAGCGATACTCGCGCCCGATTCCAAAGTCGAGACGATCGCCGGTGGCTTCGGCTTCACCGAGGGGCCGGTGTGGATGGGCGACCATCTCATCTTCAGTGACCTGCGCAAGGACCGGCTGCACCGTTGGTCGGCTGAGGACGGCCTGTCCGTCTTCCGCGAGCCGACGGGCCATGTCAACGGGAATACCCGCGACCTTGAGGGGCGGCTCGTCACCGCCGGCCACGTCAGCCGCAACCTCCAGCGCACCGAGCATGACGGCTCGGTGACCATCCTCGCCGATCACTACGAAGGGATGCACCTGAGTTCGCCAAACGACCTCGTGGTGAAGTCCGATGGCGCGATCTGGTTCACCGACCCGCCCTACATGGTGACGCCTGAAGAGCAGGAGCTGCCGCTGTCCTACGTCTTCCGCTTCGACCCCGCAGACGGCTCTCTGACCCCAGTCACCGGCGACCTCGACCGGCCCAACGGGCTCTGCTTCTCGCCCGACGAGAGCCTGCTGTACATCGCCGACTCCGCCCGGTTCCACGTCCGCGTCTTCAGCGTCGTCGACGGCGTCAGACTCGAAGGCGGGGAGGTCTTCTGCGAGATCGACCCCGGCTTCCCCGACGGCATGCGCGTCGATACCGAGGGCCGTCTCTACTCGACCGCCAAAGACGGTCTGCACGTCTTTTCGCCCAAGGGGAAACGCCTTGGCAAGATCCTCACGCCGGAGACCGCGGCCAACTGCTCCTTCGGCGGCGAAGGCGATCACACCCTGTTCATTACCGCGTCGTCGAACGTGCACGCCGTGAAGCTGGCCGCCGCCGGCGTGCCGGGGCGGTAAGCGATGCGCGCCGCCGTTGTCACCGAGCCCGGTGGGCCGGAAGTCCTGAAGGTCCAGGAGATCGAGACGCCGGAGCCGGGCCCCGAAGAGGCGTTGGTCAAGAGTCATGCCGCGGCGCTGGACCGCGCGGATCTGAGTCAACGCCGGGGAGGCTACCCGGCGCCCCCGGGCGTTCGTTCCGACGTGCCCGGCCTGGAGATGGCCGGCGAGGTCGTCGCCGTCGGGTCACGCGTAAGCCAGGTGGCAGTCGGCGACCGGGTCTGCGCGCTGCTTGGCGGCGGGGGCTACGCGGAGTACGTCGCGATCGACCAGGCGATGGCGGCGCGGATCCCCGAGGGTATGAGCTACACCGATGCGGCGTCGATCCCTGAGGTCTTCTTCACGGCCTATGACGCGCTGTTCAACTGGTGCGACCTGACGATGGGCGAGCGCGCGCTGATTCACGCCGCAGGGAGCGGCGTCGGGGTGGCCGCGGCCCAACTCGCCAAGGCGGCGGGGGCGTCGGTCTTCGGCACGGCAAGCTCCGACGAGAAGTTGGAGAAGGCGAAGGGGCTCGGCCTCGACGTCGGGGTCAACTACCGCACCGAGAGCTTCGCCGATGTCGTGAAGCGCGAGACCGGCGGCTGGGGCGTGGACGTCATCCTCGACGTCGTCGGCGCACCCTACTGGAACGACAACATCGCCTCGCTCGCCATTCGCGGACGCATGGTGCTCGTGGGCACGATGGGGGGAGGCCGCCTCGAGGCCAACATCGCGGCGCTCATGCCGAAGCGGCTCAGCGTCTTCGGCACGGTGCTGCGGATGCGCGCCCCCTCGGAGAAGGCCCGCATCACTGACCAATTCAAGCGCCACGTGCTGCCGCTGTTCCACGAGGGACGGCTCCGGCCCGTCGTCGACCGCGTCTTTTCGCTCGACGAGGTGGCCGCGGCCCACCGCTACATGGAGAGCAACGCCAACTTCGGGAAGATCGTGCTGCAGGTCGTGTAGGGGGATCCCCTTCCCGTCCGTTCCCGCCCCCTTGCTATAATGGGCCTGATCGAGGCCGACGGCGGGCTTGAAGCGAGGCGAACGAGATGCCGACCTACCCCAGGCACTGTATCCCCTGCGACGAGAACTTCGAGTTGCGGCGCAGCATTCGGGACGACTCGCCGATGGTCTGCCCCACGTGCGGGGCAACGGAGACCGAGGCGCGCTTCGATCAGCTCCCCACGATGTTCACTCGCAAGATCGATCATCCCGACTCCCCGCTCGACGACCTGCCGGGCGCGGAGACGATGCGCAAGCGGGCCGACTACGCCATCAACAACGCACTCAAAGACATGGGCATGAGCCCGTACTAGCGCGCATCGGCGTAGCCCATGTCGAAGAAGTCGAGCTCGTAGCGGAGCGTGACCTCGAAGAGGCGCGCCACCCG
>DAOUKZ010000013.1:0-14218 GCA_034420775.1 Dehalococcoidia bacterium
GGGTCGGCGTCGTACCGTCGTCTACCGCGCCGCGGACGCGCCGCGCCGCTCGCAGCTGTCAACTTGACTGCGATAGGACCCCCTAGCCGGTCAGGGGTCAAGCCAAAGAAGGCCACCCCTGGGAATCGCGCTCGCCGCCCCCTATTCCATGGCGGGCGGACTGCCGCCGGCCCCGATCCGCATCGGCGCCGGCGCTGTCTCGGGCTGCTTCCAGGAGAGCGAGACCTCAATCTCTCCCTTGCCCTTCTCTGCCTTCACCTCGGCGCTCACCCCGATCTTGACGTGGCCGGGCGCCTCGATCTGAATCGATTCACCGCCGGCGGCGCGCTCGACGCGCCCTTCTCGAAGGCGCGCGGCCAGAGCCTCCAGGTATCCCGCCGCCTGCGCGGTATCGATCTCCGCCGAGTATTCGAAGCTGTTCTTCTTGCGGCTCTCTTCTTCCAACGGTTGCCCCCTTACTCCGCTCCCGTGATCTTTAGGGGCGGCGTCCAGACCATCTCGATAACCAAGCGGCCCTCGCCCTTGCTTTCTTCTCCCCGGATGCGGAGCCGGAGGGGTGAGCCCGGATTGAGATCGGCAATCGCATCACCGTAGCCAACCTCAATGCTGCCCGCGGTCAGGCCGAGGGCGATCGTGCTGACGCGCTTCGCCGCCTCCCCGCGGGTGACCAGGGCGTGCTCCTCGCCCGCGCCGCGTTTCACCTTCGAGATCAAGCCGCGACCGCCAGCCGGCGTGGGACGGCGTCTTGGATCGCCGCGGCCGCCTGCTTGAGCACGCGCTTGTGGTTCTTGGCGACTTCGACGATGTGCACGAGGTGCGGCAAGGCGCGGTGCGCCGTGTGCTGCTTCGCCAGCGTGTCGCGCAGACCCTCCAGCGTGAGCTCGTCGAGGTCGACGATCGTCGCCTGCGCCCCGATCTGGGCCCACACGTGGGCGTCGCTGCTGCCCACGACGGCCACGTCCAGCTCCGCCGCCATGCCGCCGACGATGCGGTCGACCGGCGAGGTGCACAGGTCCTTCCCGCTAACCTCGAGGGCGTCGAGGCGGGCAAGCTCGTTGCCGAGCTTCGCCAGGTACTTCTGCTCCCTTGTGGGGTGCGCGGCGATGAAGATGACATCGGCCTGACGGCCCGCGGTGACGAGCTCGTCGAACGTGGGGAATTTCCTGAACGGGAACCCGTCGCCGAACAGGTCATACAACCACTCCAGCGCATCGAGACGGCCCAGGGTGACGATGTGGCCGCCCTCCGCGATGTCGATTTCCGCGCCGGTCAGGATGTTGAAGCCCGGCGCGACCCGGAGCGCGCCGTTCTCATAGGGGTAGCGCTCCGCGAGCTCGTGCATCGCGTCCCAGTAGTGGGTCGCGTGAAAGTGCTCGGTGAGCGCGTAGCCGCCGAGTCCGAGGCGGATGGCGTGCCGGACGGTGTCCACGAAGTTCTCGTGGGAGAACTCCATGGTCTTGGACGGTATGGCGTGCGAATGCAGGTCGATTTCGATGGCGGGCGCTCCTTATGCAGGAAATTTCGCCTCCGTTGTTCAGGAAGGAAACCATGCTGCCCTTAACGCCGCGTTAATCCGGCGTTAAGGGAACGTAAATTCACGAGTCGGAGTTCGCGAACGCTTCGAGAGACCCTGTGGCGCGAACCTGGGGCTGCTGAGACCGCTAGCGGCGTTGCGCCACGACCCGGCGCCAGTACGCCTCGGCGAAGGGGTCGTAGACCTCGGCCTTGCCCGCGGCGTCTTCCCGGTAGGGGTAGGTGATGTCCGCCTCCGCCATCAGGCCGTGCTCCCCGACAAAGCCGAGCGGGTCGTCGAGGATCTGTCCGCTGTGCGGCATGGGATCGTCGAGCGTGGCAAGGTGGGCCGCGATGACGCCGGGGACGTGCGCCGTGTACCGCTTTCGCGGGTCGAAGGAGCCCATGGACTGCGTCGTCACGCGCTCCGTCAGCACGCTCCCCGGATGCATGCCGATCACCGCGATCTTGTCACCGCGCAGCTCGCGCGCCAGCATCATCGTCGCCCAGTTGAGGTGGGCCTTGGTTGAAGGATAGAGCGACGTCGTCGCGCCCTTTCCCGGCCGGTAGGCGGGGGCGAGGTGGTACTCCATCGTCGTCGTGATGTTGATCACCACCCCGCCGCCCTGCGCCCGCATGGACGGCGCAAGCAAGTGCATGAAATACAACGGCGCGCGGACGTTGCAATCGAGCAGCTTGCCGATCTCCTCCCACGAGCTGGCGGTGAAGTCGTCCCACATCGCCGGGCCCTCGTACCGCGCGTTGTTCACCAGCACGTCGACCCGTCCGAAGCGGTCGAGGGCCCGCTCGACGGACGCCTCGATCTCCCCCTCGACGCCGATGTCGCAGCGGAGCGGCAGCGCCCGCGCGCCTAGCGACTCCACCAACGCCGCGGTCGCGTGGATGGTGCCCGGATAAGGCGTCACGTCGCGCTCGGAGACGGAGCGGGCGGCGACGGCGACGTCGAGGCCCCGCAGCGCGAGGTGCGCCGCGATCACCTTCCCGATCCCCCGGCTCGCTCCGGTAACCAGCGCGACCTTCGGCATTCCGGTCTGCCTCCCAACTCCGTAGCGCCCGCACCCAGGACTATAATCGCCGCCACCGGGCAGAGGCGCTTGGCTTGTCGCGCCTGCAAGTGTAGGCGAAGGATGCGAGGTCTGCCGTCTGGGGAGAAGAGGCCCGGAACGGACGGGCGCCCACAAGAGGCGCCTCTACGGGAGGAGCGGGGCTATAGGAAGCGAGCGGAGTCTGGAAGGCAAGGTGGCCATCGTCACTGGCGCGAGCCGCGGCACTGGCCGCGCCTATGCCCAGGCTCTGGCGATGGCGGGAGCCAACGTGGTCGCCGCGGCCCGCACCGACAGGCCCGCCGCCCTCAGCGACGCCCCGATGCACCTCCCGGGCGAGATGCACGCCGGACGCGGAGCGCGGCAGTTGGCGGGCCTCCTGCCCGGCAGCCTCCAGGAGACCGTCTCTTCCATCGAGGCGGCCGGTGGGACCGCGCTGGCGGTGCGTTGCGACGTGGGGAACGAGGACGACCTCCGCGCCATGGCCCAGGCAGCGCTCGACCGGTTCGGCCGCATCGACGTCCTGGTGAACAACGCCGGCGTCTTCCCACGCCTCAACTCGCTGGAAGTCACGCCGGAGGTGTACGAAGCCGTCCTGCGCGTGAACTTAGTCGGCCCGTACCTCTGCGCCAAGCACGTCCTACCCCACATGATCGAAAGAGGATCGGGCTCGGTGATCAACATAACGACGGGATCGCCGGACCCTGAGGAGACCGCGAACCTCAAGTCGGCGCAGGGCATCCTCTGCTACGCGACGGCCAAGGCGGGCCTCGACTCCCTGACGCAGACGCTCGCCCGCGAGATGGCGCCGCACGGCGTGGCGGTCAACGCGCTCGCCCCCGGCATGATCTTGACCGAGGGCGACGTCGAGACGCTTGGCGACGACTTCGACTTCAACGAGTACGCTCGCGGCCCGTGCACGCCGGAGTTCGTCGGGCCGCCGGTCGTCTACCTCGCTCAAGTGACGCCGGACGTGATGACCGGTGAGATACTCTTCGCCGTGCAGTTCGGCGAAACGTGGGGCCGCGAGTAAACACCGAGATCGGAGGTGGCGCGATGGCAATTGAGCGGAGCATGGAAGGCAAGGTCGCGATCGTCACTGGGGCGAGCCGCGGCACGGGACGCGCCTACGCGCAGGCCCTGGCGATGGCGGGAGCGAGCGTCGTCGTAGCGGCTCGCACCGACAAACCCGCCGCCCTCACCGACGCACCGATGCACCTCCCCGGCGAGATGCACGCGGGCAAGGGCGCGCGCCAGTTGGCCGGCCTCCTCCCCGGCAGCCTGCAGGAGACCGTTGCCTCCATCGAAGAGGCCGGTGGCACCGCGATTGCCGTGCGCTGCGACGTGGGGAACGAGGACGACGTCCGTGCCATGGCGCAGGCCGCCCTCGACCATTTCGGCCGCATCGACGTCATGGTGAGCAACGCCGGCATCTTTCCCCGCTTCAACACGCTCGAGGTCACGCCGGAGATGTACGAGGCTGTCTTCCGCGTCAACATGCTCGGCCCCTATCTCTGCGCCAAGCACACCCTGCCCCACATGATTGAGCGGGGCTCCGGCTCGGTAATCAACATAACGACCGGCTCGCCGGACCCCACCGCGAGCGGCAGGCTCAAGTCGGCGCAGGGAATCATCTGCTACACCACGACCAAGCATGGGCTGAACCGCCTGACCCAGATTCTGGCCCGCGAGATGGCCGAGCACGGGATTGCCGTCAACGCCCTCGCCCCCGGCATGATCCTCACCGAGGGCGGCATCGAAACCAACGCCGACGACTACGATTTCGTGGGCGAGTTTCCCCGCGACCCGTGCACCCCGGAGCGCGTCGGCCCGTCGCTGCTCTACCTCGCCAACGTCACCCCGGACGTGATGACCGGCCAGATTCTCTACGCCGTGCAGTTCGGCGAGACGTGGGGGATGGGCTAGCCGCCGCTAGCTTAGCGGCGAGTAGTCGGTGGGGCGCAGCAGCGCCGAGCCGATCGTCTCGACGAGCGGGCCGTCGGCCTCGGTCTTTTCGCGGACCGCTTTCCAGTCGGGGTCGGCGATGAAGGACGCCCACGCGGCCTTGTAGTGCTTTTCGCTGTCGAACGCGAGGAGGTAGGTAAGGCGGTTGCTGCCGTCGTCCTTGGCGTCCGTCCAGTAGCCCACCGACTTGATGCCGTGCCGCTCGAAGAGTGCGAGGGTGTGGTCGGCGAACCGCCGGCTTAAGGCGTCGAGCTTGCCGGGGTGGGCGTCGTAGGTCCGCAGCTCGTAGATCATCAATCGTCCCTTCTCGCGGGTCGGTACTGCTTCATGATCTGCTCGTGGGCGGCGATGATGTGGCCGCCGTCGACGTAGAGCGTGACCCCCGTGATGAAGTCGGCGTCGTCGGAGGCGAGGAAGACCGCCGCCTTCCCGATGTCGGCGGGCTGCCCGACCCGGCCCCAAGGAATCTTGACCGGGATGCCCTCCTCCCAGAGCGGGCTCTCGGTCAGGTGGCGGGTCAGCTCCGTCTCGCAGATGCCGGGGCCGATGCAGTTGACGCGGATGCGGTGCTCCGCCAGCGCCAAGGCGTTCGACTGTGTGAGCATCTTCAGGCCGGCCTTCGACGCGTTGTAGTGGGCGTTGTGTGGGTAGGGCATCGTGTCGTCGACCGAGCTGATGTTGAGCACCACGCCGCCGCGCGCCTGCTCAACCCAGTAGCGCGCCGCTTCCTGCGTGCCCATGAAGGCCGACTTGAGGTTGGTGTCCATGACGAAGTCCCACGCCTCGTCGGTGAGGTCGAGGAAGTCCATGCCCCGCGACACGCCGGCGTTGTTGACCAGGATGTCGAGGCCGCCGAGCTCGCTGACGGTCTCGCGGACCATGCGGGCGACGTCGGCGCGTTGCGACACGTCGGCTTCGATGGCGGCGGCCTTCGCGCCGGTCTCCCGCACCGCCGCCGCGGCGTCCTTGGCGCGGGCGGGGTCGATGTCGACGACGGCGACGCCGGCGCCTTCGCGCGCCATCTCAAGCGCGATGCCCCGTCCGATCCCCACGCCGCCGCCGGTGACAAGCGCCACGCGGCCTTCCAGTTTCATACCCTAGCCCTCCAGCTCTGGCCCCTTCCCCCTCAGGAGACCTTTACACAACCCGCGACGACGCCGGTGATCACCCATGTAGGGGCGACCCTTGTGGTCGCCCAGGGGTGCGGGCGGGGTCTTCCCCCTCCCCTGTAGGGGCGACTCGCGAATCGCCCGTCCCTCCGGCCTCTCCCCCTCTGGGGGAGATGAGAGAGAGGGCGCGCGCCGCAGGCGTGCGGGCGCCTGAAAGGCGCCCCTCCCTCTGCGTAGCGGTCTTCTAGTCGTACAGCTTGTAGAAGCGGACGGGGTTGTCCCACAGGACCTTCCGGCGGAACTCGGGCGTGATCTGCTCATTCTCGAACAGGCCGCCCACCGTGTTGGGGAAACTCTCCATGTCGTCGGGATGGGGATAGTCCGACGCCCACATGAGGCAGTCCTCGCCCACCAGCCGGGCCAGCATTGGGATCGTCTCCTCGCGGGACTCGCACGACAGGTAGCACCGGCCCATGTGGAAGTAGTCCGAGGGACGTTCCTTGCCCTCGTAGCCGTCGCGGAAGATGGGGTTGTCGTACATCACGTCGAGCCGTTCCAGCCAGTAGGGGAGCCAGCCGCTGCCCGATTCGAGGAACGCGGCGCGGAACTTGGGGAAGCGGTCGAAGACTCCGTCGGAGGCCAGAGCGAGGAAGGAGCCCATCTGCTCCATGGGGTGGCTCGTGGCATGCCGGGTGAACTGGTTGCCGTTGCGCTTGCGGGCGAAGTAGGGCAGGAGCTCCTGCTGTCCCTCGTGGGAGCACATGGGCACGTCGAGCTCCTCGCAGAGGGCGAAGAGCGGGTCGTAGTCGGTGTGCGAGACGCGCCGCCCCAGGACGGGGTTGGGCCGCCAGAAAATGCCCACCATGTCGAGGTCCTTGACCGCGCGGGTGAGCTCTTGGAGCGTCAGGTCGACGTCCTGGAACGGCAGCAGACACACGCCCTTCATCCGCGCCGGGTCTTCGGCACAGTAGTCGTGCAGCCAATTGTTGTACGCCCGGCACATCGCGGCGGCGAGGCCGGGGTCGATGTCGTCGCGGTAGGTGGCGTAGAGGCCGATGCTGGTGAACAGCACCGCCATGTCCACGTCCTCGCGTTCCATGTCCTCGATGTAGGCGACGCTGTCGAACTTGCGGAAGAGGGAATGCTTGAACTTGCTGCGCCACATGGGGTTGCGGTCCATGCCCACGTGGGGCGTCTGCGGGCCGCCGCTGTCGGGCGGCGTGATGCCCGCCGTGCCCACGTGGCTGGACCGGACGGAGTCGATCGTGGTGCCGAAGGTGAACCATCCCGGCATCTTGACGTTGTGGTGCCGGTAGGCGGGCTCCAGGTAGTTGTCCCAGAGGTCCCCCGGCTCCATGACATGGCGGTCGCAGTCGAGAATCCTGACGCCGTCCCTCATCGCTCCGCCTCCTGCGTGGGCGCCGGCTGTTCGCGGCTCCCCCGGCTCGGATGCTACGGACGGCCCCTCGCCCATGTCAACCCAAGGCAACGCTCCTCCCTCCCCGTGGGCCGCCACCTTAAACCCCCCTCCCTTTATGGGAGGGACTAGGGAGGGCGCGCCAAAGTCTGAGGGAAGCACCACAGGTGACAACCAAGAAGCGCCGCTGCTAGAATCCCCGCGCCGCCGCTCGCGGCCGGGAACCCTTATGACCTTCGAGTCAACCTACATCATCCCAGAAGCCCGCGCCTACATCGGCAGGACCGGCCCCACACGGTCGGTCGAGGTGACGAAGCGCGACATCCGCCGCTTCGCCCTCGCCATCGGCGACGACAATCCCCTCTACTACGACGAGGAGTACGCCAAGGGCACGCGCTATGAGGGCATCGTCGCGCCACCCTCCTTCTACTGCGCCCTCCAGCTCGAAGAAGAGCCGCTGGAAGACCTCGAGCACAGCGGGCTCGGCAAGAAGATGGGCGTACGCATGGAGGTGCCCGTCCCCGGCTTTCCCGGCGCCGTCGCCGCGGGACGCCGCATCGAGTGGGGCGAGCCCATCCGCCCCGGCGACACGATCTCCCTCAACGAGACCGTCACCGACATCTACGAGAAACAGGGCAGCCGCGGCCCGATGGTCTTCATCATCACCGAGTGGCGCTTCGTCAACCAGCGCGGCGACCTCTGCGTCTCCGAGACGCAGACGCTTATACGCCTGCAGTAGCGCCGGATGGCCACGTCTCCGACGAGTCACCCTTTGGTGAAGGGAGGGTCCGACCGACGAAGCGTTGGCGGGCTTCGATGGTCGTTGGCGGTTGGCCGGGCCCCCTCATCTCAATCTTCTCCCCTTGGGAGAAGAGGTTAGGACCGCCTCGCTCCACCCGAAGGCGTGCCGGCCCGGGATGGCCTTACCAGAGTTTGTCGGTGTACTTGTGGGTGCCGACGTCGGTGGGCAGCCAGGGAGAGGCGAAGACGACCTTCCCCTTCCCCGACTCGTCGATCTCCGCGCTCAGCTTGATGAAGCGGTCCCAGACCTCGCGGGGGTCGCTTTCCAGGAAGTACATGTGCATCCGGAAGCGGTCGGCGTCGGGGACGTTGTTGGGGATCGTCATCGGCGAGTTCGCCCCCTCGCGGGCAATGGGGGACCAGGAGGCGCAGCTCGCCACCGATGAGCCTTCGAAGAGTTTGGGCAGCGGCCCGCTCTTGAGCCATTCGTCGAACGCGTCCGCGTCGACGCCGGGCTCGCGCTCGATGGCCAGGGAAACCATGCCGTCGTAGCGGTGGTGGAAGGCGAGCTCGACGGGGACAGGGTCGTCGTCGCGGTACTCCGTCCAGTCGTAGGTGTAGAGGTAGGTGTGGACGTGGGTGCGCTCGGCGAACCCGCGGTCGTTGCTGTAGAGCCAGTGCACCTGCGGGCTGGCCCAATCGACGTGCTCCTGATGGTGGTCCTTGAGGATCCAGTAGGTCGAGACATAGGAGCCGGCCCGCACCGTGGGCGCGGCGATGCGCGCCGGCTCGGGGAAGCGCAGGTCCTTCAGGAAGTTCGGGGCGACCCACCGCGCGCCGGCGAAGAGCCAGGGGCCGATCATGCAGCCGGCGTAGAAGTGGTCCCGCTCGTACCAGCGGTTATACGCCTGCTCGTGGCCCTCGTGGGGGTCCACCATTGTGAAGAGCATGCTGCCGACCTTGACGGGGTAGTCCTTCTGCAGGGCCATGGGGTTTCTCCTGGTGTTCTGAGGGTGCAGGGCGACGCGATTCTAGGAAGGACGGAGGAGTGGTGTCAAACCGGCCGGTTGTTTGACGGGGCGGCCTAGACTGGGCCGCATGCGTATCCAGTACGCAGTGGTCTGCCATGAGTTTCAGGACGGCCACTGGTTCGGTGTCACCAACCTGATCGGCGTTTGCCATAAGCTCGTGGCGCCGGTGCAGCCGCCCGATGACGACGGCGAGCTGCCCGTCGTGCCCCTAACGCTCGTGGTCAGCCTGATCGACGGCGCCGTCGGCCGCCACAAGGTCTGGGTTGCCGTCCGCGACCCGCGCGGCGAGGTCTCGACCACGTTGCCCCCGCTGGAGATCGACTGGGACGAGGACTCGCCGACCTTCTTCACGATCTTCGAGGTGCCCCTGCGTATCGCGGGGGCCGGCGTCTACGAGTTCAACATCCTCGTCGACGGCGAGCCGGTGGGCTCGACGCCGCTGCCCGTCGAGATCGCGCCGCCCCCGGGCGGACCGGAGTCAGGCTGAAAAACCCTGACGGTCTCTCCCCTGCAAATGTGGTCTCGAGGAGTCCCGCCGCGGGTCGTTCAGTAGGAACGGGCGATTCGCGAATCGCCCCTACGGGACTAGGAGGCGGACCTCGTCGGCCGTTGGAGGTTGGCGGGGGCCCCTCATCTCAATCTTCTCCCCTTGGGAGAAGAAGTTAAGACCGACCGGCGGAGGGCGTTTCTCTATTCGCCCATGAACTGAAGGACGAGGTCGCGTGTGCGGGGGCGGGAGTCGAAGTCGATCAGCACGATCTCCTGCCAGACGCCGAGGAGCGGTTTGTGGCCGGCGATGGGCACCACGAGCGAGGGCCCGATGAGCGTGGCGCGGGTGTGGGAGTGGCCGTTGTCGTCGGCGTTGAGCGTGTCGTGCTTGTACTCAATACCTCTGGGGCAGAGCCGCTCCATCGCCGTTTCGAGGTCGAGCACGAGGCCGGGCTCGTATTCCATGATGGCGACGCCGGCCGTCGTGCCCTGCACGAAGACGGTGAGGACACCTTCGGAGACGCCAACGCCGCGCGCCTCGTCGACGACCGCGCCGTTGAGCGGGATGACCTGCCCGCCGCCTTGGGTCTCCAACCGAAGCCGTTTGGTAACGATCACGCGCCGCCTCCCGCGGACACGGATTCTAGGGTCCGCGGATGAGCCTCGCAACCGCCGAGGTATCCTGGTTCTTGAACTTGGTTTAATACTTGGTATAATCTTATGTGGGTGAGGAGGTGTCGCCGTGAAACGCCGTTTTCTGGGCATTGCCACGCTGGGCCTGCTGGGGGCCTTGATCGTCAGTGCCTGTTCATCTTCGTCATCGGCCGCCGTCGCCGTGGACGACATTTATGCGATCGGTCTGCAAGGTCAGGCCACAACCGACGGGGTGATTGTGCTGGAACAGCCGGCAAGAATTGACGTCGAGCTGGCGAGCGGCGTCTCCTCGCTTGACGTGGCGCTGGCGCTTCGCAGCGCCCTGCGCGAGCACGGCCAAGAGGTCATCTGCGTGACGCACCGCGGCGGCGACATCTTTTCGTTACTGGTCCGGGGTGAGGTCGAGATTTCGAGCGAGCGCTCGGACTTGGGCGGCATCGGTGGGTCGGCGGCGCAGGTAATCCAGCGCCCCGAAGTTATCGAGAGCACAGTGCGGGAGTATCTGCGCTTCCTCCGAGAGAACTCCACCGAGGGCCTGGAGACGGTCGTGACCGAGGACTATCTGCCTGTCGCCAGCGCCGATCTTGGCAAGGCGATTGATCTGGTGAGCTCCGAGGTTCCGGCCATCGGCTGCCACAGCGCGTCGATCGTGGTCCAGGTCGAGCACCCCAACGGAGTGCACGAACAGAACGAGGTCCACCTCGAGACCAGCGGCGACCTCTACTGGCGCATCTCGGGTGTCACGCCGCTGGCCTCTTGGAGTATGTCGTAGGCGTTTCTTCTCCCGCCTCTCCCGTGCTCCGTCCGGCGCGCTCCCAGGTGGGCGCGCCGGGCGGCGGCCTTAACTGCTACCCACCAGCCTCCTCGGAACGGGCATGCTCGACGACGCGACGCAGCCCTTCGTCGAGCTCCGTTGCCGCCGACCAACCGAGGTTGCGCCGCGCCTTGGAGGCGTCGAGGTAGATCTTGTAGACGTCGCCGGGGCGGGCAGCCTCGTATGCGGCGGGGCCGTCGAACCCGGTCAGGCGGGCGAGGCGCTCGTAGATGGCGTTGACGTTGGTGGGCGCACCCGCGCCGATGTTGAACGTGTCCTGCGCCTCTCGCTCAACGGCGGCGATGTTGGCCTCGATGACGTCGCTCACGTAGACGAAGTCGCGCTCTTGGAGGCCGTCGCCGAAGATGACGGGGCGCTCTCCTGCCAGCAGCTTGAGGGTGAAGATGGCGACGACGCCGGCCTCGCCGTGCGGGTCTTGGCGGGGGCCGTAGACGTTGCCGTAGCGGAGCACCGAGCTCTTGAGGCCGTAGACCTGCCGGTAGCATTCCAGGTACGTCTCGAAGGCGTACTTGCTCGCGCCGTAGGGAGAGAGGGGCCGTACCGGGTGTTCCTCGTCGCAAGGGAGGCGCTCGGGTTCGCCGTACAGCGCGCCGCCGGTCGAACTGTAGACCAGCCAATCGACGCCCGCGAGCCGGCACGCTTCCAGAAGGTTGATCGAGCCGCCGACGTTGATCGCCGCGTCCTTACCGGGGTCGCGCATGGAGCGGGCCACGCTCGACTGCGCCGCCATGTGGAAGACGACCCCGGGGCGCTCGGCGGCAATCAGGGCGGCCAGGCCGTCCGACCGCAGGTCCATCTCGTGATAGACCGCGCCGGGGAGCATGTTGGCCTTTCGCCCCGTGGAGAGGTCGTCGACGCTCGATACCTCTACCCCGTCGCCGAGCAGCCGTTCCACCATGTGCGAGCCGATGAAGCCGGCTCCGCCGGTCACCAACGCCCTTCTATAGCGCAAGCGCGCCTCCTTCGCCGTTCTGCTTGCCGCATAGCGTACTACGGCGCCGTGGTTCGTTGACGCTCCCTGAAGCCGTTGCTAGCATGGTGCGGCTCTATCGCAGGACCTTGGGGGACTGGCTTGACGGCTGAAGACGGACGCCAATTCGTGAAGTACACCTTCTACCAGGTGTCGCCGGAGTGGCGGCGTTTGGACGCCGAATCGAAGGCCCAGGGCAAGCGCGAGGTCGCCGCAGTGGTCGGCGAGCTTTCCGACCGGATGATGATCCGTCCCTACGTGGTGACCGGGACGCGGGCCGACGCCGACTTCTTCCTGTGGACGGTGGCGCTCACCCTAGAGGACCTGCAGACGCTCTCGACGCGCATCTACTCCACGTGCATGGGCGGCTATCTCACCATGCCGCATTCCTTCCTGGCGATGACGCGCAAGTCGCAGTACATCGACCGCCATAGCCATGAGGGCCAGGAGGGGACACGGCTGAAGATCCGGCCCATCGGTTCCAAGTACCTCTTCGTCTACCCCTTCGTGAAGAGCCGCGAGTGGTACCTCCTGCCGCTGGAAGAGCGCCAGGCAATGATGGATACCCACATCAAGGTCGGCCACAAGTACCCGCGGGTGCGGATCAACACCTCGTATTCCTTCGGCCTCGACGACCAGGACTTCGTCGTCTCCTTCGAGTCCGACCACCCCGGCGACTTTCTCGACCTGGTCATGGAGCTGCGAGAGACGCGAGGGAGCATGTACACGGTGCGCGACACACCGATCTTTACCGGGGTCTCGATGGGCATCGAGGAGACCCTCGACGCGCTGGGCGACTGAGGGCGCACGAACGGCAAGAACCACACGGATAGGAGCGCGCGATGGCGAACATCACGTTTTACTGGAAGGCGACCTGAACCTCCTGCCGCAAGGCGAAAGCGTCGCTTTCGGAAAAAGGAATCGAGTTCACTGCCCGCGAGTTCGCCAAGGAGCCGCTGAGCCGCGACGAGGTCCTGCGGCTTTCCGGCGGCGACCCCGCGTCGCTCATCGACACGCGCAAGCCGTCGTTCCGTAAACTGGGCGTCGACGGCTCGTCGCTCTCTTCAGAGCAGGCCCTCGACCTCATCGCGCGGGAGCCGAGCATCCTCCGCCGGCCGATCTACGACATCGACGGGGAGATCGTCTTCGGCTCGGACAAGGACCGCCTCGCCGAGCTGATCGGCTAGCCGGGCTTGGGCCAATGGCGGAGGCCGCGGAGGAAGGCCTAGCCGAGGCGGTCGACCTCTTCAACGCGGAGCGCTACTTCGAGGCGCACGAGGTGCTGGAGCGCCTGTGGCTCACTGCCGACGGCCCTGACCGCGAGCTCTATCAGGGTGTGCTGCAGGTGGCCGTGGGGCTGCACCACGAGGAGCAAGGGAACCGCAAGGGCGCCGCGTCGATGCTGGCCAAGGGCGTGTCGCGGCTCGCCCCACTCGCGCCGTCGTGTCTCGGTGTCGACGTGGCCCGGCTGCTTGACGACGTGCGCGCCTTCCAAGCCGTCGCTCCTGATGCGAGGCGCGCGCCGAAGGTGCACCTGCTCTCGTAAGTCGCCCAGGGTTTAGCCAGGGACGGCGCGTATAATCGGCGGACGCCATGGCAAGCGTCTTCACCATAGGGCATTCCAACCGCGACTTCTCCGCGTTCCTTGGCGTGCTGACCGCCCACGGCGTAGAAGTCGTGGCGGATGTCCGGTCGTATCCCGCCTCGCGGTATGCGCCACAGTTCAACCGCAAAAGCCTCGAGGCTGCGCTCGAGGCCGACCACATCGGCTACGCGTTCATGGGCGCGGAGCTTGGCGGACGGCCCAAGGAGACCGAGCTCTACGACGCCGGCGGGCGGGTTCTGTACGGGAAGCTAGCGCAGACTCCGCGGTTCCGCGAGGGCCTTGAACGGCTAGAGGCGGGTCTTCTGCAGTCGCGGGTGGCGATCATGTGCAGCGAGGAGAACCCCGCGTCCTGCCATCGACGTCTCCTCGTGGGCCGTGCGCTCCAAGAGCGGGGCATCGAGACGCTCCACCTACGAGCGGACGGTTCGGTGCAGACTGATGGCGACCTCGACGGACGTGCCACCGCGGCGCTCGCCGGCCAACCCCGCCTGTTCGGCGACGAACCAGGGGAAGGCACAGCTCGATGAAGGACCTGCTCCACCGGGCGCTCGATACAGCCAAGCTACGCGGCGCGTCTTACGCCGACGCGCGGTTCGTCGATGAGGGGCGGCAGATCGTCTCGGTGAAGGACGGCCGCGTCGAGGCGGTGACCTCGGACGACAGCCGGGGCATCGGGGTGCGGGTCATTGCCAACGGCGGCTGGGGCTTCGCCGCCTCGTCGAGGCTCGGCGCGCCCGATATCGACATGGCCGCCGCGACGGCGGTCCGGCTCGCCAAGGCGTCCTCCACCGCGCTTCGCGCACCTGTCGACATCGGCGAGCCCGC
>DAOUKZ010000014.1:0-4475 GCA_034420775.1 Dehalococcoidia bacterium
CGGCCTTGCCAAGTAGACCGGACCAGGAGCGACTCTGTGAAGGGGCGCGGGGGTCATCCCCGCGCTCCCTTCTTGTGAGGCGTTCTTTTCACGGCCTGGGGCGGGCCGTATACTGAAGCGTCGGGGAGGCCCCTGCTCCAATTCCCCGGCGGAGTAGCCGCGCCAGCATGCGTATCCTCATGGCCGGAGACGTCGTAGGGAAGCCGGGCCGGCGCGCGGTGCGCGCCCTCGTCCCGGAGCTTCGCCGCGAACTGGACCTCGACTTCGTCGTCGTGAACGGAGAGAACGCGGCGGGCGGGCTGGGGTTGACGCCGGACGCCGCCCAAGAGATGTACGCGGCGGGCGTCGATGTCATCACCACCGGCAATCACGCGTGGGCGAAAAAGGAGATCGTCCCCTACTTGGAGGGCGACTACCCGATCATACGCCCGATGAATTACCCGCCGCGCGCCCCCGGCAAGGGCTACTGGCTGCACGACGGCGTGCTCGTGACCCAGATCATCGGCCGGGTCTTCCTGGCGAACGTCGACGACCCCTTCCGCGCGATCGACGGACTCCTTTCAGAAGTCGGCCCCGATACGAAAGTCATCATCGTGGACTGCCATACCGAGGCCACCTCCGAGGTCGGCGCGTTGGGCTGGTATCTGGACGGCCGCGTGAGCGCGGTGCTCGGCACGCACACCCACGTGGGAACGATCGACGCGAAGGTCCTGCCCAAGGGGACGGCATTTGTCTCTGACATCGGGATGGTCGGCCCGCGCGATTCCGTCATCGGCAACGCTGTTGGGGAGGTGCTGGAGCGGTTTCTCACCCAGCAACACGCGCGCCTGCAGGTGGCCACCGGCCCCGCGGTGTTCAGCTCCGTCCTCGTCGACGTCGACGAGGAGACGGGCTTGGCGCGCAGCATTGAACGTGTTGACAGGGAGGTCGCCTGACGCGCGGGAATTGATGTGACGTACTTGGACTGGCGAGAGAAGAAGGTGGGATGAGCTGATGAGCGAAGTAGATTTGCATATGCACACCACGAGGTCGGATGGCAGGCTGACGCCGGCCGAGCTCGTGGACCTCGTGGCCTCGCAGGGCGTGAAGACCTTTGCCGTCACCGACCATGACACCACCGACGGGCTCGACGAGGCTGCCGACGCGGTCGCCAAGCACCCCGGCCTGACCCTCATCGACGGCGTGGAGCTGAGCACCGACATCGAGGGCTCGGAAGTCCACATCCTCTGCTACTTCGTCGATAAGGAGGATGAACGCTTCCAGTCGGAGCTGACGCGCTTCCGCGAAGGGCGCTTTGCCCGCGGCAGGGGGATGGTGGAGAAGCTCACGGCCCTGGGCATGCCGCTCTCCTGGGAGCGGGTCCTGGAGATCGCGGGCGACGCCTCGGTGGGGCGGCCCCATGTCGCCCGCGCCCTGATCGAGGCGGGCCACGTGGCCACGAACCAAGAGGCGTTCGACAAGTACATCGGGCGAGGCGGGCCGGCTTACGTGGAGCGCGAGAAACTGACGCCCGAAGAGGCGATTGCGCTCGGCGTGTCCAACGGCGCCGCGCCCGTCCTCGCGCACCCCGTGTACACCAAGGGTGTCGAAGCGCTGCTTCCCTCGATGAAGGAGGCGGGGCTGAAGGGCATAGAGGTGTACTACGGGTCGTACAGTCCAGAGGACGAGCTCCGGTTCAAGAACGTTGCCGAAGCGCACGGTCTGATTCCGTGCGGCGGCTCCGACTACCACGGCAACCACGATGGGGAGCGGCTGCCCGGCGCTGCGGGCCCGCCGATGAGTTCCGTGGAGGGGCTACGGTCCGTGAGCCGGAACGGTGACGGCTAGAAGGCTCCGTGCATGCTCGACGCCCGCGCCATACAGGAGATCATCCCCCACCGGCCGCCCTTTCTGTTGGTGGACCGAATCCTCCAAGTCGAGGCCGGCAAGAGCGCCACGGGGCTCAAGCAGTTCACCATCAACGAGCCCTTCTTTCATGGGCACTTCCCCGGCAACCCCATCGTTCCCGGCGTCCTCATCGTCGAGGCGCTGGCCCAGGTGGGGTCGGTGGCGATCCTTTCGCTCTCCGAGAACCGCGAGAAGGTCGCCTACTTCGCGGGCATCGACGGGTTCAGGTTTAAACGTCCGGTAGTGCCGGGCGACACTCTTAATCTGGAAGTTACACTCGAGCGGGTGCGCGGCCCCATCGGCAAGGGGACGGCGCGGGCGTCCATCGACGGGGAGACGGCCGCCGAGGGGCGGCTCACCTTCGCACTCGTCGACCGCCCCAAACCCACGGACGCCGAGGCGTAGCGACGTGCCTTCGTTGAAGCACCGCCGCCGAGGCCCGGCGCGATGACCGCCACCGCGATCATCGTCGTTATCGCCGCCTACTTCTGGGGCGCGATTCCGGTGACCCACCTCGCCGTCAAGGTCTTGCGGGGCGTCGACCTCAGGGAGTACGGCTCCGGCTCCGTGGGTCCCAGCAACGCGGCCCACCTCGTGGGACGCCGGACCGCGATCGCGATCGGTGTGGTGGAGGTGCTCAAAGGCGCCGCGCCTATTTGGCTGGCCCAGGCCCTCGACTTGGAGATCTCCCAGCAGATTGCCGCCGGCGTCGCCTGCATCGTCGGCCACAACTGGTCGGTATGGATCCGCTTCAAGGGCGGGCGGGGCATGAGCATCCTCCTCGGCGTCTTGCTCGCCGTGGCCCGCTTGGAGCTGCTGCTCGTTACCATCATCGCGCTCTTTGGCATCGCGTTCTGGGGCAGCGTACCGCTCTTCCTCGGGATCTCCGCCGCGCTGCTTCCCATGTGGAGCTGGCTCTTGGAGCGAAGCGTGGCGTACATCCTCGGCTTGGGTCTGATGGTCGTGGCGATCATCGTCAAGCGGCTCCTGGGCAACGATCTGCCCGAAAGATGGAGTGCGCGCATCATCTTCTACCGCCTGTTCTTCGACAGGGATGTCCGAGACCGCGACGAGTGGGTGCGGCGTGGCATCGAGGCCGCCCGCGCCGCGGACGAGTCGCCTGAAGAGTTGGAGCCGCCGGAGCCGCCGGAGCCACCGCCGCCACCGGAACCACCGCCGGAGCCGCCACCACCACCGCGGCCACCGGCCCCACCGCCACCGTATCCACCGCGGCCACCGGCGCCGCCACCGCCGTCGCGGCCGCCGCCGGAGCCCCCGCCACCTCCGAAGCCGCCGTACCCGGCTCCGTATCCGCCGCCGGATCCTCGGCGCGAGCCGAGGTGAATTGATGCAGTGCGCCACGCATCCGCAGGTCGAGACGATGCTCGGCTGCGGCAAGTGCGGCAAGCCTATCTGTCCGCGCTGCTCCATCGCGACGCCGGTAGGCTTTCGCTGCGAATCGTGCGCGCAGGTGCGCAAGAACCCGATGTTGGTCATGGACGCCGGGGAGCACGCCACGGCTGTGGCGGCCGCGCTCGGTCTCGCCCTCGTGGGGGGCGTCATCTGGGCGCTGGTCAACGGTGCGCTCGGCGGCTTCCTGAGCATCATCGCCGCGGCGGGCGTCGGGTACATCATCAGCGAAGGGCTGGCGCGCGCAACCAAGCGCAAGCCAGTCCTGTACCTCCGCTACGTCGCGGGGGCCGCCGCGCTGTTGGCCTTCTTCGCCGGGAACGTCCTCACCCAATACTGGTTCGACGACGCCCCCTTCATGACGGCGTTGACGCACTTTTGGGCGGAACGCTACGCGGCATTCGCGCCGGGGGGACAAGTCATCGCCGAGGCGTGGTCGCGGCCCGATGTGTGGACCATCCTCGCCGTTGTGCTCTCGGTCTACATCGCGGCGTGGCGCACGGCGCGCTAGCTTCCCACCCCCGCGGCGCTCGACTACAATAGCCGGCGTCCGCCCGGCCCTTACCGGCGGGTGGCAAGTCCCCAGAATAGAAAGCGAGGCTCGCGCATGGGCGAAGTCAGCGGCGGCCGCTTGGTGGCGAAAGCGTTGAAGGCGGAGGGCGTGAAGTACATCTTCACCCTCAACGGCGGCCACATCTACAACATCTTCGAAGGCTGCGCCGACGAAGGCATCGACATCATCGATGTGCGCCACGAGCAGGTCGCCGGCCACGCTGCCGAGGGCTGGTCGCGGGTCACGCGCACGCCCGGGGTCGCGGTGGTGACCGCGGGCCCCGGCGTCACCGACACCGTGACCGCGATGGCCAACGCCTATCAGGCTCCGAGCCCGATGATCTGCATCGGCAGCAACAGCGGGGTGAAAGACCAGCTCATGGGCGGCC
Organism: Dehalococcoidia bacterium; assembly: GCA_034420775.1. Taxonomy (GTDB): domain Bacteria; phylum Chloroflexota; class Dehalococcoidia; order SHYB01; family SHYB01; genus DAOUKH01. Next base: position 4,239 of record DAOUKZ010000014.1, read on the forward strand.
TGCAGGACTTCGACAGCGTCACGCTCATGCAATCGGTAGCCAACTTCTCCGAGCGCTGCGCCCTCACCAACCGCATCCCCGACTACGTGGCCACCGCGTTCCGCTGGGCGACGACGGGGCGCATGGGGCCCAGCTACATCGAGTTCCCCAACGACGTCCTCAACATGAAGGTCGACGAGGACAAGGTGCATTTCCCCGTGAATTACCGCACTGGGGCCCGTGCCCCCGGCGACCCCG
>DAOUKZ010000015.1:0-27582 GCA_034420775.1 Dehalococcoidia bacterium
GCGTCGTTCCACCAATCGCTGGCCCTCGGCGCCATCCTGGTGGTGCTCGCCGCGCTGGCTTCGACCCTCACCCTGCTGCCAGCCGCACTCTCGTTTCTCGGTCCGCGGGTGAACGACCTCACCATCCCCTTCCTTGGCAGGTTCGCGCTGAAAGACGCGGAGACCGCCAAGGGCGGGTTCTGGGACATCATCACCCACGCCGTCATGCGGCGCCCGGTCGTCAGCATCATCCTGGTCGCTGCACCGATGCTCTTCCTGTCGTACTTCACCTTCGAAATGCAGACCGGGCTGAACGACGTGAACACGTTCCCGGACAGCGCGGAGACCAAGGAAGCCTTCCTTGTGCTCGAAGAGAAGTTCTCGGTCGGCGAGGTCGGCCCTAATGGGCTGCTCAACCCTACCGAGATTGTGATCGCCGGAGACGTCAACGACCCGAGGGTGGCGGCGGCGATTGAGCGGCTCGATCAGGCGCTGGTGGACGCCCCGACCTACCCGGTGCCGCCGGAACGTGAAACGAACGAGGCGGGGGATCTTGCCCTGCTGACGCTTCGGCCGCCCGGTGAATCGACCAGCCCGGCGTCGGCCGACGAGATGAAGCGCCTCCGCGAGGAGACCATCCCCGCCGCCTTCGACGGTGTGCCGGACGACCTGTACGAGGTCCACGTGGGCGGCCTGACGGCGGAGGCCACCGACTTCTACGGCATCGTCGACGTGTACACGCCGATCGTCTTCGTCTTCGTGCTCGGTCTTAGCTTCATCATCCTGATGATGGTCTTCCGGTCGATCGTCATTCCGCTGAAGGCCATCATCATGAATCTGCTCTCCGTGGGGGCCACGTACGGGTTGTTGGTGCTGGTCTTCCAGAAAGGCTTCGCCATCGACTTGCTGGGGTTCCAACGAGCCGAGGTCATAGACGCGTGGCTGCCGCTGTTCCTCTTCGCCGTCCTCTTCGGGCTGTCGATGGACTACCACGTCTTCCTGCTCAGCCGGATACGGGAACGCTACGATGAGACTAAGGACAACACCGAGGCGGTGGCCTACGGGCTGCGTTCGACGGCGGGGCTCATCACCGGCGCGGCCCTCATCATGGTGGTGGTGTTCGGCGCCTTCGCCACCGGCGACCTGATCATCAACCAGCTCATGGGCTTCGGCCTCGCCATAGCGGTCCTCCTGGATGCGACCCTGGTGCGGTCGGTCTTGGTCCCGGCGAGCATGGAGGTCCTGGGTGGCCGGAACTGGTATCTGCCGCCGTTCCTGCGCTGGCTCCCCGACCTGCGCGTGGAGCCGACCGAGGAACGGCCGTCGGAGGGTGAGGCACCGCCGTCGTGAACGCACCCACCGACTACACGGAGGGATACGAGAAGGCCCGGGCCATCGACGCCGAGCTGGCGGACCGGTACGTCGCCCACACGACCGTCGCTGACCCAGAAGCCGACGCCGCGATGGAGGTGCTCGCCGCGCTCGGCAGAGAGCAAGCCAATCGGTTCATCCACGCGGGGATGGAGCAAGACGAGGACGAGTTGCGCGAAGCGCCGCAGTTGGTGCGCGATTTCTTCGAGGGCCTGGACACTCCGCCGGACTGGGTCGACCCCTCGGCCTTCGTACCGGGCATCCGCATGTTCCACCGGAACTCACGACTGGTCCTCGGAGGAATGGTCGGGGGTACCCTGATAGAGGGCTTTACGACGAACATCGCGAAATCCTTCTTCATCACCGGGCGGCTGCGAGACCAGGGCGTCCGGCGCTTGAAGCAGAACAACCGCCACATGGTGGAGATCTTCATGCCGCACGGCCTGGAGCGGGATGGCGACGGTTGGAAGCTGTCGGTCCGCATCCGGCTGATCCACGCGCAGGTGCGCCGCCTCCTGGCGAGTTCGGACGAATGGGATGCCGAAGCGTGGGGGACGCCGATCAGCGCAGCGCACGTGGGGTTCGCCATCACCGCCTTTTCGGCGCGGCTGCTGAAGCATCTGAAGAGCCTGGGCGCCAGTTACAACGATGAGGAACGCGCGAGCTTTATGCAGGTCTGGCGCTACACGGGCTTCCTGATGGGCATCCCCGAGACGATCCTGTACCGCGATGAGGAGGAGGCCCTGAGGCTCTTCAAGATCGGCGGCATAAGTGAGCCAGCCCCCGGCATGGAATCGATCGCGATGGCGAACTCGCTGATCGCCGCGGCGCCGTTGGTGGCGGGGATTACGGAACCGGACGCGCGCCGCGGCTTGGCGAAGTACGTTGGGAGCGTCTCACGCGCGCTCATTGGGACGACGCTTGCCGATCAGCTGCGGTATCCCAAGTACAACACCTTCGGTGTGTTGCCGTGGTTTCGTCTGCAGACGAAGTACTCCGGAATCATGGCGAAGCTCCGCCCCAACTACCGTCAGGACAACGCCTTCGCCAATTTCACCGGCCTGCTCACGGCCTCGATGTTCGAAGAGGCGGGGATCAGCTACCGGTTGCCGGACCACGTCTACGCTGAAGAGTCCAGCCAGTGGTAGCCGGGTCGCCCGCCACGGGCTAGGCGGCTAGACCGCAACGCCGCGACGCCGTTATCCTTCACGCGGCCCGGCCTACGCGTGGGCCAGTCCCAGACTCACTGGAGCGTGCGCGCGAGCCATGCAGCAGAGCAGCGAGAGCGGTCATTCCCTCAACGGCCCCGCGGCCCCGCCGGGCGTGCTCGCCGATGCCGACCTCCGGCGAGCGGTCGGCGAGGGGTGGGTCCGCGCGAAGGACGAGATACCCGAGTCGTCCTACCAACCAGCGAGCCTCGACCTGCGCCTGGGGCCCACGGCCCATCGCCTGCGCAGCAGTTTCCTGCCATCCGAGAAGCTGGTGCGGGAGCGGCTGACAGACTACTCGATGGGCAGCGTCGACCTGCGGCGCGGCGGCATTCTCGAAAAGAACCGCCCCTACCTCGTCCCCTTGCTCGAAGAGGTCCGGCTGCCGCCTTCCATTCGGGCCAAGGCCAACCCGCGGAGCTCCATCGGGCGTCTCGACGTCTTCACCCGGGTCATCACCGACTACGGGCAGCGCTTCGACGAAATTCAGACGGGGTATACGGGGCCGCTCTTCCTCGAGGTTGTGTCCCGCTCCTTCACGATTCGGGTCCGAGAGGGGCTGTCGCTGAACCAGCTGCGGCTGATCCGTGGCAGCGCGAGGCTGGGCGACGGGGAGATTCGGGCGCTGCACACGGCGGAGCCGCTCTTGTTCAAGCCGGGCACGCCCGATGGCCCTCCGGCGCCGCTGAGTCAGGACTACCTCGACTCCGTGGTGCGGAGCAGCGGCCTCTTCCTCAGCGTTGACCTGCGGCCGCACACGGGGCGCGTCGGCTACCGGGCGAAGAAGAACAGCATGCTCGTCGACCTGTCGAAGACGCAGGCCCACGCGATCGCCGACTACTGGGAAGAGGTACAGGCGGAGCAAAGCGGGCGGCTGATACTGGAACCGGAGGAGTTCTACCTGCTGGTCTCCGAGGAACGTGTCTCGATCCCGCCGGGGGTCGCCGCCGAGATGACGGCCTACGATCCGACGAGCGGCGAGCTGCGGACGCATTACGCAGGCTTCTTCGACCCCGGCTTTGGCTACAGCGCGTCGGGGGCCCTGGCTGGGAGCAAGGCGGTGATGGAGGTGCGGGCCCACGACGTGCCCTTCGCGCTGGAGCACGGGCAGAAGATCGCCAAGCTGGAGTTCGAACGGATGGCTGGTACGCCGGAGCAGCTCTACGGCAGCGGCTCGGTGGGGTCGTACTACCAGGACCAGACGTGGGCAATCAGCCGGCACTTCATCCCGCCGCCCGTCGTCTCCCCTCAGCAGGCGGGACTCCCCGGCTTCGTGGAGCCGCCGGCGCGTTAGCGGACTTCGAAAGCCCTTGGCGGTTGTCGGGGCGCCCCTCATCTCAGTCTTCTCCCCGCGGGAGAAGAGGCAAGCCCCTCTCCGCCCCTCGCCGGTTAGTGAAACCCGCCGCTTAAAGAGACTCGCCTGGGGGCGGGCCGATGCCGCCGCCCAGGCGAGCCTGGTCTTTCTTCAGGAGCCGCAGTCGGGGAGACCGGGCCCCACTTCTTGGCTACCTTCTAGTCGTCGAGCCAGACGATCTCCGCGCAGTGGGCGCAGTGGTGGTAGGCCCGTCCGCCCACCGTCTGTTGGTAGCTGTTGCGGAGGATGCCGGCCTGGGAGTCGTAGCTGGCCTCGGTCGGGGCGGGCATCCATCTCATCTCGTTGAGGATTTCCTCGTAGTAGGCCGCGGCCAGTTCGCGCTCGCGCTCCGGCGCGGGCCCAAGGAGCCACTCCGCGGCGATCTCGTCCATGACGGGGCTCTCGAAGCCGGCGGTGTTCTCTTCGTCGAAGGACCGGAGCTTCCGCGGAATGAGGGCGTTATGGACGGCCTCGTTATTGGTGACGGCCACGAAGCTGGTGAAGTTCTGGATGTCATCGGCGTTGACGTAGCCGAACTTCTCGTAGTAGACCCCGATGTCGGTCGCCCTAAAGGTCTCGATGTCGATCTCAAGTGTTTGAGAGATCGACTGCGCCATCGCCTCGATGTAGTTGGCGTGGCTCGACGAGTAGGCGAAGTAATGGAGCTCGTGGTGCTCGCCTGGGCTCCTTCCCGCCTCGGCCCAGAGGGCCTTGGCGACGTCCGCATCGTAGATGAACGGATTCTCGTCATCGGGCCGGTTCAGCCCCATTTCCGCCAGGGACGGCGGCTGATCCCAGACCAGGCTCCAAGTGAGACTGATCGGGGTCATGATGGCCGCGCCCTCGTAGATGTTGTCGATCAGGAATTCGTAGTCGATCGCCTTGGCGACGGCGAGGCGGGCCTTGCGGTCGGCGAACGGGGCGTCGGGAATGCGGTCGGTCGGCCGGTGCTTGAAGATGAGGATCCGGGAGGTATTCCTGGGAACGAAGTACTCGAGAAGCTGGCAATCGGGGCACTGCCGACCGAAGTTCAGCGCGGTGGACGGGCCGGATATGCCAACGCCCAGCGTGCTATGGATTTGCCCCGTGATCAGCGCGGAGCGGCCCAGGTCGGTCCCCATGATGATGACCTTGTGAGCGTCGACGTAGGGGAGAGGGTTTCCGTCGGCGCCGATCTTGTAGTAGTTCGGGTTCGACATGCCGGTCCATTCGATCTCAGGGTCGTATTCGACGAGCATGAATGGGCCCGATCCCACGAGGCGGTCGTTGTAGTGGCCGTCGAGCTCCCAGACGTCGGGCGGCATGACGCGCGGGTTGAACTGGGCGAAGGTGAAGTGGAAGAAGGGATCGGCGCTGGCCAGGGTAAGCTTGACCGTCTTGTCGTCGATCGCTTCCATCCCGACGATTTCCCTGCTGTAGGCGAGGGCGTTCGGCGTGGGCTGCTTCTCGCCGTCGGGCTTGAGCAGGTTGCCCTGCCAATAGTTGATGGAGTGGATGAGGTCATCGACGACCACGGACCGGCCGTAGAGGTCGGAGAGGTCGGTCGTGTAGCCACGCGACCCTTCGGGCATGTCGTGCCACGCCGCGCCCTCGTGGATCGTCACCGTCCACTCGGTGGCGTCGGCGTTGGCGCTCCACTCGGAGGCCAGGTCACCGACGGGGACGCACGCCCCCGGGTTGGCCACTTCAAGAAGCGGCGCGTACTGGCAGGTGAACATCTTCTGATAGGCCATGTTCGAAGATGTCGAGACCGTGAAGGAACGGTTGATGATCTGGTCGGTTCCCCGTGATGCGCGGTTGAAGCCGTAGACGTGCGTACCGCCGCGCTTGGGGGCCTGCCGCCATCCATCGAGGCCGGGGCCCTGGATGAAGCGGGCGCCAAGGAGCTCTTGGGTAACGCTGCCAAGGGCGGGCGGTGGCGTCGGCGTCGCGGTTTCGACGACAACCTCAACCTCGACCCGAGCCGTCGGCGTGGGGGCCGGCGTCGGCGTCGCCGCGGGAGCGGCGGTCTGAACAATGACTTGCGGTGTCGGTGTGGGTCCCTCCGTCGGCGTCGCCACGACGACGATCGGCGTCGGGGTGGCCGCGGGAGCGACGGGCGCGGCCGTGGGGTCCTCGCCGCCTCCGCAAGCGGCGGCGACCATGGCGACCGCCATGACTGCGCTAAACAGAATCAGGAATCGGCTTCTCAGACGTTTCATCGTCCACCACCTTCCCACGGGCCCATCACCAACGCTTCACAGCAAAGCAAGACGAGCCGCAGGGGCTTTGAGCGCCGAATTGTAGGGGGTGAGGTCAAGGTTTGCAACCCTAGGGATTTAGGGAGAGGGCAGGGGACGTTCGCCGCGCCGAATTTCGGCGCCAAGGACGCTCAAGGAGGCCGGAAGCGACAATCTTGATCGGTGGAGAACTCTACGTAGCGCGGGAGAGGGGAAGACCGCCCCGCTCCTCCCGCTTCCTCATTCGCCGGACCACCCGGACATGCGTTGGTTTGACCCTACGGATTGGGGCTTCCTATACTGGCCGCCCGCCCGCGAGGACGCTATGGCCGGTGCGCCCCTGCTGCATGGATTCCGCGTGCTCGATCTGACCGACGAGCGAGGGAGCGTCTGCGGGCGCATCCTCGCCGACCTCGGGGCGGACGTGATCAAGATCGAGCCGCCTGGCGGCAGCCGCGAGCGCCGGGTGGGCCCCTTCTGGGACGATGACCAGCGCCCCGAGAACAGCCTGTGGTTTCTCTCCTACAACGCCGGGAAGCGCGGCGTGACGCTCGACATTGGGACCGAGGCGGGCCGCCGCATCCTGACGCGGCTTGCCGAGGAAGCCGCCTTCCTGGTGGAGTCGGCTCCGGCGGAAGCCTTCGACGGGCTCGGCGTTGGGTACGAAGCGTTGCGGGCGGTCAACCCCGCGCTGGTCTACGCGGGGGTAACCGACTTCGGCGGAGAGGGCCCCTACAACGGCTACTTGGGATCCGACCTTATCGTGTTGGCCATGGGCGGCCTTCTGTACACCCAAGGGGACGCCGGTCGCCCGCCTACCGGCTTTGCGCTGGGCCAGGGCTACCTGCACGCCGGCGCGGAGGCTGCGGCGGGGATGCTGATCGCGCATTACCAGCGCGAGGTGACGGGCGAGGGTCGGCGCGTCGACGTCTCCGCCCAGGAGGCGGTCACGTGGGGACTGATGAACGCGGCGCAAATCTGGGACTTGAACGGACGCAACACGGTGCGGGGCGGAGCGGTGCGTCCCCGCACCGACGGCGTCATGTACCGCATGCACTGGCCCACGAGGGACGGCTACGTGACCTTCTTTCCGCGGGGCGACTGGGCCGGCCTCTCGGCGTGGATGCTCGACGAAGAGTTCTCCGACGACCCCGGCCTGCTCCGAGACTGGACGGGCGTGTCGACGCTGACGATGACGCAGGAGGAGCTCGACCATTACGAGGGGCTGGCGCAAGCGTTCTTCTCAACGAAGACCGCGGCCGAGCTCTACGAAGGCGCGGTGAAGTGGCGCTTTAACCTCTACCCCGTGTTCACGACGCGGCAGTTGCTCGAATACACCCAGCTTCGCGAGCGGAATTTCTGGGTGGACGTAGAACATGACGAACGCGGCAGGACGCTGACCTACCCTGGTAGCTTCGCCCGGACGTCGATCGCGCCGCCGCGGGTCGGGGGACGGGCTCCGCTCATCGGCGAGCACAACGACGCGGTCTATCGGGGCGAGCTGGGGCTGAGCCGGGCCGAACTCGCTGTCCTGTACGCGGAGGGGGCGATCTGATGGCCCTGCCCTTCGAAGGGGTCAAGGTGGCCGATTTCTCGTGGGTCGGCGTCGGCCCGATCGCCATGCGTTACCTGGCCGACTACGGGGCGACGGTGGTGCGGATCGAGAGCGAGCAGCGCCCGGACTTCCTGCGCCTCGGCGCGCCGTTCCGCGACGAGGAGTCGGGGATCAACCGCAGCGGTTTCTTTGCCAACTACAACGGCGGCAAGCTGGGGGTGAGCCTCGACCTGAAGCACCCCAAGGCGTTGGAGGTCGCCAAGCGCTTCATCGCCTGGGCCGACGTCGTGGCGGAGAGCTTCACGGCGGGGACGATCGAGCGGCTCGGCCTCGGCTATGAAGCGGCCCGCGAGGTGAACCCAGGGATCATCTATTTCAGCTCGACGAACCAGGGACAGACGGGGCCGTACCGGATGCAGCCCGGGTTCGGCACGCAACTGGTCTCGCTGGCCGGCTTCACGGAAATCCTGGGCTGGCCCGACGGCGAGCCCTGCGGCACCTACGGGGCCTACACCGACTTCATCTCGCCCCGGTACGCGGCCGCAATCCTCGCGGCAGCCCTCGAGCGGCGGCGCAAGACCGGCGAAGGGATGCGCATTGACATCTCCCAACTCGAGGCGGCGCTGCAGTTTCTCGCCCCGCTGCTGCTCGACTACACGGCGAACGGGCGCGTCGCGGGCCGCGTCGGCAACCGGTCTTCCCACGCCGCGCCGCAAAATGCCTATCCCTGCGCGGGCGACGACCGTTGGTGCGTGATCACCGTGCTCGACGGCGAGCAGTGGCACGCCCTGCGGCGCGCGATGGGCGATCCGGAGTGGGCGGTCTCGCCCGACTTCGCCACCGTGCTCGGCCGCAAGCGCCACGAGGACCGCCTCGACGCCCTAATCGGCGAGTGGACGCTGAACTTCGATGCGCAGGAATTGATGCACAGGCTCCAGAAAGCGGGCGTGCCCGCCGGAGTGGTACAGACGTGCGAAGAGCTCTTCTCCGACCCGCAACTGACCCACCGCGGGCACTTCGCCTTCCACAAGCACCCCGAAATCGGCTTGCACGCCTACGACAACTTCGCGCCGCGCCTCTCGGAGTTGGACGGCGGCGTCGCGGGGCCGGCGCCTTGCTTGGGCCAGCATAATGAGACGGTCTACCGCGACTTGCTGGGGTACACCGACGAGGAGCTCGCGGAGCTCGCCGCGGACGGCGTTTTCGACTAGCGGCTAGGAGGCGGGTTTGGCCGGCGCTCTCGATGGACTGACGGTGATCGACCTTGCGCGCTTCGCGCCGGGGTTCTACGTGTCGCAGTACTTCGGCGACATGGGAGCCGACGTCATTAAGATCGACGAGCCCCCGCCCAAGGGACGCCGCGGCGGCTTCAAAGACCGCCCGCTGGAGTACAAGGACGTGAAGGACGTCCGGGGGGCGGCGCTCAACACGCTGGAGCGGAACAAGCGCCGGATCACGCTCAATCTGAAGGACGATGCGGCTCGCGGTGTCTTCTACAAGCTCGTCGAGCGCGCCGACGTGGTGCTGGAAGGAAACCGGCCCGGCGTCGCGAAGCGCCTCGGTGTGGACTACGAGACGTGCCGCGAGATCAACGACCGCATCGTCTACTGCTCGCTCACCGGCTACGGGCAGGACGGCCCGTACGGGCAGCGGGCCGGCCACGACATCAACTACATCGCGACCGGCGGCGCGCTCGGCATCACGGGTACGGCGAGCGGCATGCCCGCGATCCCCGGCAACCTCATCGCCGACTACGCCGGCGGCTCGCAGTTCGCCATCATCGGCGTGCTCACGGCGCTCATCGCCCGCGCCACGACGGGCAAGGGCCAGTTCGTCGACATCGCCATGACCGACGGTGTCTTCTCGCTACTTACCCAGTTCGTCCAGCAGTACCTCAACGATGGGGTGATACCGCAGCCGGCACAGACGCGGCTCACCGGCGCGGAGCCGCACTACTCGGTCTACGAGGCCAAGGACGGGCGGTGGATCGGGATCGGGGCCAACGAGCCGTGGTTCTACGCCAACGTGTGCCGCTTGATCGGGCGGGAGGACCTCGCCGACAGCCAGCACGACCTCGGCCGCAAGGAAGAAATACGGCAGGCGTTCACCGAGGCGTTCAAGACGAAGACGGCGCAGGAATGGCACGACCTGCTCGCCGACGAGGACACCTGCGTGTCAAAGGTGCTCGACTTCGAGGAGGTCCTGCGCGACCCGCAGCTCGCGCACCGCGACATGGTGCTCGACCTCGACCACCCCGAAGCGGGCACGGTCAAGCAGGTGGGCTTCCCGGTCAAGCTGTCCGAGACGCCCGGCGAGCTCCGCCGTTTCGCTGGCCTGAAGGGCGCCGACACCGACGCCATCCTCGCCGAGCTTGGTTATTCCAACGAGGAGACGGCCCGGCTCCGCGAGGCGGGGTCGGTGCTGTAATGCCTAGAGGCGCTGCGTGATGACGTGCTCGTAATCGGGGAAGTAACGGCCGATGACGGGCAGGTCGAAGCGCCGCAGGATCGATTCCTTGGGCTCGCGTTCGAGCAGGAAGGCGAACGAGGCCTCGAGCAGCGCCTCCGGGGACGCCTTGCCTCCGGCGAGCCGTTCGTAGTCGCCGCGGCTGAGGGTGACCTCGTGCCGGGTGCTCGACCCGCCGCCGGCCACGACGACCTCGGCCCTCCACCCGCCGCCGGACTCGGTCAGGCTGACACGCACCTCGTCCATGCGGGTCTCCTAGCGGAGCATGCCCAACTCTTTGGGCAGGCCCTTCATCTTGCCGGACGACATCCGCTTCATCATCTTGCGTACCTGCTGGAACTGGCCGAGCAGGCGGTTGACGTCTGATGGGGTCGTGCCGCTGCCGCCGGCGATGCGCTTGCGGCGGCTGCCGCCGATGATCTCGGTTTTGGCGCGCTCCCTGGGTGTCATCGACTGGATCATGGCCTCGACGCGGACGAGGCCGGCGTCGTCCATCGCGCCTTTGGGGAGCTTGGCGCCCAGCATCTTGCCGCCGGGGACCATCTCCAGGATCTGGCCTATCGAGCCGAGCTTCTTCATCTGCTGAAGCTGGTCAAGGAAGTCTTCGAGGTCGAAGTCGGCGCGGCGCACCTTCTGCTCGAAGGCCTTGGCCTTCTCCACGTCGACCGTTTCCTGGGCCTTCTCGATCAGGGTGGCCATGTCGCCCATGCCGAGGATGCGGGAGGCGAGGCGGTCTGGGTGGTAGGGCTCGAAGGCGTCGGTCTTCTCGCCGGTGGCGATGAACTTGATGGGCAGGCCGGTGACGGAGTTGATGGAGAGCGCCGCGCCGCCCCGGGCGTCGCCGTCGAGCTTGGTGAGCACGAGGCCAGTGAGGGCGAGGCGTTCATGGAAGCCCTGTGCGACGTTCACCGCCTCCTGCCCAGTCATGGCGTCGACGACGAGCAGCATCTCCGACGGCTTGAGCTTGCGTTTGATCTCGGCGAGCTCATCCATCATCTCTTCGTCGATCTGGAGGCGGCCGGCGGTGTCGAGGATGACCCAGTTCGCGCCGACCTCGCGGGCCCGCTTCAGCGAGCGCTCGCAGACCGCGACCGCGTCCGCCTTGACGCCCTCGTCGTAGACGGGCACGTCGGTCTGCTTGCCGAGGGCGACAAGCTGCTCGACGGCGGCGGGGCGCTTGACGTCGGCGGCCACGAGCAGGGGGCGGTTGCCCTGCTTCCTGAGGAAGACGGCGAGTTTGGCGGCGGTTGTCGTCTTCCCCGCGCCCTGGAGCCCCGCCATCATGACGATCGTGGGCGGGGCGCTGGCGGCGGTGAGGTTCTTCTGCGCGCCGCCGAGGATGCCGGCGAGCTCCTCGCGGACAATGTCGACGACGGCCTGGGCCGGGGTCACGCCTTCGAGGGCGCCGGGTTGAAGGGCGCGGTCCTTGACCTTGCCGATGAACTCACGCACGACCTTGAAGTTGACGTCGGCCTCGAGCAACGCCATGCGCACCTCGCGCAGGGCCTCGTCGATTTCCTTCTCGCCGATCCGTCCACGCCGCCCCAGCTTGTCAAAGACGGCGCCGAGCTTGTCTGAAAGCGCTTCGAACATGACGGCGCCCATTCTACCGCTCCCGGCGGCCGAAGTGGCGCGCCGACCGCGTGCTAGAATCGACCGGCCCCAAACCCACCCCGCCCCAAGGCCCTCATGATTCCGGTCAAGCTGCGCCTGCGGAACTTCATGTGCTACCGGGACGGCGTTCCCGATCTGCACCTTGAGGGTCTGCACGTGGCGTGCCTGTGCGGGCCGAACGGCGCCGGGAAGTCCGCCCTCCTCGATTCGATCACCTGGGCGCTGTGGGGCAAGGCGCGCGCCAAGTCGGACGACGACCTCATCACCATCGGCCGCGACGAGATGGAGGTTGAGCTCGACTTCCTCTCGCAAGGCGCGGCGTACCGGGTCGTGCGCAAGCGGTCACGCGGAGCGGGACGCAGGCCGGGCAAGACGCTACTCGAATTCCAGGTCTTGTCCGGCAGCGAGTCTGCCCCGATCACCCAAGGAACGCTGCGGGAGACGCAGCGGCGCATCGTCGAGACGCTGCGCATGGACTACGAGACGTTCATCAACAGCGCCTTCCTGGTGCAGGGCCGCGCCGACGAGTTCACGCTGAAGACCGCGGACAAGCGCAAGGAGGTGCTCGCCGAGATCCTCGACCTCGCCTACTACGACGAGATCGCCGACCGCGCCCGCGACGAGGCGCGGCGGAAGCAGGCGGAAGCCCAGGCACTGCGCACGACGATCGGCGAGGACGACGTCGAACTGGCGACGCGGGGGGAGCGGGAGGAACGCGCCGCCGTGGCAAAGCAGGCCCTAGCCGAGATCGAGGAGGAGCGGCGCGCGGCGCAAGAGGCGGTTGACGCGCTTCGGACGCGGGTCGTCATCCTCGAAGGAAAGGAGCGCGAACTCGCACAACTGAAGGAGCGCGCCGCGAGCCTCCAGCGGGAGTTGGCCGACCTCGAGACGGCGGTCACGGCGGCGAAGGCCGAACGGGCCGGCTACGAGGCGCGGATCGAGGAACGCGACGAGATCGAGGCGGGCTTCAAGCGGTTCGAGGCGGCGGCGCGAGAGAAGGACCGGCTCGAAGAGCTGGAGCGCCGCTCGCTGCAGTTGGCGCGCGAGAAGGCGGAGCTCGAAGGGGCCATCACGCAGGCGTGCTCGAAGGCCGAGGCCGACCTAGAGAGGGAGCGGTCGGCGTTCGCCGACATGGAACGGCAGGCGGCGGGCATTGCCGAGGCCCGTGACGCGGTCGAGAGGGCGGAAGCAAGTCTCGCTGACCTCGATCCCATGCGGCGGCAGCGGGACGAGCTTCGCCGGCAGGTCGAAGAGTCGACCCGAACGGCAGGTGAGTTGGCCGCTCAGAACACGCAGCTCCGCGCCGAGATGGACGAGATCAAGGAGAAAATGGAGCAACTGCGCGCGGGCAGCGGGGTCTGCCCGCTCTGCGGGACGCCGCTCAGCGAAGACCGCTGCGAGGACGTCCTCGCGGACTATGAGTCCAGGGGCAAGGCCAAGGGCGACGCCCATCGCGAAAACCAAGCGCAGCGGAAGGCGCTGGAGGATGCGGAGAAGGCGCAGCGGGCCGAGGCCGACGGCATTGACGCCCGGCTGCGCGACGAGGAGCCCAAGCTGCAAGCCGAGATCGGCGTCCTGAAGCAAGCGTTGGCCGATGCGGAGGCGGCGGTGAATGCGCTGCCTGAGTGCCGGGCACAATTGGACGAAGCCGCGAAGCGCCTCGAAGGTGCCGCGGCTGAGGCGCGGGAGCGGCTCGAACAGGTCGCCGCGCAGATAGCCGAGTTGGACTTCGACCCGGCGGCGCTGGAAACGGCGCGGGCGGAGCTTGAGTCGTTGCGGCCGTTCGAGCTGAAGCTGCGCGAGCTGCGCGAAGCTGAGCGCCTGCTGCCCGGCGCCGTCGAGCGGCTGGAGCAGGCCGCGGCGTCTTTGCAGGGGCGCGCCGACGAGATCGGGGCGCTGCGGAAAGAGGAGACGGCACTCGAGCCCGAAGTAGCCGCGCTGCCGGAAACGCGGTCGCGCACCACGGAGGCGGAGACGGCCGCTGCGGAGATCGACGCGCGCCGCGGGCGACTGGAGCAGGAGGTCGGAGCCGCGGAGGCCGACCTCGCCCGCCTGGACACCATCGCCAAACAACGCGAGGAGCGCGGGAAGGCCCTGGCCGCGGCGTCGGACGAGCAGAGCGTCTTCGACGAGTTGGCGTCGGCGTTCGGACGCAGAGGTGTGCAGGCGCTCATCATCGAGACGGCGATCCCCGAAATCGAGGAAGAGGCGAACCGCCTGCTGGGCCGTATGACCGACAACCGGATGCACCTGACCCTGGAGACGCAGAGCGATTACCGCAGCCGCGAGGGTGCGCGGGAGACGCTCGACATCCGCATCGCCGATGAGCTCGGCGTCCGCGGCTACGAGCTGTTCAGCGGCGGCGAGGCCTTCCGCATCAATCTTGCCCTGCGCATCGCACTTTCGCGGGTGCTGGCGCGCCGGGCCGGCGCGCCGCTGCCCACACTCTTCATCGACGAAGGGTTCGGCACGCAGGACCCCGGGGGCCGCGACCGCATCGTCGACGCCCTCAACGCGATCCGCGACGACTTCGAACGCATCATCGTGATCACGCACATCGAGGAGCTGAAGGAGCAGTTCCCGGCGCGTATACAGGTGGAGAAGGGCCCCGAGGGAGCGACGTTTTCGCTCGCTTGACCCGAGCGGGGTAGTATCGGGGCGCGATGGAGGCCTCCACCAGCCCACCCCTCGACCATGCGCGGCTCCAAGCCGGCGCGCGCTCTCTCGGCGTCGAGCTTTCCGGCGAGGCGCTGACCGCCCTCGACACCCATGCCGCCCTGCTGCGTTCTTGGAACGAGCGCATGAACCTGGTGTCGAAGGCAAGCCTCGCCAAGATCGAGACGCGCCACATCCTCGACTCGTTGACGGCGACGCTCGCCTTGGGCGGACTGCCATCGGGTAAGGTCATCGACGTGGGAACGGGAGCGGGCTTCCCCGGCCTGCCCCTGAAGATCGCCTTTCCAGCCATCGACCTTACACTCGTTGAGGCGACGCAGAAGAAGACGCGCTTCCTGGAAGCGGCGGTCGCGGAGTTGGGGCTGGACGGCACCGAGGTCGTTGCCGAGCGAGCGGAGCGATTAGGGCAGGACCCGGTGTACCGCGAAGCATTTGACGTCGCGCTCGCTCGGGCCCTGGCGCCGCTTCCCGTGCTCGCCGAGCTCACACTGCCGTTCTGCCGCCGGGGCGGTGTGGTCGTCGCCTACAAGAGCCCCGGCGTCGAGGGCGAGGTCGCCGAGGCGCGGCGGGCAATCAGGCTCCTAGGTGGCGCGCCGCCGCGCACGGTCGAAGTTCCCGCCAAGGTCACGGGCGACGCGCGGGTGCTCGTGGTGATTGAGAAGCGAGGGCCGACCCCGCGGAAGTACCCGCGCCGTCCGGGCCTGCCCGCCAAGCAGCCGCTGTAGGCCAGGGACGCTAGAGGCTGACTTCCTTCAGGTCGGGGGCGACGGTGAGGGTAGGCTCGGTGAGGGCTTGGATGTCGTCGGGGGTATAGCCGGGGGCGACTTCCTGGAGCACGAGGCCGCCGGCGGTCACGGCGATGACGGCGATGTCGGTGACGATGAGGTCGACGCAGCGGAACCCGGTGATGGGGTAGCTGCACTCCCGCACGATCTTGGGCACGCCGTCGCGGGCATGGTCGGTGACGGCGATGATGCGCTTGGCGCCGGCGGCGAGGTCCATGGCGCCGCCCACGTTCCCGATGCCCCGACCGGGCAGCATCCAGTTGGCGAGGTCGCCCCGCTCTGAGACCTGCAGCGCCCCGAGCACGGCGATGTCGATGCGCCCGCCGCGCATCATCGCGAAGGCCTCGATGGAGCCGAAGTAGCTCATCCCCGGCTGGCCGCTGACGAACTGGCCGCCGGCGTTGATCAGATCGATGGAGCCGTCCTCGTCGTCGACGATGGGGCCGTAGCCCAGGACACCGCTCTCGCTGTGCATGATGATGCTGCGGCCCTCGGGGACGAAGCCGGAGGCCAGGGTGGGGATGCCGATGCCGAGGTTGACGACGTCGCCGTCCTGAAACTCGCGGGCGACCCGCATCGCCATTACTTCCCTGTCGAGCGGCTGCTTCAAAGGCGGACTCCTTACTAGGTGTCGCCGCGGCGCGCTATGCGGTCGACATAGACACCTTGGGTGACGATGCACTCGGGGTCGAGCGCGCCCAGTTCGACGATCTCGTCGACCTCGGCGATGGTGACGTCGGCGGCGGTGGCCATGGCGGGGTTGAAGGTGCGGGAGGTGCCGCTGTAGGTGAGGTTGCCCCAGGGGTCGGCGCGGTGGGCGCGAATGAGGGCGTAGTCGGCGCGCATGGCGTACTCGAGGACGCAGCGCCGCCCGCCGATCTCGCGCTCCTCCTTGCCCTCGGCGAGCAACGTGCCCGCTCCCGTCGGCGTGTAGAAGGCGGGGATGCCGGAGCCGCCGGCCCTGATGCGCTCGACGAACGTCCCCTGGGGCACGACCTCAAGCTCGACCTCGCCGGCGCGGACGCGTTGCTGGAAGGGGGTGTCGATGGAGGCGGAACGCGGCACGGGGAAGGTGGCGACGACCTTGGACACCTGGCCGTTCTCGAAGAGAATGCTCATGTTGAGCGTCTCCTCGCCCGCCTTCGCGCCGAAGCCGGGGAGGCCCGCCGTGTTGCTGATGATGGTGAGATTTCGGGGGCCGAGGTCGCGGAGGGCGAGGATCAAGTTGCTGGGCATGCCGCCGGGGCCGCCGAAGCCGCCGATCATGATCGTGGCCCCGTCCGAGACACCGGCCACGGCTTCTGGAAACGACGCGGCGATCTTGTTCACGGGCACGAGTCTCGGCCTCCCTGCCGGAGCGGTCGCGGCCTATGGTAACCCACCCGCCGGACGCATCGGAATCGGGCCCCTCGCGTGCTACACTGCGAGACGGCTAGTCTCCTCCGCCCGCCCTCGGACTGCCGCCCGCGTCCAAGGCGGGCGCGGAGCAGTCGACGGGGGTGTCCGGTGAGCGACAGAAAGCGCGGCGATGTGGCCGCCGCGGAGGCGCGCTGGAAGGAGCGCACCCGGGACGCCCCGGAGCGGGACGACCTCTTCACCACGATCTCCGGCGTTCCCGTCGAACGGGTCTACACGCCGACGGCGATCGAAGACTCCGACTATTTGCGGGACGCCGGCCTGCCCGGCGAGTACCCGTTCACGCGCGGGCTGCATCCCACCGGCTACCGCGGCCGGCTGTGGACGATGCGGATGTTCGCCGGTTTCGGCGGCGCCGAGGAGACCAACGAGCGCCTGAAGTATCTGCTCGACGAGGGTCAGACGGGGCTCTCCATCGCCTTCGACATGCCCACGCTGATGGGCTACGACACCGACCACCCGCTCTCGCTCGGCGAGTTCGGGCGGTGCGGCGTCGGCGTCTCGTCGCTGGCCGACATGGAGATCGTGCTCGATAAGATCCCGCTGGGCGAGGTCAGCACCTCGATGACGATCAACGGGCCGGCAGCGGTGCTGTGGGCCATGTACCTGGCGGTGGCGGAGAAGCAGGGTGTGCCGTTCTCGAACCTGCGCGGAACGCTCCAGAACGACATCCTGAAGGAGTTCACCGCGCAGAATGAGTTCATCTTCCCGCCGGGGCAGTCGATGCGGCTGGTGGTGGACACGGTCGAGTACGCCGCGCAGGAGTGCCCGCAGTGGAACCCGGTGAGCATCAGCGGCTATCACATCCGAGAGGCGGGGTCGACGGCGGCGCAAGAGCTCGCCTTCACGCTCGCGGATGGCTTCGCATACGTCGAGGCCTGCATCGAGCGCGGCCTGGCGGTGGACGACTTCGCCCCGCGCCTGAGCTTCTTCTTCAACGTCCACAACGACTTCTTCGAGGAGGTCGCCAAGTTCCGGGCGGCGCGGCGCATCTGGGCCAAAGAGATGCGGCACCGCTTCGGCGCAAAGGATGAGCGCTCGTGGTGGATGCGGACGCACGCCCAAACGGCGGGCGCGGCGCTGACCGTGCAGCAGCCGGAGAACAACGTCGTGCGCGTGGCGCTCCAGGCCCTGGCCGCCGTACTCGGCGGGACGCAATCGCTGCACACGAACTCGATGGACGAGGCGTACGCGCTGCCCTCGCAGGAGGCGGTGACGATTGCGCTGCGGACGCAGCAGGTGATCGCCCACGAGACCGGCGTGACCAACACGATCGACCCGCTCGGCGGCAGCTACCACGTCGAGCAGCTTACGAACGAACTCGAGCGCCAAGCCTACGCCTACTTCAAGGAGATCGAGGCCTTGGGCGGCGTGGTCCGCGCCATCGAGGAGGGCTTCTTCCACCGGGAGATCGCCGACGCGGCCTACCGCTACCAGCGCGAGTGCGACCGCGATCAGCGCATCACGGTGGGAGTGAACCGGTACGTGGCCGGCGAACCAGAGAAGATCCAACTGCTGGAGATGGACCCCGAGGGCGAGCGCCGCCAGCTTGAACGCCTCGCCAGGGTGAAGCAGACGCGCGACCCGGAGGCGGTGCATGCCGCGCTGTCCCGGCTCCGCGAGGCCGCGGCGGGCGACGTCAACCTGATGCCGCCGATCATCGGCGCGGTCAAGGCGTACGCGACGTTGGGCGAGATCACGGACGTGCTCCGCGACGTCTGGGGCGAGTACCTGCCCTTCGGCGGGGAGCGGCGGAGCGAGAGCGGCAGAGCGGGCGCGGCCTACGCTTCGGTCTAGCGACCCTCGAGGAACGCAATGACGTCAACGTCAGAAAGGGTGAGCCTTCAGCCCGGCATCAGCCTGGAGGAGGCGCTGGCCGCCGACCTCGACGGCGAGCCGGGGCTTCAGGCTGCAATCGACGGTATCGCGGCCGCCTGCGTGGAGATCGCGTCCGACGTTGCCCGGGCTGCGCTCGACGGCGCGCTGGGGAAGACCGGCAAGGTCAATATCCAGGGCGAGGACGTCGAGAAGCTCGACGAGATCAGCATGCGCCGCTTCATCGAGCATCTGACGGCGAGCGGCACGGTGGCCGTCCTCGGCAGCGAGGAGCTGGACGTGCCGCAGGTGCTCGGCGACTCCGACGCCCACCGGTACATCGCGGTCTGCGACCCCATGGACGGCTCCTCGAACATCGACGTCGCGGTCAGCACGGGATCGATCTTTGGCGTCTACCGACGCGAGGAGGGCGAGCCGGCCGCGGGAGCGTCCGTCTTGCGGCAAGGCCGCGAGCAGGCGGCGGCGGTGTACGTGGTCTATGGGCCGAGTGCTGTGTTAGTCACGGCGACGCCGGGGACGGTGCGCGGCTTCACCCTCGATCCTGCCGACCAGACGTTCCGGCTGACGCACCCCACGATCCGGATCCCGAGCGCGTGGCTCTACTACAGCGTGAACGAGGGCAACTTCAACCGGTGGGAGGAGCCGATGCAGGAGGCGGTAGCCGAGCTGCGCCGGACCCGCTCGTCGCGCTACGTTGGCTCGCTGGTGGCCGACTTCCACCGGAACCTGCTCAAGGGCGGCGTCTTCCTCTATCCGGGCGACGCGAAGAACCCGAAGGGCAAGCTGCGCCTGGTCTACGAGGCGGCGCCGCTGGGCTACGTCGCGGAGCAGGCCGGAGGCAAGGCGAGCAACGGCGCGGCGCGCATCCTCGACCTGCAGCCGGAGGCGGTCCACGAGCGCACCCCGCTCATCGTCGGCAACGCCGATGCGGTCGAGCGGATCGAAGAAATATTGCAAGCACCATAAGACCATTGGATTACGGAGTGAAAACATGACGGTAGAGACGCGGGAGCACACGCTGGAGGAGATCGCGCGGGCGCTGGTGGCGCCGGGGCGCGGCATCCTGGCCGCCGACGAGAGCACGGGCACCATCGCCCGGCGCCTTTCCTCGATCGGGGTTGATTCGACGGAAGAAAACCGTAGGGCGTGGCGGCAACTGCTCTTTACCGCGGACGGCGCCGGCGAGTACATCAGCGGCGTCATCCTGTACGACGAGACGCTCCGCCAGAGCGCGGACGACGGACGCGCCTTCGTCGACGTCCTCAGAAGCCAGGACATCATCTCCGGGATCAAGGTGGACCTGGGCGCCAAGGCGCTGGCCGGGGCCCCCGGCGAGCAGGTCACGGAGGGCCTCGACGGGCTCCGCGACCGCCTAAACGAATATGCCGAGATCGGTGCGAAGTTCACCAAGTGGCGGGGCGTCATCGCCATCGGCGACCACATCCCCTCCGACTACTGCATCGGCGTCAACGCGCACGCCCTGGGCCGCTTCGCCGCGCTGTCGCAGGAGGCCGGCCTTGTTCCCATCGTGGAGCCCGAGGTGCTGATGGACGGCGACCACGACATCGAGCTCTGCCGCTGGGCCACGGAGCGCGCGCTCCGCGCCGTCTTCGCCGAGCTGGCGGCGCAACGGGTGTCGTTGGAAGGGATGCTGCTCAAGCCGAACATGGTGCTTTCGGGCAAGGACGCCCCCAACCGGGCGGGGCCCGCCGAGGTCGCGGCGGCGACGATTGGCAGCTTCAAGCGCACCGTGCCCGCCGCCGTCCCCGGCATCGTCTTCCTCTCCGGCGGCCAGTCCGACGCCGAGGCGACGGAGAACCTGAACGCGATGAACGTCGGCGAGCGCGACTTCCCGTGGGAGCTCAGCTTCTCCTATGGCCGCGGACTCCAGGCCACGCCGCTGGCTACGTGGGGCGGCAAGGCAGAGAACGTCCCTGCGGCGCAGCAGGCCTTCTTGGACCGCGCCCGCGAGACGAGCGCCGCCCGCGAGGGCAAGCTCTAACGCGCCCAGGGGCGGCGCGCGGCGCGCAAGGCGGCGAGCCATGACGACTACCGGCGTCACGACGAACGGGGCGCGCTTCTTCAACCTGGCGTAGCAGGCGCTGGGCGACGGGGTTCTAGCTTATCTCGCCGAGCGCGGCCTCGATTTCCTCGCGAGCGTCAGGGTCGGCCTCGGTGGGAAGGGCGGCGCGGAGGGCGGCTTCCGCTTCGGGCCCACCGATGCGTCCCAGCGCCCATGCGGCGTGGCCGCGGACGAGGGCGCTCGGCCCCGTGAGGGCGGCGCGGAGAGCGGGGACGGCGCGGTCGTCGCCAGCGTTCCCCAGCGCGACGCAGACGTTGCGCTGCATCCCCTCGTGCTTGGCGCGCATCAGCGGCGTGCCGCGGAAGCGGCGGGCGGACTCGTCCTCGGAAAGCGCGAGCAAATCCAAGAGGTCGGGGTAGGCGCGGTCGACGTCCGAGGCGGCGAACTCCGGGTCGCCGGGCGTCTCGGCGTTGCGGTCATTGACCGGGCAGACATCCTGGCAGATGTCGCAGCCGAAGACCCAGTCGCCGAAGTGCGGGCGCAGGCCGCGAGGGATGGAGCCCCGGTTCTCGATGGTGTGGTACGAGATGCAGCGGGTGTTGTCGACGACATAGGGCGCGGGGATGGCGTCCGTGGGGCAGGCGGGGATGCAGGCGGTACAGCTTCCGCAGCTCTTCTTCAGCGGTTCGTCGGGCTCCAATTCCAGGTCGGTGAGAATCTCGGCGAGGAAGAGCCACGAGCCCGCCTCGCTGGTCAGGATGTTCGTGTTCTTCCCGAACCAGCCGAGACCGGCGCGGTGGGCGGCGGCGCGGTCGGGCATGGGGCCATAGTCGACGTAGAAGCGGGCCTTGCCGCCCCCGAGCGCTTCGAGCGCCGCCACGAGCCTCTTGGCGCGGCGTTCCATCACCCGGTGGTAGTCGCGGCCCCAGGCATAGCGGGAGACGCGGCCGCGGAGCGCGCTGTCGCCGGGCGGCGGCGTGGGGTCGGAGGTGAGGTAGGAGAGGCCCAACGCCAGGACTGACCGGACCCCGGGGAGGAGATTGTCAGGGCGCGAGCCGCGCCGGACGCGCGCCTCGTGGAACCACGAGAGGCCGTCCATCAGGCCGCTCCGGATGCGGTCGAGGGCGGCGTGCTCGGCGTCGGAGAAGTCGTCCGGCGCGGCGACGCCGACGAGGTCGAAACCGGCGTCCCGGGCGGCGCGCTTGACCTGCGCGGTCAGGGCGCGCCGGGCGTCAGCCGACGATGTCCTCGCCACCGTCGACCCCGATGGTGTTGCCGGTGATCCAAGCGGCGCGCGGGTCGGAGAGCAGAGCGATGGCGGCGGCCACGTCCTCGGGCGTGGTGAGCCGTCCGCTGGGATTGCGGCGCCGCGCGCCGTCGAGCAGCTCGTCGTTGCCGGGAATCTTGCGGAGGGCGGGCGTGTCGGTGACGCCGGCGCGAATCGCGTTTACGGTGATCCCCTTCGGGGCAAGCTCGCAGGCGAGCTGCCTGATGTGGGACTCGATGGCGGCCTTCGCGGCGGAGACGGGGCCGTAGCTGGGCCAGATGCGCGTACCGCCCGCGCTGGTCATGGCGAAGACGCGGCCGCCCTCGCCGATGAGTCCACGCCGGACCACCCCTTGGACCCAGTAGACGAGACTGTTTGCCATCACGTCCATCGTCATATCGATCTGCTTCTGCGTGACGTCGCCTCCCGGCTCGTCGGCGACGTAGGGCCGGAGGGTGCCGAACGCCAGCGAGTGCAGGACGACCCGCACCGACCTGCCGTCGAGCCGCTCCTGAATATCGTCCAAGACTTGGGCGCGCTTCCCCGCGTCGGCGGCGTTGACGTTGAAGAAGACCGCCTCGCGGCCCTCGCCGCGAATCGAGGCCATGACCTCCTCGGCCATGGGCATCGTCGCGCCGCGGTCGAGGTGGACGCCGAAGATGTCGAAGCCGGACTTGGCGAGCTCTTTGGCGGTGGCGCCGCCGAACCCGCTCGATGCTCCGAGAATCAACGCCCAATCGGTGGAAGCGCTCATGACGACTCCTGACGCGCCGTGCCGCGTCCGCAAGGGCCGGCGCGGGCCTCATTGTACCGGACGGGATGCCGGACGCGCGGGCGGCTAAGCCAGGTAGAAGCGACGGAGGAGGCCGAGCGCCCAGTCGACGACGAAGCGGAACTGGTTGAGGACGTGGGCGAAGAACCAGGTGGTGAGGATGCCGATGAGGGCGCCGCTGACCACGTCGAGGGGGAAGTGCATGCCGGCGTAGACGCGAGCGAAGGCGAAGAGGAGCGCGCCGAAACCTATCGCCAGTCCCCACCGTCGCCGCACGAGGAAGACGCCGGCGGCGAGGGCGAACGCGAAAGCCGCGGCGTTGCTGGGGAACGATGGATCGGTGGGGCGGTAGAACAGGACGTGAACATCCTCGACGGTGAAGAAGGGCCGGGGGCGGTCGATGGCGGAGTTGAAGATGGTGACCACGAGGTTGGAGAAGCCAACGCCTACCGAGGCGTAGAGAAAGGCCCATTGGCCCCGGTAGCGCTCGGCGGCGTCGCGTCCGTAGAACCAGAGGACGAAGGCGGCGAGCGAAAGCACGACCGGGAGGAAGAAGTCGCTGACCAGCATCTCCATGACGTTGTCCAGCGCCCTGGAGCGTCCCGCCAGGCCGTTAATCGCCTCGAAGAGGGCGCGGTCGGCATCAAGCATCGCCGTCGGCCTCCGGCCCGGACGTTCCCGAGAGGCGGTCCCTCAGCAGCGCCAGCAGAGTCCCGGAACGAAACGCCTCGATTGATGGTGGGACGCGGGAGGCGACGCGTCCGGCGCGCCGGACGACCGACGCCAACGCATAGGTCCCCAAGACTGCGGCAGCAAGACCACCCCAGAAGAGGCCGAACTGCTCGGCCCCCTCGACGCCGCCGATGTCGCCGGGGATGGAAGGGTCGCCGGTGAGGGTGAACCAGACGAACGCGCCGCAGAGTATCGCCGCGCCGAGGACGCCCGCCGCCCGCCGGTTGGCCAGCAGCTGCATCCCGTCGAGGCCGCTCAGGGCGGCGGCGATCTGGAGGAGGCCCACGGTGGCAAAGACGACCAGCAGGAAGTAGTCGAGCGCGAGGGAGAACACGGGGACCGCCCGCCCCGGCCGGGCCGCCTAGGCGCGGACCGCCGCGGGATAGACGGGGTGGCGCCACGTGTCGTAGCGCGGGTTCCGCCCGCGGATCACGTCGAAGTAGAGCTCCTGCAGGGCGCTGGTGACCCGGCCAATCTCGCCGTCGCCCACGAGCCGGTGGTCGACCCGATTGACGGGTGTGAGGTGCGCCGCCGTGCCGGTGAGGAAGCACTCGTCGGCCTGGTAGAGCTCCGTCCGGTCGATCGACCGCTCGACGGTCTCGATTTCGAGCTCTTCGCGGGCGAGCTGGATGATGGTGTCGCGGGTGATGCCAAGCAGGATGTTGTCGTTGGGCGCGGGGGTGACCAGCTTCCCGCCGGAGACGATGAAGACGTTCTCGCCGGAGCCCTCGGAGACGTGGCCGTCGGCGTTGAGCATGATCGCTTCGTCGAAGCCGCTCTCCGTCGCCTCGGTCTTGGCGAGCACGCTGTTGACGTAGCCGCCGGTGATCTTGCCGCGGGCGGGCAGGCTCATGTCGTCGATTCGCCGCCAAGACGACGTCTGGCAGTGGATGCCCTTGTTGGGGTCGAGGTAGTTCCCCAGCGGCATGACGAACATCATGAAGTCGTCTTCGAGTTCCTGCGCCTTCAGGTTCGCCACGGCCTCGGCGCTCTTGTAGGCGACGGGGCGGATGTAGAGGTCGTCCTTGATGCTGCTCGCGCGGATCAGGCGGTCCATGATGTCGCAGAGTTGCTCGGGAGAGAAGCGGACGCCCATCCGCAGGATCTTGGCGCTGGCGATCAGCCGCTGGAAGTGCTCAATGGGGCGGAAGACGTAGAGCTGCTGCTGCTCTTCGTTCCAGTTGCCGCGAATCCCCTCGAAGCACGCCGTGCCGTAGTGAAAGGCATGGGTGGTGATCGGCAGCTTGGCCTCGGCGAGGGGGACGATTTCGTTCTTGAAGAAGGCGTACATGCACAGCCATCCGCGAGAAAGGGCTAACGGGGATTATACAACGCCGGGCGGGGGCCTATGCTAGACCTGCTATGCGACGCTCCTCCCCGCCCGCCGACCCGTCCGAGCGCGCCGTGGTCGTCGAGGTGTACGAGCGGCTGATGGCGGCGTACGGGCCCCAGGGGTGGTGGCCCGCCGGCTCGCCGTTCGAGATGATCGTCGGGGCAATCCTTGTGCAGGCGGTGGCGTGGCGGAACGTCGAGGGGACGATGGCCAAGCTGAAGGAGGCCAGCGTGCTCTCGCCGGCAGCCCTGCGGCGCATTCCCGAGCCCGACCTCGCCCGCCTCTGCTACTCGTGCGGCTACCACAACGCTAAGGCCCGCAAGCTGAAGGCGTTCGCGGAGCGGCTCGGCGAGCATGGCGACGACCTTGAGGCGTGGCTGGCGGGGCCGGTGGAGGCGGTGCGTGAGGAGCTGCTCTCGATTCACGGCATCGGCCCTGAGACGGCGGACTCGATTCTGCTCTACGCGGCGGGGAGGCCGGCGTTCGTCATCGACGCGATGACCCGCCGCATCGTCGACCGGCTCGGCGTTCCGCCGCCGGTCCGAAACTACGCCGGCTACCAACTGCTGTTCGAAGAGAACCTACCCGCTGACACCGCACTGTACAACGAGTACCACGCCCTGCTCGTCGCGCTGGCCAAGCGCCATTGCGTGAAGCGGGAGCCCCGCTGCGGCGGATGTCCGGTCGCCGACCTGTGCGCCACGGGCCGGGGGCGCACGGACGTATAATCGTGCCCTGGGAGATGGCTCTGGGAGGCCGCCCACCCCCATGCCCCGCTACGACCACGTCCTGCTCGACTTCGACCGCACGCTCAACGACTCCGACTACGTCTACGAGAAGAACCTCGACGGCTTTCTCGGCCTCACCGGCCGGGAGGTGCTGCAGCTCTGGGAGTCGGTGCACCGCATCGTGCTCGCCAAGCACCCCAAGCGCCACGCCGACCTCGACCTGCACTACAAGATGATGGTCGAGGAGCTGAACCGCACCACCAAGGCCGACGTCACCGCCGAGCTGCGGCGGCGCATCCGGGCGGCGCAGGAGGAGTGCTGGTACGCCACCGCCCTGTTCGAGGAGACGTTTGGTTACCTCGACGCGATGGCGGGTGCGGGATACACGTTACATCTAGCGACGGGCGACTATGCCAAGACGAAGGTCGCCCACATCGAGAAACGCGCGAGGCGAGCATATTTCACGCAAACGTTTGACGAAGAGACCCTCGGCGTGGGGAAGGGAAAGCGCGACTACTTCGACCGCGCGCTGGAGCGGCTCGGCGCGCCGCCTGGGCGGGTCGTCGTCGTCGGCGACAGCCTGACGAACGACATCCAACCGGGGCGCGACGCCGGCATGGACACGATCTGGATCCGGCGGAAGAGCGAGGCCAACAAGCGGGGCGTCGTGCCCACGCGGACGTTCGCCACGCTGATGGCGTCGCTGGCGCACTTTACCGTCGGCGCGTGACGGGTACGAGCGGCGCGACGGCCATCGCGCTTTCGGTATACTGAACCCGGAGGCTTGGGGGCTATGGATATCCAACCCATCTTCGGCGAAGCGGGACGGTTGCTCGCGGCCGGCGAGCCGTTCGTCCTGGCCACGGTGGTGAACACCAAGGGTTCGACGCCCCAGAAGCCGGGGGCCAAGCTGCTGGTCCGAGCCGACGGCACGATGTTCGGCACGCTGGGCGGCGGCTGCGTCGAGGCGGACGTGCTCACCGAGGCGCGTATCATCCTGGAGGAGCAGACCGACGGCGCGCCGCAGCTGCGCCGGTTCGTCCTCAATGAGGACATCGCCGCCAGGGACGGCCTGGTCTGCGGCGGCACGATGGAGATCCTGATCGACCCCCTCGCGGGCCATGGCGAGTTGGCGCCGCTCTTCGACGAAATCCTGGCGGCCTTCGAGGGCCGCGGCGACCGGGCGTTGGCGACGCTGGCGGAACCGGGAACGTCGGGCGGCAGGCCCGAGGCCAAGCTGTTCATCAGAGACGACGGCGGCATGGTGGGCGGCCTGGGCGCACCCGACCTGGACGAGGCCGCCGTCGAGGCCGCGCTCGACCTGATGCCCAAGGGGCGGGAGCTCTGGCTGACCACCGAGTCCAAGGCCAAGATCTACGTTGAGACCTTCACCCGCCCCGCGACGATCGTCATCGTCGGCGGCGGGCACGTCGGCTACGCCGTCTACAAGCTCGCGACCTTCCTCGGCTACGCCACGATCATCGTGGACGACCGCGAGATGTTCGCCAACACGGAGCGTTTCCCTGAGGCCGAGGAGATCGTGGTCGGGGACTTCGCAGAAGGCGTCGCCTCGCTGGACCTGACGCCGAACTCCTATGTTCTCGTCGCCACGCGCGGCCATAAGTACGACGACGCGGCGCTGCTGGCGGCGGCGCGCTCGAAGGCGGGCTACGTCGGTCTGTTGGGGAGCAAGCGCAAGGCGGCGATGATCTTCCGGCGGCTGTTCGAGGAAGGTGTGGATGCCGACCGCATCGGCGAGATACGCGCCCCCGTGGGACTCGACATCGGCGGGCGGAGCCCGGAGGAGATCGCCGTCAGCGTGATGGCGGAGGTCCTGGCGGTGCGCCACGGGAAGAAGGGCGGCGTCCTGAAGGCCGACCGCCTCCTCCCCAAGGCGAAGCAGCTCGCGGGACGGGCGTGACCCCGCCGGCGTCCGGCGCGGCGGCCTGCGCCGGGGTGCTCCTCGCCGCCGGCGAGTCGAGCCGGATGGGCCGGCCCAAACAGACCCTCGACTGGCTGGGCGAGCCGCTTGTCGTCTACCAGACGCGGCAGCTTCTCGAAGCGGGCGTGGGGCAGGCCATTGTGGTGTTGGGCCACGAGGCCGCTACGGTGCGGTCGCTCCTAGGCGCGGTCGAAGACCCCCGGCTCACCATCGTGGTCAACCGGGACTACCTGGAGGGCAAGACGACCTCGATCAAGACAGGGCTGCGGGCCATGGAGCGCGGTGCGGCCTCTGTCCTGCTGCTGG
>DAOUKZ010000016.1:0-13353 GCA_034420775.1 Dehalococcoidia bacterium
GGCGATGAAGAAGGTCGCCGGCGGCCTTCGCCTCGACCTCGCGCAGTTCCGCGCCCTCGCCGCCTTCGCCCAGTTCGGCACCGCCGACCTCGACGCCACCACTCGCGCACAGATCGAGCGCGGCCAGCGCATGACCGAGCTGCTCAAGCAGGGACAGTACGGCCCCTACTCGCTCGCCGAGCAGGTCGCGGTGCTCTACGCGGGCGTCAACGGCTTCCTCGACGATGTGCCTGTCGAGAAGGTCACCGCCTTCGACGCGGCCTTCGTCGAGTTCATGCGCACCAACCACCCGGAGATTCTCGCGGCCATCACCGAGGCCAACGACGTGTCCGACGATACCGACGAGAAGCTGAAGACCGCCATCCAGGAGTTCAAGGACTCGGTCCCCTACTAGCGGGGAGCCCCCGAAAGCCGAATTATGGCGAACCTACGGACCATACGGCGGCGCATCAGGAGCGTCGAGAATACGGCGAAGATCACCCGCGCCATGGAGATGATCGCGGCGTCGAAGATGCGCCGCGCCCAGGAGCGTGTGCTCGCCGGACGACCCTACGCCGACAAGCTGCAGAGCGTCCTCGGCCACCTCGCCGCCCAGTCGGAGAGCCTGGAAGACCTGCACCCGCTGCTCGAAAAGCGAGAGGTGCAAAACGTCCAGATCCTCCATGTCACCCCCGACCGGGGGCTCACCGGCGGGCTCAACTCGAACCTCAACCGGCGGGCCTCGCAGTTCGTGCTCGAAGAGAAGCTGCCCGTGTCCGCCGTCACCGTCGGTAAGAAGGGCCGCGACTTCCTGGTGCGCTACGGCCAAAACGTCACCGCCTCCTTCACCGACTTGGGCGACCGCTTCGAAGTCCCGGATATCCAGCCCATGACGCGCCTCATCACCGACGCCTACACGTCGGGTGAGGCCGACCGCGTCTATCTGATCTATGCCGAGTTCGTCTCGATGGTGGTGCAGCGGCCCGTAGTGCGGCAGCTGCTGCCGATCGAGCCGGAGGCGGCGGACGACGGCGCCGCGCCGCACGCGACCTACATCTATGAGCCGGACGCCGTCGGCGTCCTGCGCGAGCTGCTGCCGCGCTTCGTCGACGTGCAGGTCTACCAGGCCCTGCTCGAAGCGAACGCGAGCGAGCACTCCGCCCGCATGGTCGCCATGCGCAACGCGACGGACAGCGCCAACGAAATGATCCAAGGACTCACACTCGAAATGAACAAGGTCCGCCAGGCCACGATTACCGGCGAGCTGCTCGACATCACCGGCGGCGTCGTGGCGCTGGAAGGATGAGGATTCGTCAGATTACGGTAACGGCTCTCCTGGAGAGGGAGGAACGAGATGGCAACCGGTAAAGTGGTGCAAGTGATCGGCACGGTGGTGGACGTGGAGTTCGGCGCCGCGGAGCTGCCGGCTATCTATAACGCGCTCGAAGTCGGCCAGAACGGCGACAAGATCGTCCTCGAGGTCGAGCAGCACATCGGCAACAACTGGGTGCGCTGCCTCGCGCTCGGCGCGACCGAGGGCCTCACGCGAGGCGCGGAAGCCGTCGACACCGGCCAGCCCATCGCCGTCCCCGTGGGACGCCCCTCTCTCGGCCGCCTTTTCAATGTCACCGGCGACGCTCTCGACAACCTCGGCGACGTCGCCTCCGACGAGAAGTGGCCCATCCACCGCCCCGCTCCTCCCTTCGAAGACCAGGTCACCGAGGCCGAGGTCCTCGAAACCGGTATCAAGGTCCTCGACCTGATGACGCCGTTCGCCAAGGGCGGCAAGATCGGCGCCTACGGCGGCGCCGGCGTCGGCAAGACCGTCGTCATCCAGGAACTCATCCGGAACATCGCCACTGAGCACGGCGGCTTCTCCGTCTTCGCCGGTGTCGGCGAGCGCTCGCGCGAGGGCAACGACCTGTGGCACGAGATGCAGGAGTCGGGCGTGATCGACAAGACCGTGCTCGTCTTCGGCCAGATGAACGAGCCGCCCGGCGTGCGACTCCGCATCGCGCTCACCGGCCTCACCATGGCCGAATTCTTCCGCGACCGCGAAGGCCAGGACGTCCTCCTCTTCATCGACAACATCTACCGCTACATCCTGGCCGGCATGGAGGTCTCGGCGCTCCTCGGACGCATGCCCTCCGCCGTGGGCTATCAGCCGACCCTGTCGACGGAGATGGGCGACCTGGAAGAGCGCATCACCTCGACCAAGAGCGGCTCGATTACCTCGTTCCAGGCGATCTACGTGCCCGCCGACGACTACACCGACCCCGGCGTGGCGACGACCTTCGGCCACCTCGACGCCGTCATCTCCCTCGACCGCGACCTGGCATCCCAGGCCCTTTATCCGGCCGTCGACCCGCTGGTGTCGAGCTCGCGCGTCCTCGACCCGAACATCGTGGGCAAGGACCACTACGACGCCGCGCAGGGCGTCCGGCTCGTGCTCCAACGCTTCAAGGACTTGCAGGACATCATTGCGATCCTGGGCATGGAGGAGCTGTCCGAGGAGGACAAGCAGACCGTGTCCCGCGCCCGCAAGATTCAGCGCTTCCTCACCCAGCCGATGTTCGTGGCCGAGCCGTTCACCGGCATCGAAGGCCGGTACGTGCCCGTCGCCGAAACGGTGCGCGGCTTCAACGAAATCCTGGAAGGCAAGCACGACGACATCCCTGAACAGGCCTTCTACATGAAGGGCACCATCGAGGAGGCCGTCGAAGAGGGCCAAAAGATGCTGGCCCGCAACTAGGAGTCAGGACTGGTCCCTCCGCCGCGCATGGGAAGAGAGACATGGCGAAGCTGAAGATCGAGATCGTCACCGCCGAGCGCACCGTCCTCGAGGCCGAGGCCGATATGATCATCGCGCCCGGCACCGAGGGCCAGCTCGGCCTGCTGCCGCGTCACGCCCCGCTGCTCACCATGCTCGAACCCGGCGAGATACGCCTCAAGGACGGCGGCCAAGATACGCTGACCTTCGCCGTAGCGGGCGGCTTCCTCGAGATACTCGACAACAAGGTCATCGTGCTGGCGGACTCGGCTGAGCGCGCCGACGAGATCGACCTCGCCCGCGCCGAAGAGGCGATGCGGAAGGCCCAGGAGCGAATCGCCTCACACGCTACCGACCTCGACCTGCAGCGGGCGCTCAGCTCGCTGCGGCGGGCGAACATCCGCCTGAAGGTGGCCCGCCGCCGCCGCGCCACCGGCGCTCCCGAGCCGCCTCGCCGCTAAGGCGCCGGCGGCTTACCCCTAGGCGTCCGCGTCCTGCTGCGACGCTAGGTGGTACGTCATCGTCTGCAGACCCAGGACGGGGTCGATGTTCCGCACCCGCACGTCTTCGGGAGCCTGCGGCGCGATCGGGGCGTAGTTCAGGATCGCCTTCACTCCGCAGGCGACGAGCTGATCGATGACTGACTGCGCCGTCGGCGCCGGCACCGCGACGATGGCGATGTCGATCTGCTGGGTCGCGATCACCGCGGGGAGGTCGTTGGTCGAGAGCACGTTGAGATGGGCCAGCTCGCGCCCAATCTGGTCGGGATCGTTGTCGAAGGCCGCGACGACGCGGAAGCCCTCCGGACCGAATCCGGGGTAGTTGATGATGGCCCGTCCCAGGCGCCCCACGCCGATAACGGCGGTGTTCCATTCCCGGTCGAGGCCCAGGACGCGGCGTAGCTCGCCGACAAGATAGCCCACGTTGTAGCCGCGGCCCTGCTTGCCGAAGCGCCCGAAGTAGCTCAGGTCTTTTCGTATCTGCGCTGGTGTGACGCCGAGCCGGTCGCCGAGCTCCCGGGAGCTGACCACCTCGGTGCCGCCGTCGCGGAGCTGGGCCAGCACCCGCACATAGAGGGGCAGGCGCAGGATGACGACTTCGGGAATGTTTGGAGGGATCGAGTGTTCTTGAGTCAAACCGTGGCGGGCTCGGGCTGGGCAGGGGAACCCGCCGGCTCCTTTCGGCAGAGGTGGATGGCGACGGAGCCGAGGTTCAGCAGCCGCCAGTCGACGCGGGCGAATCCCGCCGCCCGCATGAGGCCGGCGAGGGGCTCGGGGCGGGGGAAGGACTTGATCGAAGCGGTGAGGTAGCGGTAGGCGCCGGGGTCGCCGGTCACGGCGCCGCCGAGCAGCGGCAGCACGTAGTTGAGGTAGGGACGGTAGAGCGCGGCGACGATGGCCGAGGGCGGCTGGGTAAACTCCAGGCAGAGAAAGCGCCCCGAGGGTTTCAGCACGCGGGCGATCTCCGCCAGTCCCCGGCCGAGGTCGGCGAAGTTGCGGACGGTGAAGGCGGCCGCGGCCCCATCGAAGGCGGCGTCGGCGAAGGGGAGGCGCAGGGCGTCGGCGAGGACGTGGGAGATGTCGAGGCCGCCGCCGTTGGCCTCGCGGGCCCGCCGCGCGCCGATCTGGAGCATGGGGCCGCTGAGGTCGCAGGCGGTGACCGACGCCCCCGCCGAGGCCAGGGCGAGCGAGAGGTCGCCGGTGCCCGATCCCACGTCCAAGATGCGCTCCCCTGCAACCGGTGCGAAGTCCTTGAGCGCCTCCCGGCGCCAGCCCCGGTCGCGCCCCAGGCTGATGACGCGGTTGCCAAGGTCGTACCTTGGAGCGATGCGCCCGAACAGGCGGCGAACGTAGCCCGTCTTCTCCGCGTCTGATGGCCTGGCCATGGCTTGTGAGGACACTACGCGAAAGAACCGCCGGATTGCTACAGGATTCACAATTCTAAGGAGACTCCGGCGAAAGCGTCAATCGCGCCAATGTAACGAATAGGTGAACGCGAGGGGTATAATCGGTGGGCCATGCACGTGGGCGTCTGCAGACTCTCCCTGAGAATCCCCGAAAACGACAACATTAAAGGGAAGCGGCGGGTGGCCCATTCGATTTCCTCGAAGGTCCGCGCGAAGTTCAACGTCGCCATTGCGGAGATCGAGGACCAGGAGGCATGGCAGCGGCTCACCTTCGGGTTGACGTGCGTGAGCAACGACGGGCGGCATGCCAACTCCATGCTGTCGAACGTCGTGCATTACATCGAGCGGCAGCTTGGCGACGTGGAGCTGCTGGACTACGAGATAGAGATCATCGACGGCGCCTAGCCGCGGCCCTGTTCGCGCCGGACGCCGCGCTCTGAGCGAGACGGTGGATACGCAGGCCTTCCTGGCGCGCGTTCGTGAGCGGGACTGGTACAAGGGCCAGATCGTGCATCTGGAAGATGTCCGGCCGCGTCCCGTCCGCAACCGGGAACTCGACGCGCCGCTCCCCGACGCGCTTGAGGCGCAGTTGACGTCGCTGGGACTGCTACCCCTCTACGAGCACCAAGCGCGGGCCGTCGAGGCGCTCCGCGAGGGCGCCAACGTCGCCGTCGCCACTGCCACCGCCAGCGGCAAGAGTCTCTGCTACCACGTCCCCGTGCTAGAGCGCCTGCTGCGGACGCGGGGCGCGCGGGCGCTCTACCTCTTTCCCACCAAGGCGCTGGCCCGGGACCAGCTGCGCAAGCTCCGTGAGCTCGGCGCGTTCATGGACCCGCCGCTCCGTTGCGCCGCCTACGACGGCGGCACGGAAAGCCGCGACCGGGCCGAGATACGCCGCGCCGGTCAGGTTGTCATAACCAACCCGGACATGCTCCACCTCGGCATCCTCCCCAACCACGTGGGGTGGAAGCGCTTTTTCGCCGGGCTCCGCTACGTCGTCATCGACGAGAGCCACGTCTACCGCGGCGTCTTCGGGTCGCATGTGGCCAATGTCGTCCGGCGGCTACGGCGCGTCTGTGCCCTGTATGGGAGCGCACCGCAGTTCGTGCTGTGCTCGGCGACGGTGGCGAATCCGGGCGAGCACGCCGAACGCCTGACGGGTCTGCCCTTCGAGGTCATCGACGACGACGGTTCGCCGTACGGCGGGAAGGACTTCGTGCTCTGGAACCCGCCGCTCATCGATGAAGAGCAAACGGCGCGGGGCAGCCCGAACTCCGAGGCCACGCACCTCTTCTCCGAATTGGTGAAGGACGAGGTCCGCACCATCGCCTTCAGCCGCAGCCGCAAGACCGCCGAGCTCGTCTACAGCTACACCCGCGACCGCTTGAAGCAGGAGTCCGTCCCGCTCTCGGGACGCGTCCGCGCCTACCGCGCCGGCTATCTGGCCGAGGACCGCCGCGCCATCGAGCAGGGACTCTTCGAGGGCTCGCTGCTCGGCGTCTCCGCGACCAACGCGCTCGAGCTCGGCATCGACGTGGGCGACCTCGACGCCACCGTGCTCAACGGCTATCCGGGTACGATCGCCAGCGCCTGGCAGCAGGCGGGCCGGAGCGGGCGCGGCGGCGACCGCTCGCTCAGCGTGATGATCGCCTCGGACAATCCCCTCGACCAGTACCTCATGCGCCACCCCGACGCCTTCTTCGGCAAGCCGCAGGAGCATGTCTTAATCGCTCCTGCCAACCCCTATGTGCTCGAGCCGCATCTCGTCTGCGCCGCCTTCGAAGCTCCGCTCGAACCGAAGGATGAGACGCTGTTTGGTGAGGAGATGCGCGGGCTGCTGCCCCACATGGAACAGCAGGACGTCGTCCACGAGGCACGCGGCCGTTGGTTCCCCGCCCCCGGCGTCGTCTACCCCGCCGAGCACGTCGACATCCGCTCCGCGGGCAGCGACCGCTTCTTGGTGGTGGAGGAGACGAGCGGGGCGCTCATCGAGCACGTCGACGCCTCGATTGTCTTCTCGCAGCTACACCCGGGCGCCGTCTACCTGCACCAGGGCGAGCCGTTCCTCGTCACCGAGCTCGACCTGGAGGCGCGCACCGCTCACCTCCGGCCCCACATAGATCCCTACTACACCACCACGCGCCACATGACCGACATCGAGATCGAGCGCGTAGCGTCGCAAAAGCGCGTGAACGGAGTGGAAGTCTTTCTTGGGACGGTGGAGGTAGCGCGCACCGTGATTGGCTACCTGCGCAAGCAGCAGCTCACCGACTCGGTCATCGACGACGTGCCGCTGGAACCGCAGACCCGGTCGTTCGTGACCACGGCGCTCTGGTTCGACATCGCCGAGTCGGTGCTTACCGAGATCGACCGCCGCAAGCTCGACCTTCCCGGCGGGCTGCACGCCGCCGAGCACGCGGCCATCGGCATGCTGCCTTTCTTCGCCATGTGCGACCGCGCCGACATCGGCGGCGTCTCCACCGCCCTCCACCCCGACACCGGCAAGCCGCAGATCTTCATCTACGACGGCCACCCCGGCGGCGTCGGCATCGCCGAGAAGGGCTACGACCTGATCGAAGAGCTTTGGGGGACGACGCTGCGGGCCATCCGCGAGTGCCCCTGCAGGGAGGGGTGTCCCTCGTGCATTCAATCGCCCAAGTGCGGCAACAACAACGAGCCGCTCGACAAACACGCCGCGGCCCTTCTCCTCGAGCACCATCTGCGAGGGCGTTGAGCGACCTTGCTACCATGAATGGGCTGCCTTGCATGACTTCCCGATGAGGACACGGTGATCTCTCTCAAGCTCTGGGCGCTGCTCCACCGCGGCGCGCGCGATTACGACCTCGGCGGAGTGATGCGCCCCGTCGCGCGCTTCATCAAGACCGAGCAGCTCTCCTCCGTCATCCTTCTAGCGGCGACCGCCGCGGCCCTCATATGGGTGAACTCGCCGTTCGACCGCGAGTACTTCGACTTCTGGCACACCGAGCTCGGTTTCGACCTCTCACTCTTCGCCATCCATCTCAGCCTCGAAGAGTGGGTCAACGACGGCCTCATGGCCATCTTCTTCTTCGTGATCGGCCTCGAAATCAAACGCGAGGTCATCCACGGCGAGCTTCGCGAACGCCGGAAGGCCGCCCTTCCGGTGATGGCGGCTATCGGCGGGATGATCGTGCCGGCCCTCATCTTCTTCGCCTTCAACGGCACGGGAGAGGACGGCCGTGGTTGGGGCATCCCCCTCGCCACCGACATCGCCTTCGCCCTTGGCGTGCTCGGCCTGCTCGGACGCTTCCTTCCCGCAGAGCTTCGCATCTTTCTCCTCGCCCTTGCCGTCGTCGACGACATCGGCTCGATTCTCGTCATCGCCGTTTTCTACACCGGCAGCCTCGACGTCCAAGCCCTGGGCTGGGGAGCGCTCGTGATCGCCGGCATGGTCGCGGCCCACCGCGTCGGCGTCCGGAGCATAGGACTCTACGTCGTTCTGGGCCTCCTCTTCTGGGCCGCTATCGAAAAGTCGGGTGTTCATGCCACCATCGCGGGCGTGGTCCTTGGCCTTCTCACCCCTGCTCACCCGCACTACAGTCCGTCCGGGTTCCGTCCGTCCATGGAGGCGCTGGCGGGCCGCTACGAAGCCGCCGCCGAGGAGCATGACGAGCCGGCCATGAGCGCCACGTTGGTCGAAATCGACGACCTCGCCGAGGGCAGCGAGTCGATGCTGGAACGGCTGGAGCGCAACGTCCACCCTTGGAGCAGCTATCTCATACTTCCGGTCTTCGCGCTGGCTAATGCCGGCATCGTCCTCTCCGGCGACGCCTTGTCCGGTGCCTTCTCCAACTCGGTGACCTACGGCGTCATCGCCGGACTGGTCGTGGGCAAGACGGTGGGCGTGACGGCGTTCACCTACCTTGCGGTCAGGAGCGGGATCGCCGCGCTGCCAAGCGGGGTCACGTGGGCCCACGTCATCGGGACCGCCATGCTCGCCGGCATCGGCTTCACCGTCTCGATCTTCATCGCGGGCCTAGCCTACGATCACCCGCTCTCCGAAGACGCGAAGATCGGCGTGCTCGTCGCCTCGATCATCGCCGGTGTCGCCGGCTACCTGTTCCTCAGGACCTTTGGCGCCCGCGCCCCGGCGGAGCAGGACGAACAAAGCGCGGCGTCATGAGGGTCCGTGTCCTCGGCGCGCACAACGCCGCGTCGGCCACCACCGCGCCGGTCTCCCTCCTCGTCGACGACGTGATCTGCATCGACGCGGGGGCCGTCCACACCGCGCTCACCATCGAGGAGCAGCGCCGCGTCCGCGCCGTGCTGCTCACGCATCGCCACTTCGACCACATCCACGGCGTGCCCCTGCTTGCGATCAACACCGCTGGCCACGGCCTGACCCGCGTCTACGGGCTGGAATCGGTGCTGGCCGACCTTCAGGAGCACCTTATCAACGGCGTGCTCTATCCGGACTTCCGCCCCGGCGGCAAGCTCCCCTCGCTCGACCTTCGGCCCATCGAACCGTTCGAGGAGATCGACGTCGAGGGGCATACCGCGGTCGCCGTTCCCGTCGAGCACGGCGTCGTGGCGGTGGGCTACGAGGTGCGCTCGGCGGACGGCCGGAGCATCTTCTACACCGGCGACACCGGTGGAGGCCTGGCGGCCGCATGGGAGCACGTGACGCCCGACGCCTTGTTCTGCGAGGTGACCTACCCCAACGGCCACGGCGCAGGGTCGAAGCATCTCACGCCGGCGCGGTTCGAGGCCGAAATGGCCTCCTACCTGGACCTAAAGCCGGCTCCCGCGCGAGTGATCACGGTCCACATGACGCCCTGGTTGGAAGCGGCGATCGTGGCGGAACTGGCGGAAGTCTCGCGGCGTCTCGGGGTCGAAATCGAACCGGCCTACGAGGGCATGGTCGTCGAAGTCTAGCGCCGTTAAGCGATGCGGTAGAGGCGCGCGGCATTCCCCCGCGTGAGTTTCTCGACGACGGCCGGGTCGAGGCCGGCGTGGTCTTCCGCGATCCGCTCCTTGGAGTGCGGCCAGCTGCTCCCGGGGTGTGGGTAGTCGGAAGACCACATGATGCTCTCCGGGGCGAAGTCGGCCATCAGCTTGATGCTCTCCGGGTCGCCGAGGTAGGTGGTGAGCACCTGCCGCCTGTACAACTCCGACGGCGGGACCTCGGGGCGGAAGTCCTTGAACGTGCCGCGGTACTTGTGGAAGACCTCGTCCATCTTGGTGATCAGGAAGGGGATCCACCAGAGGCCCGACTCTCCCAGCACGATCTTGAGGCCTGGGTGGCGCTCCAGCATGCCGCAGAAGCAGATGCTGGAGAGCACTTCGTCCAACTGCAGCGCCGAGACCGAGACGTAGGCGCCCATCATCCAGCTCGACGGGCGCGACCGCAGGCTGTGCGTTCCCGCCTGGGCGAGATGGACGGAGATCGGCATCTCCCCGGCGTCCGCCTCCGACCACAGGGGCTCCCAGCAGGGATCGAAGATCGGGCGGTCTTCTTCGGTGTGGTCGAAAATGGCGCCGCGATGGCCGAGACCGGCGGTGCGGCGAAGCTCGCCGGCGGCCTCTTCGGGGTCGTGCGTGGGCAGCACGGCCAGGTTGTGGATGCGGCCGCCGGCGGCCCCGTCGAACTCCGCGGTCCAATCGTTGTAGACCCTGATGCACTCGCGGCGCAGCTCCGGGGTCAGGGCCGGGATGCCCTTGAGGCCGGGGTAGATGACCTGGGCGTAGACGCCATCGGCGTCCATGTCTTCCAGCCGCAGGGCGGGAGTCGAAGGGCGGACGGTCCAATCGCCCGGGATGCCGGCGCGCTCGAAGAGGCCGGGCATGGAACCGGGGCGTCCGGGGCCGTGCGGGCCCCAGCGCGCGCCGTCCGCTTCCCAGATAGGGCCGCGGACGGGGTCGTCGACGACGCGGGGAGCGGCGTCCCGGAGCGCCGCCGGGAGGCGGCTGCTCCAGAGGTCGGCCGGCAACTCGTTGAGGTCGAGGTGGTCGTCCGCGGATATGTACCCCGTGCCGGTAGTCGTCATCTCGCGCCTTCCATACGGGAGCTTCCTGCCACGCTAATACTAGTACACTACGGCCATGAGGCGCGCCGCTTTCGTCTATGACGATCAGGTTTCCCGCCACGTGCTGCGGGAGGACCACGTGATGCGTCCCACGCGCCTGCGGTACACGCACGACCTGCTCGACGCCTACGGCGCGTTCGAGCGGTCCGACAAGGTCGCCCCGCGCCAGGCGTCGCTAGACGAGATCGGGTGGTTCCATACGCGAGAGTACGTCAGCGCCGTCCAGGCGATCAGCGGCGGGGAGGGCGGTGTGACGCCGGAGCGCTATAACTTCAGCGCCCACGGCGACAATCCGCCGTACGAGGGCATGTTCGAAGCGTCGGCGCTCTCCACCGGGGGCTCGCTGGTGGCGGCGGAGCTTGTCGCGGGAGGCGACGTGGAGGTGGCCTTCAACGTGGCGGGCGGCCTGCACCACGCCGCCGCGGGCCACGCCTCCGGCTTCTGCATCTTCAACGATCCGGTCATCGCCATCGAGGCGCTGCGCCGCAGGGGCCTCCGGGTGATGTATGTCGATATCGACTGCCATCACGGCGACGGTGTCCAGGCCGCGTTCTACGAGGCCAACGACGTGCTGACCCTGTCGATGCACGAGTCGGGGCGCTATCTCTTTCCCGGCACGGGCGAGGTTGGAGAGCTCGGCACGGGCGAGGGCCGGGGTTTCTCGGTGAACGTGCCGCTGGCCCCCTATACGGGCGACGAGACGTTCCACTGGGCGTTCGACGCCGTCGTGCCGCCGATCGCCGAGGCCTTCGCCCCGGACGTGCTGGTCACGCAGTTGGGGATGGACACGCACTTCGATGACCCCATCACCCACCTCTCCATGACCGTCCAGGGCCACGGCGAGGCGGTGCGCAAGCTCGGCGACATGGTGGAGAAGTGGGTCGCGCTCGGCGGTGGCGGGTATGACATGTCGGCGGTGGCGCGGGGCTGGGCGCTCGACTTCGGGGTGATGATGGGCAGCGAACTGCCCGACGCGATACCTGCCTCCTACCAGGCGGAGTACGGCCTGAGCCGCCTCCGCGACGCCGAGCCCGCCGTAGACCCACGGTACCAGGAGGCGGCCCGCGCCTTCGCCGAGGCCTCCGTCGCCGAGGTCAAGCGCCTCGTCTTTCCCCTCCACCGGCTCGCTTGACCCCCACGCGCGGGCCGCGTACATTCGCCTTGCTCCCGTCCGGTCCAAGAAGACCGCGTTCGAGCGAGGAGGCCGCGATGCCGATGATCGAAGAGCAAGATGGCGGCGCGAGGTTGGTGATCGTCCATCAGGACGAGTATCCCTACTCCGAGGTGCGGGTCCAAAACCACGGCGACCGGCGTGTCGGCGTGCACCTCAAGAACTTGCTGCGCACGCCGGAGTACGTGATCAACATCGCCATCTACGACCCCGGGATGGTGCTCGAGCGCCACGGGCACGCGAGCAGCCACGTCATCTACGTCATGGAGGGGTTCGTCGACGTCGGCGGCCACGACGCTCCCGCCGGTTCGGTGATACTGCTCGAACACGGTGCGAAGTTCGGCCCGCTGATCGCGGGGCCGGAGGGATCGCTGCTGTTCGAGGTCTACCTGGGCGACTCGCAGCCGGTCCCCGCGGATCCGGAGGGCTTCCTCAAGCTCCTAGAATCGATGGGCATCGAGCCGCTGCCGCATCCGGTCTTTGAGTATGGGCCGGGCTTGCCGCTCAACACGCCCTCCGACTAGGGCCGCGGTGGCGGCGCTGCCAAGCGTTACAGTTTGGCCAGGTAGTCGACGCAGGCCTTGATGATGGTTTCGTGGCCGCGCTCTTGGAGCGAGGGGCCGACGACCTCGATGTCGTAGAAGCCGTCGTAGCCCGCCGCCTCGAAGGCCCGTACGATGCGGTCGCAGGGGATGACGCCCTCGCCGAGGGGGACACGCGACGGAGTGCAGAAGTCGCCGGCCGGCTGATCGTCGACCTGCACCAGGAAGATGCGGTTGGAGCGGCGCGCGATGTTGTCGTAGCAATGCCGCTCGACCCAGGCGTTGTTCATCTCGAAGAGGACGCCGAACTGCGGCGAGTCGATCCGCTCGGCAAGGTCCAGGGCGTCATGCAGCGTGTGGCAGAAGCCGAGGTCGTAGCGGAGGCAGGTGTTCGGCTCCAGGGCCACGCGCGTCCCGTTGTCGCGGACGGAGGGGAGGAATCGGTCGAGGAGCGCGACGAACTCCTCCTCGGCCTCCTCGTAGCTCAGCTTTCCTCCGCTGCCCGCGAGGAGCGGCATGCACTCCGCGCCCATGCGCCCGGCCAGGTCCGTCGTTCGCTTGCTGCGCTCGATTTCTTCTGGCCACTTGGCGCGGTCGTCAAGGGAGAACATGCCGGCGCCCGTTGCCGCCGCGACGGGGAGACCGGAGTCGGCGATC
Organism: Dehalococcoidia bacterium; assembly: GCA_034420775.1. GTDB lineage: Bacteria > Chloroflexota > Dehalococcoidia > SHYB01 > SHYB01 > DAOUKH01. The sequence goes on from DAOUKZ010000016.1 coordinate 13,091, forward strand.
AACTTGAGGCCCTCTTCGACGCCGAAGGCCTCCAGCTTCATCACCGGTACGGTGAGGCCGTCCATGCCGAGCCGTTGTGCCAGGTCGACGTCGTGGTCGAGGGGCAAGCCGTAGCTCATCAGACCGTTGAACGTGAGTTTCATAGCGCCTCCCGCCGCATCAGACGGCAGGGGCATTCTAGAAGTGGGGCCGATGGGTGTCCAGACGGCGCCCGGCTCGGTTGACGCCTCTGAACCCGCCGCCTACAGTGGCCGATGGCGGCG
>DAOUKZ010000017.1:0-28352 GCA_034420775.1 Dehalococcoidia bacterium
CGGATTTCCTGCAGTTTGGCGCGGTACCGCTCTTGAAGCTCCCGCACGTGCCGGATACGCAGCAGCGTGTCGCGAGCCTGCTCGGCCACACCCTGCAGGAAGTACCGCAGCCAGGGAAGCCAATCGCCGGTGACGCTCACATTCAGGAGCCCGTCGTAATACTCCTGCCGCCGTCTCTCTAGATAGGCGCTCAGGTACAAGAGCGGGTCGCGCAGCACCCCCTTCGCGCAGAGAAACAAGACCACGAGCAGCCTGCCGAGGCGGCCGTTGCCGTCCCCGTAGGGATGAATCGCCTCGAACTGGTAGTGCATCATGGCGCACTGGATCAGGGGAGGCAGCGGGACCGTCTCATTTACGAACCGCTCCCAGTCCTCAAGAAGGTCGCGAACAAGCGGCGCCGGCGGCGGAACGTACCTAGATGCCTCGATGGGAGTCCCCTCGGAGCCGATCCACACCTGGATGTTCCGAAGCATGCCTGGCCTCTTATCCTCCCCCCTTACATCTCGGAGCAAGATCTCGTGCATCTGATTCGCTAGGCGAACACAGATCGGCAACTCGTCCAAGGCCTCCAGGCCGTGCTCGAGCGCCATGACGTAGTTCGCCACCTCGACGACATCCCCCGTCGGCCGTCGGCGCGTGGCCGCGGCCTCGTACCTCAGCAAGTCGGACAGCGAGGCCTGTGTCCCCTCTATGCGTGACGAGAGGACCGCTTCGCGCCGTATGAATGGCCTGACGAGCAGATGCGGGTTCGGAATCGTTTCGCCCACGCCGCTCAGCATCGCAACGGCCCGCGACGCCTCGTCGAGCTGCATGATGAGGTCCGCGGGAAGGTCTACCGCACGGGGCAACGGGGCCGGCACGAAAGCCCGGTGCCCCTCGGTGGTCGTGACGAGCTGCCCGACGGGGCTGTTTTCAAGTTCAACAAGCATATGCAACGCGCGTTGCGAACGACGCCAAAATAGAAACTTTTTCGCAAGATCATTGCAATTGTACCGCAAATATGCAACGCATCTTACAAAATGGATCGGAAAAATAAACTCCTGTTCGGATTTCTTTCAATTGCGCCACAATATGAAACGCGTGTTGCAAACAACTTCAAACTAGAAACTTTTTCGGCAATTCGTTGCAATTGCCTCACGGATTGCAACCCGCGTTGCATTTGACGCAGCCCCCACCCTGCCATCCCCGCATTCCGTCCCGCCACCTGCGCGGCGTAGAATGGGCGCGCCGACCCCAAGGCGCCCCTGATGGCCCGCTCCCGACGTAACGCCAGCCCCGCGCTCGAAGCGTTCCACCCCGCCGTGAAGCGCTGGTTCGCCTCGCGCTTCGAAACCGTGACTCCGCCCCAGGAGAAGGGCTGGCCCGCCATCCGCCAGGGCCGCGACACCCTCATCGCCGCCCCCACCGGCTCCGGCAAGACCCTCTCCGCCTTCCTCAACACCATCGACGCCCTCGTCCGCCAGGGCGTCGACGCTCCCCTCCCCGACGAGACCCAGGTCCTCTACGTCTCCCCCTTGAAGGCGCTGAGCAACGACATCCGCAAGAACCTCAGCGAGCCCCTCGACGGCATCCGCGCGGCGCTGGAGGCAATGAACATCGAGCCCCCCGAGGTCCGCGTCCTCGTCCGCACCGGCGACACCAAGGCCTCCGAGCGCGCCGCCATGGTCAAGCGCCCCCCGCACATCCTCGTCACCACGCCGGAGTCCCTCTACATCCTGCTCACCTCCGCCGGCGGACGAAAGATGCTGGAGACCGTGCGCACCGTCATCGTCGACGAAATCCACGCCGTCGCCCGCGACCGCCGAGGCGCACACCTCGCCCTCAGCCTCGAACGCCTCGACGCCCTCGTGACGGCCTGCGCGCCGTCGCGGCCCGCCCGAATCGGCCTCTCCGCCACCCAGCGCCCTATCGAGGAGATGGCGCGCTTCCTCATCGGCGCCGGACGCGCCGGCCCAGGCGGCGCACCCGACTGCGCCATCGTCGACGAAGGCCACGCCCGCACCCTCGATCTCGGCCTCGAGCTCCCCAGTGAGCCGATGACCGCCGTCATGTCCAACGAGACCTGGGAGGAGGTCTACGACCGCCTCGCCGCGCTCATCCGCGAGAACCGCACCACCCTCGTCTTCACCAACACCCGCCGGCTCGCCGAGCGCCTCTCCATGCATCTCTCCAAGCGGCTCGGCGACGGCCTCGTCACCTCCCACCACGGCAGCCTCTCCCGCGAACAGCGCCTCGACGCCGAGCAGCGACTCAAGGCGGGGAGCCTGCGCGCCCTCGTCGCCACCGCCTCCCTTGAGCTCGGCATCGACATCGGCGACATCGATCTCGTCTGCCAGATCGGCTCGACCCGCGCCATCGCCACCCTCCTCCAGCGCGTCGGACGCTCCGGGCACACCCTCGGCGGCACCCCCAAGGGACGTCTCTTCCCCACCACCCGCGACGATCTCATGGAGTGCATCGCGCTGCTCCTCGCCGCCCGCCAAGGCAAGCTCGACCGCCTCACCGTCCCCGAAAAGCCCCTCGATGTCCTCGCCCAGCAGATCGTGGCCACCGCCGCGATCGAAGAGTGGGACGAGACCGCCCTCTTCGACCTCGCCCGCCGCGCCTACCCCTACCGCGATCTGACTCGCGGCGAGTTCGACGACGTGGTGAAGATGCTCGCCGAGGGCTTCACCACCCAACGCGGACGCGGCCGCGCCCACCTCCACTACGACGGCGTCAACCGCCGCATCCGCGCCCGCAAGGGAGCCCGCCTCGCCGCCGTCACCTCCGGCGGCGCGATCCCCGAAAACGCCGACTACAACGTCATCCTTCAGCCCCAGGGCGCCATGGTCGGCACCGTCAACGAAGACTTCGCCATCGAGAGCATGCCCGGCGACATCTTCCAGCTCGGCATCTCCGCCTGGCGCATCCTCAGAGTCACCCAGGGCAAGGTCCTCGTCGAGGACGCCCACGGCCAGCCCCCGACCATTCCTTTCTGGCTCGGCGAGGCCCCCGCCCGCACCGCCGAGCTCTCCACCGAGGTCTCCGCCCTGCGCGCCGAGATCGACAATCGCCTCGGCTCCCAGCAGCCGCCCGACCTCGAACGCGTCAAGGACACCGCCGTCTGGCTCGCCGCCGAGTCCGGCATCGAAGACGTCGCCGCCGACCAGGCCGTCGAGTACCTCGCCGCCACCAAGGCCTCCCTCGGCGTTATCCCAACGCAGCATGACATCGTCCTCGAGCGCTTCTTCGACGAGTCCGGCGGCATGCAGCTCGTCCTCCACGCCCCCTTCGGCGGACGCGTCAATCGCGCCTGGGGCCTTGCTCTCCGCAAGAAATTCTGCCGCGCCTTCAACCAGGAGCTCCAGGCCGCCGCCACCGAGGACAACATCGTCCTGTCGTTGGGGCCGCAGCACAGCTTCCCCCTGGACGACGTCTTTCACTATCTGAATTCGAAGTCGGCCCGCGATGTCCTCACCCAAGCCCTCCTCGCCGCGCCCATGTTCGAGGTCCGCTGGCGCTGGAACAGCACCCGCTCCCTGGCCGTTTTGCGCCAGGAGGGCGGCAAGAAGGTCCCGCCGCCGATACAGCGCATGCGCGCCGGCGACCTCCTCGCCGCCGTCTTTCCTTCCCAGACCGCCTGCGCCGAGAACGTCGCCGGCGACATCGAAATCCCCGACCACCCCCTCGTCCGCCAGACCGTCGACGACTGCCTCCACGAAGCCATGGACGTCGACGCCTTCCTCGACCTTCTCCAACGCATCGAAAACGGCGAGTTGCTGCCCACGGCGGTCGACACCGTCGAGCCGTCGCCGATGGCCCACGAGATCCTCAGCGCCAAGCCCTACGCCTTCCTCGACGACGCCCCCCTCGAAGAGCGCCGCGCCCAGGCCGTCATGATGCGCCGCACCATCGACATCGAGTCCGCCCGCGACCTCGGCGCGCTCGACGCCTCGGCCATCGCCCTCGTCCGCGAGCAGGCATGGCCCGACCCTCGCGACGCCGACGAGCTGCACGACGACCTCGCCCTCCTCGGCTTCGCCACCGAGACCGAGGCCGCCCCCTGGGCCGACTTGCTGGCGGACCTGACAGCCGAGCGCCGCGCCGCCAAGGTGACGCCGTCCGAAGGCGAGTCCCCGCCGCTCTGGATCGCCGCCGAGCGCCTGCCCCTCTTCGAGGCCGTCTTCCCCTCCTTGCTCGAAGGAGGCGGCGGCCACATCGACCCGCCGGTCGAAGCCCCCGAGCGCGAGCGCGCCCGCGCATGGGAGCGCGGCGAGGCGCTCATCGAGCTCGTCCGAGGCCGCATGGAGAGCCTCGGCCCGGTCACCGCCCACGCGCTGGCCGAGTCCATCGGCCTCGACGTCCGCGAGATCGACGCCGCCCTTCTTGCCCTGGAGACCGAGGGCGCCGTCCTCCGCGGCTCCTTCACACCGCGCCCCGCCAACGGCGCGAACGGCACGGCAACAGAGGAGTGGTGCGACCGCCGTCTCCTCGCCCGCATCCACCGCTACACCCTCGACCGCCTACGCAAGGAGATCGAGCCCGTCTCCCCGCAGCAGTACATGCGCTTCCTCTTCTCCTGGCAGCACGCCGAGCCGGCAACCCGGCTCCAGGGAGCCTCCGGCCTCGCCAAAGTCCTCGAAACGCTCCAGGGCTATCAGGCCCCCGCAGGCGCGTGGGAAGCCCAGGTGCTGAGCGCCCGCATGGACCGCTACTCCCCCTCCTGGCTCGATGAGCTCAGCCTGACCGGACAGGTCGTCTGGGGACGGCTCTTTCCACCCGCGAGCGCCGACCGCCGCGCCGCCGGCCCCACCCGCTCCTCGCCCATCGCCCTGCTCTTCCGCGACCGCCTCGACGCGTGGCTCGCCGCCGCGCCCCACCCCAACGGGTCGGCCAAGATCGGCTCGCTCGCCCAGGAAATCCTCGACTATCTGCGGTGGCGCGGCCCCACCTTCGCCCAAGACCTCGCCAAGGCGACCCACCGGCTGCCCTCTGAGGTGCGCACCGCGCTCGGCCAACTCGTCAACGCCGGCTTGATCACCGGCGACGGCTTCGGCGGCCTTCGAGGCCTGATCTCGACGCGGGCCGGCTCGAACCGCCGCGCCCGCCGCACCCCGTGGGCTGGGCCGGGTCAGCCCATCCTGGCACCCGACATGAGCGGCCGCTGGGCACTCTTCCGCGACCACCACGCCGCCGGCTACGACGACGCCCCCGGCCCGCTCGACATTGCCGACCTCTGGGGCCGCCAGCTACTCCGGCGTTACGGCGTCGTCTTCCATCGCGTCGTCCAGCGCGAGACGGGCCTTCCCCCCTGGCGCGACCTCCTGCGGGTCTGGCGCAGGATGGAGGCTCGGGGCGAGATTCGCGGCGGCCGCTTCGTCTCCGAGTTCTCCGGCGAGCAGTACGCCCTCCCCGAGGCCGTCGAGGCCCTCCGCGCCGTCCGCCGTAAGGACGCCGATGGCGCTCTCATCCCCCTCTCCGGCGCTGACCCCCTCAACCTCACCGGCCTCATCACCCCCGGCGAGCGCGTCCCCTCCGTCTCCGGCAACCGTGTCGTCTACCAGGACGGCCTCCCCGTCGCCACCCGCGTCGCCGGCGCCGTCACCCACCTCCGCGACCCCAAAGACCCCACCGAACGCGACGCCATCATCCGCGCCCTCCGCCCCTAGCCGCGCACAGCCTATCCATCTAGAGCGCAGTTCCGGTAGTATTGACTTGAGATTAGGAGAACCTATCACCATGACTTTGGCACAAGGGCAAACTGAAGCAGGAACAATCGAGAGCGACCTACTATCAGTGGGCACAGTCCTAAAGGCTGATGCACGCTATTCCGTCCCTCTCCATCAGCGGGACTTTGCCTGGACCTTGGAAGAGGTCGACCAGATGTGGAACGACATCATCAGCGCCATGGAAAGTAATCGACAGGACTACTTTTTGGGCGCCATTGTTGTTCAGGACAACAAAGAGGATAAGATCCGCACCATAATCGACGGCCAGCAACGGCTAGCTTCATTGACAATGATTTTTTCGGCGATTCGGGCCATCTGCCTAGCCAATAGTGATTCCGAACGGGCAACCTTCATCACGACAAATTATTTGGGCATCATTGATTTTGACACTTTGGAAACCAGGGCCCGGTTGACACTGAACGAAAACAATGAGCGCGACTTTCAGAAGTTGGTCGTCGATGATTGTTCAAATGAAGAAGTCTACGACCATGCTCGTGATAGGAGGAAGAGCAAGTCTAACGCGAATCTAGCGAAGGCAGTCAAGTATTTTCGCGACGCCGTGGCAAAGAAATCTAACGCGGAGTTGCACTACGACAAGTTTCTAAGGGAGTTGACGAAGTTTATTTCCGATCGTGTGCGGGTCATCCTCGTAAGGGTTCCGGATGCCTCAGATGCTTATCTGATATTCGAGACCCTCAACGACCGTGGATTGGATCTTTCAATGAGTGATCTTTTGAAGAATTACATCTTCGCCAGTGCAAGGGATCAAATCAAGACGGTTCAAAAGCAATGGAATGACATCGTTGTTAGAATCGAAGATGAGAATCTCACCCAGTTCCTTAGGCACTATTGGCTTTCAAAGTATGGAGTTGTTCGAGAACGAGACTTGTATAAGGCCATGAAGGGGAAGTTCCAGACAAAACCCCAAGTCCTCGATCTCATGAACGAACTGGTGGATGCAGCTGACAAGTATGCGGCAATCTCGAACGTCGACCACCAGATATGGAAGGGCTTGAAGGTAAACAAAACAGCGCTCCGTAAGGACCTAGAAGCGCTTCAGATATTCAGTCTGAGTCAGTTTCGACCGCTTATGTTAGCAGGGCTAAGTAAGCTCAACTCTAAGGAGATTCCAAAACTGGTGAGGCTTATCGTAATCCTTTCGATAAGATACAATATTGTCGGAGCTTTGGGAACTGGTAATATCGAACGTGCCTACTCACATGCAGCTCTAGCTGTACGAGATTCCTCTGCGAATACCGCCGCCAAGATTTTCGACAAACTTCGTTCCGCTTACCCATCAGTGTATCCGGACGATAAGCGTTTCAAAGATGACTTCTCCAAGCTCCAGTGCAATAAGCCAAAGCTCGCCCGCTACATTCTTCGATGTCTTGTCGACGAAGCTGTTCATGAGGATGAAGCTAAGGTGAACTTAGAGCACATCATGCCGCAGAAACAGAATTCTAACTGGGCGAAGGCGGCAGCAGACGAGGAAGAATACAGCTCTCATGTGCACCGTGTAGGGAACCTGACTTTGCTTGAGGCATCGGTGAACAGTGCTGCCGGAAACGCCTCCTTCGACGACAAGAAAAAGGCTTTCTCGCAATCAAGCATTGCTATGACGAGAAACCTCTCCAAGAAGTCGTCATGGAACATCTCGGAGATCCACCATAGACAGATTCAACTTTCTGAGAAGGCCAACCGGGTTTGGGTATGGCCGCCGCATCGACCACGCGGCCGCGAAGGAGATTAGGCGGCAAGCAGCCCGCCAGCCGCAACCCAGCGCGCTGAGCCAGACATCCATTGAAGTCGGCAGGTAGCGCTACTCCCCCTCCCCCTGCGACACCCGCCCATTGCCCATGCCTACACCCACTCCCTACCATGACCTCATGCAACCACAGCCCATCGGTGCCGGCCAATCGCATACCTCCGCTGCCCCAGAGAGCGGGGAAAAGGCCGGGGGCGCGCGCAAGAAACCACGGAACCGCGGACCAAGTGACCGGAGACGGCGCTTCCTCCGCGAGTTCCGGCGCGTAGGCACACTGAGCGCTGGACGGAGAGCCGCCGGAGTCTCCTACCTCCAAGTCCGCGAGTGGTTCGAGGACGAGTTCTTCCGTCAGCGCTTTCGCGAGGCGAAGCTCGCGTTCCGCGACCGCCTCGAAGAACTCCTCATGGAACGGATACTGGAAAAGGAAGACGGCCCCTCGTTGCGGCTCAAGATTCGCGCCGAAATCGACGAGAAATACGGCGCGAGAGTGAAGCCGGACGACGACGTTGCCTTCACGGCCATGCAGGAGTTGGAGAGAGGGATTATCGGATCGGAAGACGGGCTGGGGGGCTGACCCCGGCCCCGGACGGCTCGCCCTCCCCGGCGCGCCGTTCACGCTTCCCAATCCCTCTTTTTTCGGGGAGACCCAGGTCCTCCCGTGCCTTCCACAGAAGCCTAAGACCTCCCGAACTTTTCGGGGCACCTCCCTCCTCTTCCCGTAGAGGCGCCTCTCGTAGCCGCCCGCCCCTTAAACCTCCCTCCCTTTATGGGAGGGACTGAGGGAGGGCCGGGGCGGAGCGCGGTGGTCCCTCCGGGCCTCTTCTCCCCACGGGAGAATATTGAGATGAGGGGCCCCCGCCAACCGCCACCGGCAACCGAAGCCCTCCTCTGCTCAAGGAGCGCCCCTTACCCTCCCTCCCTTTATGGGAGGGACTGAGGGAGGGCACGTGCCCCCCGGCGCGGTATAATCTCCGGCGCGCGCAATCCCGACCAACCCCGGAGGTCCGCCCGATGGGCAATTTCGTGAAGGTGGCCAAGGTCGCCGACGTCCCCGAAGGAGAAGTGATCGGCGTCGACGTCGCTGGCGAGCGGATCGCCATCGCCAACGCCGACGGCTCCTTCTACGCCTTCTCCGCCGTCTGCTGGCACATGGGCGGCCCCCTCGAGGAAGGCTTCCTTGAAGGCACCTCCCTCCAGTGCCCCTGGCACGCCGGCGACTACGACATCACCACCGGCGAGGCCCTCGTGCCCCCCGCCAGCGGCAAGCTCACCACCTACAACGTGCGCGTCCAGGGCGACGACCTCGAAGTCGAGGAGCCGGCCTGACCCCCGGCGCGCCCGCATGCGCGTCGCCCAGATCACCAGCACCTACCTCTCGGTACCGCCCCGGAGCCACGGCGGCACCGAGCTCATGGTCTACCACCTCGTCGAAGGCCTCGTCGCCCGTGGCCACCACGTCGAGCTCTTCGCCTCCGGCGACTCCCGCGTCAGCGCCGAGCTCCACGCCGTCGTCGACGTCGCCACCTCCTACGACGACGACTGCACTACCTACGTCGACAAGGAGATGGAGACCCGCAACACTTTCAACCTCTACCGCCGCGGCAACGACTTCGACGTCATCCACGGCCACTGGCCGACCCTTGCGGCCTACTTCTCTCCCTTCACCACCACCCCGACCGTCCTCACCTACGCCTACATCGAACAGGCGCTCCACGACTACTACCGCGCCAACTTCCCCAACGTCCACCCCGTCTGCATCAGCCGCCGCCAGGCCGAGAACCTCGGCGAGCCCGGCCTCCCCGTCGTCCCCAACGGCATCGACGTCGACGCCACCCCCTTCGGCGCAACCGCTGAGGACTTCCTCGTCATCGTGGGCCGCATCGCCCCCAACAAGGGCATCGCCGACGCCATTCGCATCGCCAAGGCCGCCGGCGAGCGCCTCGTCATCGTGGGCCACGCCCCGCCCCAGCTTCCCTGGGCCGAGGCCTACTACCGCGAGGAGGTCGAGCCCCATGTGGACGGCGACCGCGTCCGCCACGTCGCCCATCTCCCCAACGACGAGGTGCTGGATCTGGTGAGCCGCGCCAAGGGCTTCCTCTTCCCCCTGCAGTGGGAGGAGCCCTTCGGCCTCGCCGTCGCCGAGGCCCTCGCGGTCGGCGCTCCCGTCATCGCCTATCCCAAGGGCGCCATGCCTGAGGTCATCGCCGACGGCCGCACCGGCTTCCTGGTCGAGACCGAGGCCGAGGCCGTCCGCGCCATCGGACGCCTGAGCGAGATCGACCGCCGCGCCTGCCGCGCCTGGGTCGAGGAGCAATTCCCCATCAGTCGCATGGTCGAGGGATACGAAGCCGTCTACGAGTCCGTGATCGCCGAAGCCTGAGCAAGGAGAGGCGCACTATCGCTGACGAACGACATAGGGACGACGCGCCGCACCGGAGCGGCCTCCCGCCGCTGCTCGCGCCCGGGACCCACTGGCGCCACAAGATCGTCACCACGGCGGTCAAGCTCGACGTCTTCGCCCGCCTCGCGCTCCACCCTTCCACCGCGGCCCGCGCCGCCGAAGACCTGAACGGCGACCCCAGGGCCTTCCGCATCCTTCTCGACGCCCTCACCGCCCTCGGCCTCCTCGCCAAGCGCGGCGAGACCTACGTCAACACCGAGACCGCCGACCGCTACCTCGTGCCCGGCCGCCCCGACTACGCCGGCGACCAGCTCGTCGTCGACGACCTCTGCTGGGACATGTGGGGCCGGTTGGAGGGCACCCTGCTCCAGGGAAAGCCCGCCGTCGGCGACTCCATCTTTCAGGAAGGCCAGGGCGACGAGGTCGCCGAGCGCCTCCTGCGGGGCCTTCACCGCGACGCCGTCCTCATCGCGCCGCTCCTCGCCAAGGCCCTGCCGTTGGCCGAGCACGCCGCCGTCCTCGACGTCGGCGGCGGCGCGGGGGCCTATGCCCTGAGCTTCGCCCGCGACCACCCCCACCTCCGCGCGACGGTATTTGAGTTGCCCAAGGCCGCCGCCCTGGCCCGCAGCAACGTCGACGCATGGGGCCTCGCCGGCCGCGTCGCCGTCGTCGAAGGCGACTTCCTCCTCGACGAGCTCCCCCCCGGCCACGACTTGATCTTCATGTCCAACATCCTCCACGGCCAGCCGCCGGAGGAGAACGCCGCCCTCTTCCGGCGCGTCGCGCGGGCGGCCCCGCCGGGCGGACGCGTCGCCGTGCGCGACGTGATCATGGAGCCGGGCCTCGACGCCCCCGAGTTCGGCGCCGTCTTCGCCGTCAACATGCTGCTACACACACGGGGCGGGCGCTGCTACGCTCTCCGCGAGATCACGGACTGGATGACCGCGGCCGGCCTCGGCGACGTCCACCACGACGCGCCGAACGCGCTCATCCTGGCCCGCAAGCCTTAGACCCAAGGAGACAGCCCATGCGAATGAAGGACAAAGTGGCCCTGGTAACCGGCGGAGCGTCGGGCTTGGGCGCCGCCGCCGCCGTCCGCCTGGCGGAAGAGGGCGCGAAGGTCTGCGTCTGCGACCTCGACGAAGTCGGCGGCCAGAAGACCGTCGCCCAGATCGGCGAGGCCGGCGGCGACGCCTTCTTCGTCAAGAGCGACGTCTCCACCGCCGAAGGAGCGGAGGCCTGCGTCGCCGCTGCCGTCGAACGCTTCGGCGCCCTCCACGTCCTCTTCAACAACGCGGGGATCAGCGGCGCCTACCGCGCCCGTCAGTCAAACCTCGATTCGATGGAGCCGGAGGAGTTCGACAAGGTCATCGCCGTCAACCTGCGCGGCGTCTTCCTCGTCGCCAAGTACGCCGCGCGCGCCATGCGTGAGGCCGGCGGCGGCGCGATCGTCAACACCGCCTCGATCGCCGGGCTCGTCGGCATGGCCAATCCCGGCTACAGCGGCTCCAAGGGCGGCGTCCACGTGATGACCAAGATGATGGCCCTCGAGCTCGCCAAGGACAACATCCGCGTCAACGCCGTCGCCCCCGGCTTCATCGACACCCCCATGCTCCGCGGCATACACCGCGGGGCCGACGAGGCGACGCAGCAGAAGTCGCTGGAGCGCTTCGCGTCGGTCACCCCCATCGGTCGCCACGGCAGGCCCACCGACATCGCCAACGCCGTCCTCTACCTCGCCTCCGACGAGGCCTCCTTCGTCACTGGCCACAGCCTCGTCGTCGACGGCGGCTTCACCGCCCAATAGGGGAGGTTTACCTCTTCTCCCAAGGGGAGAAGATTGAGATGAGGGGCCTCTCCCAACCATCACAGCCCATCGAAGCCCATCACCCGCGGGAGCGCCCCCTTAGCCTCTCCCCCTCTGGGGGAGATTTGAGAGAGGGCACGCGCCCGCAGGGCGCGCCGGCGGGGCGGGGAAGCTCTTACCTCTTCTCCCCACGGGAGAAGATTGAGATGAGGGGGCCCCTCCCAACCACCATGGGGTTATCGAGGTCCACCGCCTCCACAGATAGGAGCACCTTCCAATGAGCCTCCTGAACGGCAAGGCCGCCTTCATCACGGGCGGGGCCTCCGGCTTCGGACGCGCCGCCGCCCTCCGCTTCGCCCGTGAGGGCGCCAAGGTCGGCCTGCTCGACATCGCCGAGGAGGGCGGCTACGCCACCGCCCGCGAGGTAGACCAGGCCGGCGGCGAGGCCCTCTTCCTCCCCGCCGACGTGCGCGACGAGCCCGCCGTCCGCGCCGCAATCGACGCCGCCGCGGCCCGGTTCGAGCGCCTCGACATCCTCTTCAACAACGCGGGACGCCCCTCCCCGCACCGCCAGACCCCCATTGAGGACGTGCCTGCCGACGACTGGGATGTCATCCTCGACAACAACCTGAAGGGCATGTTCCACGCCGCCAAGGCTGCCGTCCCCCACATGCGCCGCTCCGGCGGCGGCGCCATCGTCAACACCGCCTCCTTCGCCGGGCTCGTCGCCATCGGGGCCGTCTCCTACGCCGCCTCCAAGGGCGGTCTCATCGCCTTCACCCGCACCCTCGCCTCCCAGCTCGCCCCCGACGGCATCCGCGTCAACGCCGTCGCCCCCGGCTACACCAACGTCTTCACCGCCCAGGGCGAAGCCGACCGCCGCTCGGACGACGACCGCCGCCGCCTCACCGCCGACATGGCCGCCCAGATCCCCCTCGGCCGGGTCGGCACCGCCGACGACATCGTCAACGCCGTCCTCTACCTCGCCTCCGACGAAGCCTCCTTCGTCACCGGCCACGTCCTCGTCGTCGACGGCGGCTACACCGCCCGCTAGAAAGGCCCGTTGGAGCGCACCGCCCCAATCTGGTACGATTCAGAGCGTATCCGGACCGAGGAGGCTTCTAGGGGCGTCGGGTTGAAATGGCCCAGGCTGCGCCTGCGATGGACATCGAACTAACCGTCGTTCTGCTGGTTCTGTTTCTGGCCCTCTCCGCCTTCTTCTCTAGTTCGGAAACCGCCTTCTTCGCCCTGCAGCGCGTCCGCGTCGCTCACCTCGTCGAGACCGGGTTCCCGCGCGCCGACCGCCTCGTCCGCCTGAAGGACAACCCCGAGCGCTTCCTCTCCACGATTCTCCTGGGGAACAACGCGGTCAACCTGGCCCTGGCCTCCATCGCCACCGCCCTCGCCTTCGACGTCATCGGCGGCTCCCGCGGCGTCAGCGTCATCGTCGCCACCGTCGTCGCCACCGTCGGCATCGTCATCATCGGCGAGGCCGTCCCCAAGACCATCGCGGCACGCTACCCAGAGCAGCTGCTCTTCCTCTACCTCCGGCCGCTGGAATTGGCGCAGTGGGTCCTCTTCCCGCTGGCGGCAGTACTCCAGAGGATCAGCGCTGGCATCACCCGCCCCTTCTCCAAGCCCGGCGCCGCGGCCCCTTCGATCAGCGAGGAAGAGTTGCGCACCCTGGTCCGCGTCGGCACCAGCGAGGGCGCCGTCGAAGAGACGGAAGCCGAGTTCATCCACAAGGCATTCCGGTTCGGCGACCTTCAGGCCCGCGAAATCATGACCCCGCGCCCGGAGATCGTCTTCCTCTCCAAGAACGCCACCTTCGCCGACTTCCTCCAGGCCTACGCCGAGGAGTCCCACACACGCTTCCCCGTCTACGAGTCCGCCCCCGACAACGTGGTCGGCACCATCTCCGCCAAGGACGTGCTCCGCGCCTACAGCCAAAGCACCCTGACCAAAGACGATCCCATCGCCCCCCTGGTCCGGCAGGCCTACTTCTACCCCGAGACCAAGCACATCGACGACCTCTTCGTCGAGATGCGGACGCAGGGCGCGCAGCTCGTCATGCTCATCGATGAGTTCGGCGTCATCGCCGGCCTGCTCACCGTCAAGCAGATCGTCGGCGAGGTCGTCGGCAAGATCGCCGACGCCGACGAGGACGAGGAGGAGGAAGTCGAGACCATCGACGAGCTCACCTTCCAGGTCGACGCCGGCATGCGCGTCGACGAGGCGAACGAACGCCTCCACCTCGGCCTCCCCGACGAGGAGGGCTACGAGACACTGGCGGGCTTCGTGCTAGCCACCCTGGGCCGCATCCCACGCGACGGCGAACAGGTGCGCGCCGGCAGTCTGCGCCTCACCGTCAGCGAGATGGACGGGGTCAAGATCGAGAAGATTCTGGTGACGAGGCCGCCCGATGGCAGTGCAACGCCTCAGAGTTAGCTACGGACGCTCCGGCGCTCTCCAATACCTGGCGCACCTCGACATGATCCGCATGTGGCGCCGGCTCTTCCGCCGCGCCGCCGTCCCCGTCGCCTACTCCGAGGGACGCAACCCGCGGCCCCGCATCTCCATCGCCGCCGCGCTTCCCGTCGGTGTCACCAGCGAGGGCGAGCTCCTCGACGTCTACCTCAACCGCCGCATCTCCGGCTTCTACTTCCTCAAGCAGATCGAGCCCCAACTCCTGCCCGACCTCCACGTCTACGGCACGGAGGAGATTCCCATCGACTCGCCATCCCTCCAGTCCCTCGTCCGCGAGTCCGAATACCTCGTCACCGTGCCCTGTTCCGAGAACGGCGCCGCCGGCTCCGTCGAGCGCCTGGAGCAGGCCATCGACGATCTCCTGGAGGCGGAAACCCTGCCCTGGGAGCACCAGCGCGAGAAAGAGGTGCGCCGCTACGACCTCCGTAAGCAGGTCCACGACCTCTGGCTCGAAGAGGCCGCCGGCGGCGAGGCCACCATCGGCATGATCTTGCAGACCGACCCCGAGGCCAGCGGGCGCCCCGAGCAGGTCGCCGCCGCCCTCGGCGCCGTCGCACCGACCGCCGTCCACCGCTCACGGATCGTGCTCGCCGCGCCGTCGAAGCGCCGCCGCAAACGCGGGCGAGGCTGACGGAGGAAGGCCACGCTATGAATCGAGCGGACGGCCCCGTTCGCCGCGTGCTGAGCGCCGTGCGGGCCTTCTACGATGAGCACGCCGCCCTTGTCGAGGCGCGGCGCGCAATCATCGGCGTCTCCGGCGGCCCCGACTCCGTCTGCCTCCTCGACGCCGCCGCGTCCCTCCGCGAGGAGACCGGTGCCTATGTCCAAGCCGCCCACCTCGACCACGGCCTGCGCGGCGACGAGGGCCGCGCCGACGCTGCCTACGTCGCCGGCCTCTGCGACCGGCTCGGCGTCCCCCTCGACACCGAATGCGCCGACGTTGCCGTGCTCGCCAAGGAGTCGCGGCAATCGCTGGAAGAGGCAGGCCGCCGCGCCCGCTACGACTTCTTCACGCGGGTCGCCCGCCAATACGGCGCCGGCATCGCGCTCGTGGCCCACACCGCCGACGATCAGGCCGAGACCGTCCTGCTGCACCTGTCGCGCGGCGCCGGCCTCCCCGGTCTCGCCGCCATGCGCCCCCTCACCTCCTGGCAGTCCGCCGACGGCCAACTCCGCGTCGGACGTCCCCTCCTCGGCCTGTCGCGCGCCGACACCGAGGCCTACTGCGCCGCCCGCGACCTCGGCCCCCGCCACGACACCTCGAACGACTCGCTCGACTTCGCTCGCAACCGCATCCGGCGCGAGGTGCTGCCCGTCCTGCGCAAGATCAACGTCGAGGCCGGCGGCAACGCCGCCCGCTTCGCCGACCTCGCCGCCCAGGCCGTCGACTACCTGGAAGCCCAGGCCCGCGAGTGGCTGACGGCCAACGCCTCCACCCGTGGCAACGCCGTCGTCCTGCCGCGGCCTCAGCTCGCGGCGCAACACCCCGCGCTCCGCGCCCACGTGCTCCGCGAGGCCCTCCGGCAGTTCATCCCTGATCTTCAAGGGCTCGGCTCCCGCCACCTCGACGCCGTCGGCGACCTGTGCGCGGGCGCTTCGGGTCGGCGCGCCGACCTCCCCGGCGGAGTCGCCGCCTACACCGAAGCGGCCGACCTTGTCCTGCGCGTGGGGCCTCCTCCACTACCCACCGCACCCATCGAGCCCCGCGAGCTCACCTTGCCCGGCGTCGGCGACGCAGGCCCATGGCACGTCGAGGGGCGGCTCGTCCTCGCTTCCGAACTCTTCCCCGACGGCCGCTACGCAGCCCACCTCGATCCTTCCGCCGCCTGCCGCGTCACCGTCCGCAGCCGCCGCCACGGCGACCGCTTCCAGCCGCTGGGGATGCGCGACAGCAAGTCGCTTCAAGACTTCTTCGTCGACGCCAAAGTCCCCCGCGCCGAACGCGACGGCGCCCCCCTGCTCCTCGCGGACGGTGAGATCATCTGGGTCGTCGGCCACCGCCTCGGCGAGCGGGCCAAAGTCCGCGAGGGCGCTCGGCACGCCCTCCGCGTCGAGTTCACCCCGCGCAACGGCGCGCCCGCCGGCTAGCCCTTGTGGGTGCCGCTCTCGTAGGGGCGCCTCTTGTGGGCGCCCGTCCCCTCTTAAACCTCCCTCCCTGCATGGGAGGGACTGAGGGAGGGCACTCCCCCGGCGGGCACGCGCCGCCAGGAGGCGCGGGGCGGGGAGGTCTTACCTCTTCTCCCCAGGGGAGAAGATTGAGATGAGGGGCCCCGCACAACCGCCAACGCCCACCGAAGACCGCCGCCGCTGACTGAGCCCCCTATCCCGCCCGCGCTCCTCCATTGACGGAGATCGTCTCCCCCGTCATGAACGAGGCCGCGTCCGAGGCCAGGAAGAGCACCGGATAAGCGATCTCCTCCGGGCGCCCTGGACGGCCCATCGCATTCCCGCCGACGTCCGCGTCGGGGTCGAGCCCCTGGAGCACGCGTCCGCGAATGAAGCCCTCGGTCTTGGTGAGCCCCGCCGCGACGCAGTTCACGCGAATGCCGTACTCCACCCACTCCGCGGCCAACATGCGCGTCATCTGCTGCAGACCCGCCTTCGCCGAGCCGTAGGGCATGAACTCCCGCGCGGCCGAATTGGCCGCGCTCGACGAGATGTTGACGATGGCCCCGGCGCCTTGCTTCGACATCACTGGAAAGACCGCCTGCGAGCACAAGAACGGTCCCCGCAGGTTCAAGTTCACCATGCGGTCCCAGATCGAGTCGGTCACCTCCGCCGCGGCGACCCGGTGGTTGCCGCCCGCGTTGTTCACCAGCACGTCGACCCGCCCGTACTCGTCGACCGTCCGCTCCACCATCGCCTCGACGGCGTCGCGCTCGCGCACGTCGGTCGGCACGACGAGGGCGGTGTGCCCCTTCTCTCGCATCTCCCCCGCCACGCGCTCCAGGTTCTCCACCTTCCGGCTCGCCAGCACGACGCGCGCGCCGTGATCGGCGAAGACGTGCGCGATGGCGCGCCCGATGCCCGTCCCACCGCCGGTGACGATGGCGACGCGGTCCGTCAGATCGAGAAGCGAGTCCGGCATGGCGGCGGCGAGTGTACAATGGCACATTCAGAGCGGCAACAGGAAAAGGAGCCCCCTTGGACACGACGAGCACCGCCGATAGGCTGAACATGCCGCTGGGCGAAGCGATATTCACCCTGCGGGCCATACGCCGCCTGAAGCCGGACCCCATTCCCGACGAAGACCTGCGCGCCGTCCTCGAGGCGGCGATCAGAGCCCCCAACGGCGGCAATACGCAGCCCTGGCGTTTCCTCGTCGTGCGAGACCCCGCGCTGCGGAGCAAGCTCGGCGAGATCTACCGGGAGGCCTGGTGGGCCAAGCGTCGCGACGAAGGCATCATGGGGCCAGAAGACCTGCCGGACACCCCGACTCGTCGCGCCGCCATGCGTCTCGCCGACGAGATCGGCGGCTCCCCGGTCATGGTGCTCGTCTGCGCCGTGGCGCGCGGCCACGCCGCCGCTGAGTCCGTGGTCCCGGCGGCCCAGAACCTGCTGCTCGCCGCCCGCGGCCTCGGCATCGGCGGGACCATCACCACCCTGCACCCCACCGTGGAGGAGCGGGTGCACGCTCTCTTCGGCATCCCCGACAACGCGCAGGTCGTCTACTGCATCCCCTTGGGTTACCCGCGCGGCAGGTTCGGGCCGACGACGCGCAAGCCCCTGGGCGAGGTCAGCGCCATCGACCGCTGGGACACCCCGACCGGCTGGTAGGTTGCCGACCGGCTGGCGGCGGTCAGTCCGTGCGCTTCGGCCGCGTCATGCGCAGCCCAATCATCGCGATCAACGCGGCCACCAGGGCGATGATGAGGTTCGCGGTCAGCATGACGGCCACCAAGACCACCGCCAGCATGACGACGTACTCGAAGGCCAGCCGCTTGAACGTCGGCAGGGAACGCCTCGGCCTCTCCGGTTCTTGGTTCATACGCTCCCTTGCCACGCCGCCGGCTCGCGGGCGCCCAGGCTCTCCCGCAGGTGCTTCAGCCCGAACGCATGGTTCTCCTCGGTGAAGCTCGCCACGCACGCCTCCGGCGTCTCAATCCGGTAGCCGCGGTAGAACGCGTCCGCCGCCGTGTGCAGCACGCAGACGTCGGTGCACACCCCCACGATCGTCAGCCGCTCAGGGGCCAGCGCCCGGACGCGGGCGTCGAATGCCGCATTGGTGAAGCCGCTGTAGGCATGCTTCTCGAACACCTCGCCCCGTGGAACGAGGCCCTCCAGCTCGGGCACGATCTCTGCCTCGATCGACCCCTTCATACAGTGCGCCGGAAACACACCGAGAGCGATCTCCGGGTCCGCCGGCTCATGCGCGTCGCAGGTAAACAGGACGGTCTCCCCCTCGCCGAGCCGCCGCTCGATAAGCTCACCAATCGGATCGATCACCCGGCGCGCGTCCTCACCACAGGAAAGCGGGTACCCATCTTCGAGAAAGCCCCGCAGCATGTCCACCACGATCACTACGTCCGCCAAGCCGCTCCTCCACCCCCTGCAGGGAGTGGCGAAGTATAGCACGCCCATCCCGTAGGACCGCCCCTTGTGGGCAGCATCTCCCTCCCCGGTAGGGGCGCTTCGCGAAGCGCCCGTCCCCTCCGGCCTTTCCCCCTCAGGAGGAAACTCCCTTAGACCTCCCTCCCTTTATGGGAGGGACTGAGGGAGGGCACTCACCCGGCGCGGCGGGAGGGCGGGGCGCGGGGAGGTCTTCCCTCTCCTCCCAAGGGGAGAAGATCGAGATGAGGGGCCCCCGTCAACCGCCAACGCCCATCGACGCCCGCCCCTCCTTAGCACCCCGCCCCCCGATGGTAGAATCCTAATCCCTTCAGTTGGACGACAGCGACAGGCTGCGGAATGGGAGACAACAGCCGAATGGCAACCGTAACCACCGCCTACGCGCAAAGAGGCGTCCGCCCACTCATCGCCATGGACTGCTCCCCGCCCCGCTCTGGCGATCCCTCCTTCGCCGACGCCCTCGCCGGCATCGAAGCCGACTTCGTCTGCGCCGCCTACAGCCCCGGCCGCTCGGCGCGCATGGACCCCGCCGCCGCCGCCGCCTGGGTCCGCCGCGTCGCCGGCATCGACGCCATCTTCAGCCTTGCCACCCGCGACATGAACCGGCTCGCCCTCCAGATGCACCTCCTGGGTGCGCAGGCCCTCGGCCTCGACAACGTCCTCGTCCTCTCCGGCGACGACTTCTCCGCCAAGGACTTGACCCGCACGCGGCCCGTCCGCGACGTCGCCCCCACCGGCCTGCTCGCCGACATCCGCGCCATGAACGAAGGGCGCGACTTCAAGGGCCTCAAGCTTGCCGCGCCGACGGCTCTCTGCGCGGGTGCCGCCATCGACCTCAGTAAGGGCGTCGAGTCGGAGGCCGCGCTGGCCCTACGGAAGGTCGGCGCCGGCGCCGAGTTCATCATCGCCCAGCCGACCTACGACCCCGCGCCGCGCCGCGACTTCCTCGCCCGCTACGAGGCGCTCGCGGGCGCGCCCTTCGCTCTTCCGGTATTCTGGGGAGTGCAGTTGCTGACGCGGGATGGCCTGGTTTTCGGCGACCCGCCGCCGCGCTTGGTGGACGAGATCGCCCGAGGCCGCCCCCCGGCCGACGTCGCGGTCGAGGTCGCCGGAGCGCTGCGAGAGGCGGGCGCCGACGCCTTCTACGTCGTGCCCCCTATCCTGAAGGGTGGGAGGCGGGACTACGAGGCCGCCCGCGACGCCATCGCCGCCATCAAGAAGCTCGAATCGCACCCATGAAGATCGCCGACAAGCTCGCCGAGCCGGGCCATAGCTTCTCCTTCGAGTTCTTCCCCCCCAAGGACGACAAGTCGGCGCAGGCCCTGCTCCGTGCCGCCGAGCGCCTCCAAGGCCTCAACCCCGCCTACGTCTCCGTGACCTGGGGCGCCGGCGGGAGCACCCGCCGCAAGACCCTCGATGTCGTCCAGATGATCAAGTCCCGCTTCGGCCTGGAGAGCATGGCCCACCTGACCTGCGTCGGCGCTTCCAAGACCGAGATCGACGCCGTCCTCGCCGACATCGACGCGCGGGGCATCGAGAACGTCCTCGCCCTGCGCGGCGACCCGCCCCAGGGCGACACATCCTTCACCCCGCACCCCGACGGCCTCGCCCACGCCGACGAGCTCGTGGCCCGCATCCGGGACCGGTGGGACTTCTCCATCGGCGTCGCGGGCTATCCCGAGGGGCACATCGAGTCGCCGAGCCTGGAGGCCGATCTCGACCACCTCAAACGGAAGATCGACGCGGGCGGTGACTTCATCGTCACCCAGCTCTTCTTCAAGAACGATGCCTTCTTCGACTTCGTCGAGCGCGTCCGCGCCGCCGGCATCGATGCGCCCGTCCTACCGGGCATCATGCCCATCACCAACGTCGGCCAGATCAAGCGCTTCACCGAGCTCTGCGGCGCATCGATACCCAAACCGTTGCTGGAACGAATCGAGGCCGTCGCCGACGACCGCGACGCCGTCATCGCCGAGGGTATCGACTACGCCACCCGCCAGTGCCGTGAGCTCCTGGAGCAAGGAGCCAAGGGCGTGCACTTCTACACGCTCAACCTCTCACGCTCCACGAAGACCGTGCTCGAAAACCTGCGCGCCGACGGCACAGCCCGCGCCGTCTAGGCGGCCAAGCTACATGCCGATGGCGGAGCCGGCCCGCGCCGCCGGGTCGGTCCGGACGTTGACCACCGCCGGCCCGTCCGCGGCGAAGGCGCGGTCGAGGGCCGCCCGGATATCCTCCGGCTTCTCCACCCACTCCCCGTGGCAGCCGATGGCCGCCATCATCTCGTCATAGCGCTGCCACCCCAGCTCGCGCCCCACGCTGCCGTAGGAGCCCCGGCTGGTGAACCCGGCGTTGTTACAGATGACGACCTTGATGTTCAAGTTATGGCGCACCGCCGTGTCCATCTCCATGCCGTTCCACCCGAACGCGCCGTCGCCGCTGAGCACGACGACCCGCTTGTCGGGATTGGCCGCCTGCGCCCCGAGTCCGAAGGGCACGCCGACGCCCATGACGCCGTGCGGGCCGGCGTTGAGCCGGTGCCGCGGCATGAACGTGGGGATCGAGTGCCGGGCGAAGCCCAGCGTCTCATGTCCGTCCACCACCAGGACGTCGTCCGGGGCCATTGCCTCGCGAAGCTCCCGGCACAGACGCAGCGGGTGAATCGGATCGGCGTCGGAGTGCAGCAGGTCTTGCGCGCGTTCCTCGCGGGCCGCGTCCGAGGCCCTGAGCGTCTCCACCCACTCCCCGTAGGCGGCGGAGTCAATGCGCCCCTTGGCCTCTTCCGTCAGTTGCTCCAGCACGGCACGGGCGTCGCCCAGGATGCCCACGTCGACGGCCCGGTTGTGGCCGAGCTCCTTCCCGTCCACGTTGACCTCGATGACCTTGGCGTCCGCGTTGAAACGGGGAGCGCGCAGGTTGAACAGCATCGCGTTCGCTCGCGTGCCGACCACGCAAATCGCATCCGCTTCCTTGAACGCGCCGCTCCGGGCGCCGGGGAAGAAAAGGTCGTGGTCCTCGGAGATCGCCCCTCGGCCCTGCGGCGTGGTGAAGAACGGTATGCCCGTCGCCTCGACAAAGGCCCGCAGCTCGGCCTCCGCCTCCGACCAGAAGATGCCGCTGCCGGTGATCACCAACGGCTTCTTGGCCCCGGCGAGCACGCCGATGGCCTCCCGCACCAGCGCCGGGTCGCCGTGGGCGCGGGCGCTGACCCGGTACCGCTCGGGGTACATGACCCGCTCCTCATCGACCTCCCGCGTCAGCACGTCGCCCGGAGCGTCCAGGTAGACGGCGCCCTTGCAGCCGTCCTGCGCGTGGCGGAAGCCGATGCTCAGATACTCGGGAATGCGGCGCGTGAGGTCCATCTTCATCGCCAACTTGGTCACCGACTTGAACATCGGCACCTGGTCCATCTCCTGGAACACCTCGACGCCGATCCCCTCGATGGAGGACGAGCCGCCCACGCAGATCACGGGGCACGCGTCGGCCTGCGCGTTGGCCACGCCGGTGATGGCGTTCGCGGTGCCCGGCCCTGCCGTCGTGACGCAGATGCCGGTCTTGCCCGTAGCCCGCGCGTAAGCGTGCGCCGCCATGGCCGCCGCCTGCTCGTGACGGACGTAGTAGCAGGTCAGACCCAGCTTCTCCGCCTCGGCGATGATCGGCGAGATCGGTCCGCCCATCAGATAGAACAGCGTATCGACGCCCTCGTTCTGCAGCGCCTTCGCCACCAAATACGACCCGCTCACCTTCGCCATGACGACCTCCTGCTATCGAGCCCGGCGGTTTGCCCGCGCCATACTACCCCATCCGCCGCCGCTTCACGCGCCCTGGTCGGGATCGACCGCGATGACCACCTTGCCGAACCCAAACAGCGGCTCGAAGACCAAGGTAAGCCCCCCGGCATCGTGGGGAATCTCGAAGACGATCGGGCCCCGCTTCACCTGGCCCCCGTCGAACGAGCCGTTGACGGGCGACCGAATGGCCGACCACGTCGCCGGGTGGATGGTATAGCTGTAGCCCTGCGAATCCTTGAGGGTTAGCTGCTTCTCGGAGTCAATCTCAGTGATCGCGGTCGAGAGGTTCCTGACCGCCAGGTCGAGCACCACGAACCGGCGTCCGGCATCGGGCCGGACGGGCAAACCCTCCGTCAGCGACCGCGCGCCGTGGAGCAGCAGTTCCACATCGTCCCCGGCTTGGACGGGCTCGCCGGTGGCGAAGATGGTCGGCGGTGTTTCGCCGGGGATGAGGGCCGGCGGCTCAATGGCCCGCGGACTCGGCCCGAGCGCGATGAGGGCCTCCTGGGCGCTGAAGGTGCGCAGCGTGAAGCTGAGGACCATCTCCTCCGCGTCGGACTCGGCCTCGAACACGACCTCGCTCCGGATGCGCTCGCCGGGGCTGATGACGCCCTCGCCGGGAAGCGGCGCCCCCCTCGCGAACTCCCCCCACCTGCGGTCCGGATCGTAGACGCGCGTCGCCGAGTCCTTGAGTCGAATGTAGAAGAGCCTCGATACGTCCCGCTCCCCGGCGTTGACCAAGGCTAGATCGACCGCGACGTACCGCTTGCCCGGGTTCGGCCGGATGTGCACCGGGAGGTCCGGCTCTCTCCACCCCAGCACCACCGCGACCAGGTCGCCCAGCCGGATCAGGTCGCCTATGCCGAACTCCGTCACGCTCTGGGTCAACGGCTGGGGAATCGGAACGGGCGTGGCCGTCGGACTCGGCGAGGAGGGAAGCGGCGCGGTGCGCCCCATCCTGAGGAAGGGAAGGTCCTCCAGGACCGTGGCCGCCGAAACGGCGAAGCCGGACGAAGCCGGCGAGCCGGGCTCCGAGACGTTGACTCCGGTGATGCGCCCGTCCAGGGTGAACAACGGCCCGCCCAACTGGTCGGGATCGACCGGCGACCGTGTACGGACCAACCAGCGGAGGGTCGACGAGTCGAACTCGATGCCGGCTACCTCGGTCTCAGCGATCACCGCCCGGTCCCCGCCCAGCGAGTACCCCATCGCAAACACCGCATCGCCCGCGGGCGGCGCGATGACGTTGCCTAACGGTGCCGCCCGAAAGTCCTCCGAGCAGCAGATACGGACAAGCGCCAGATTCCTCACCTCGTCGACGCCGACGACCTCCCCCGTATGCAGCGCGGCGTCGTTGACCAGCACCGCAATCGCTGTGCCGTCCTCGACGACTTGGTATGCGGTGAGGACGAGCGCCCCGCCGTCCGCGTCGGTATCGATAATCACGCCGGAGCCCACGTTCAAGAGCGTCTGAATCTTGACCACGCTCGGCCGCACGGTAGCAGCCGTCACCACCAGCGTTTGCCGGTTTGTGGGCGTGGGGCTGGGCGGCGGCAGCGCGGTGGGGGTGACCGTGGGCGTCGCCGTCGGACGCGGCGTTGGCGTCGCCGTCCGCGTCCGGCCTGGTACTGGCGTCGGCGTGGGCTCAGGTGTCCACGTCGGCACGGGGGTCCATGTCGGCGCCGGCGTCCACGTCGGCGCGGGCGTGCCCGTTGGCGCCGGAGCGAGCGTGCCCGTTGGCGCCGGCGTCGACGTCGGAGTGGGAGTCAACGTCGGCGTCGGTGTTGGGGTCGGAAGCGGCGTGGGCGTCGCCGTGGCCGTCGGTGTCGGGGTTGGACGTGGGGTGATCGTGGGCGCGGTCGTCGCCGTCGGGCGCGGAGTCGGCTCGACGGGAACAGGGGTCGGCTCCGGCCCCTGGCACGCCGCCACCGCCAGCAGCCCGGCGCAGACAACTATGAGCGCGCGTGACGTCACGGCTCCCGTCCCAGCCCTAACTTGCGCCGGCGTCGCGGACGCGCGGCATCACTTCGTTGACCACGAGCTCCAGGCACTCCTGCCCTAGCTCCGCCGGCATCCCACCCATCGTGGGCCGCAGGTTCAGCGACGCCCAGTCGCCGAGCGCCTGACGCTGGCGGAGCATGAACTCGGTGCACTCCTCCGGCGTCATCACCCGGTAGATCCCTTGCTCCTTCAGAACGTCCGCGTCCGGCGCGGTGAAGAACATCATGTTCGGGTCGTCGTCGTTGTACTTCGCGTAGGCGTTCCACTCATGGAGCGCGTGCGGCGCGATGACGTCCCACGCCCGCTCGGGGTCGCGGGAGACGTGGAGGTGGAAGGGATGCGGCTCCGGCGGACTCGGCAGCTCCGGCCCCGGGTCCTTCCCCAGCTTCACCATCTCGTCCCGGTACGGACCCCACCACTTGGGCCCCACCGGGATGAAGCCGTCGGCGTACCGCGCCGCGCGCCGCGCCGCCGCCTCGCTGTTGCCCCCCAGCATGATCTTGGGCCGCGGCTGCTGCACCGGCCTCGGACGCACCTTGATCCCCTTCAGCTTCCAGAAGCGCCCGTCGTAGTCGAACGGTCCTTCGTCTTCCCAACAGCGCCGGATGATGTCGAGGGCCTCGTCCATGCGGGCCGCCCGCTCGTTCCGGGGTACGCCGAAGCCGTCGAACTCCTTGTGGTGGTAGCCGCCCGCGACGCCGAGCGTGAACCGCCCCCCGCTCAGGCAGTCGAGCACCGCGCCGTCCTCGGCCACGCTCAGCGGATGGTGCAGCGGCAACACCATGATCGCGAACCAGATCTCCATGCGCTTCGTCCGCGCCGCGATCGCCCCCGCCATCACAAACTGCGAGGGCAGGTAGCCGTCGTCCTCGAAGTGGTGCTCGGCGAGGGCCACCCGCGCGATGCCGTTCTGGTCGGCGTACTCCATCATCTCCAGGAACTCGCCGTACAACTGCTGGTGCGAGCGTCCCGAGATCGGCGGGTTGCGGAGAAAGGCGTTGATCGAGACCTGCACGGCGCCTCCTTCGGCCATCGTGGACGGACAACAACGGTAGACCACGGCAACGGCGCCATGGAGCGCCGCGCACAGGAGTGACCACCCACCGGAAGCGAGCCTACCAGCGAGGCTGGGGGATGACAAGAAGCGGGGCCGCCCCTTAGCCGAACGCGATGCGGAAAAGGCGGCGCACCGAGTCGTCGGTCTCGACGCCGCCGAGGTCGCCCGGCGCGAACCAGCGCAGATCGAGCGACTCTTCGCTCGCCCGCGGCTCGGCCTCGGGGCCGGCTCGCACGAGAAAGCGCGTGTCGAGATGCAGGTGCTCCGGCTCGCCGGGACGCGCCGGGATTACGTGGATGTCGAGGTCGACCGGCGCCGGGTCGATGGCGAGGTCGGCGATCCCGCTCTCCTCCACCGCCTCGCGTAGCGCCACTCCCGCCAGGTTGGCGTCGCCGTCGGCGTGCCCGCCGAGCTGCAGCCACCGCCCCAGCTTGCGGTGATACGTCAGCAGCGCCCGCCGCTCCTCATGGTCGAGCACCAGCGCCGACCCGGTCAGGTGCCCCGGCAAGCACGTCCGCCGGTGCGCGTCCTCCGGGTGAGCGTCGATGAAGGCCAGCATCCGCTCCCGCACCGCCCGCTGCCCCTCGTCGGGCGCCTCGTACGCCAGCAGCACGCGCCGCGCCGCATCAAGATCATCGGTCGGCGGAAATGGCCCCCGGGCAAACCGCATCGCCCGCCGAGTCTACCAGCCGCCGGAGCCGACGACGCGGTCTCCCCTAAGGCACCACCTCGTACTCCACCTCGGCCACCTTCCGCCCCTCGTGGTACACGTACACCCAGTACCGGCCTTCGGCCCACCGCTTCGACGGCGGGATCCCCACCGGAAGCCACCACCACCCACCGGCATATCCGGGCTTTGCAGTAAACGACACGCTGCGTCGATCGAACACAAAGCCATCCTCGAAGTAGTCCACAAGCTCTAGCTGCACCTCGCGCGGCTCCGACACTGCGTAGTCATAGTCCAGAAACAGCCACACCCAGTCGTTTGCGGAGAAAGTTGTCGTGGGCGGTCCGCCCCTGGCCGCCGCTAAGTACGCCGTCTCGATACGTCCATTGACAATGTACAGATTGGGATCGACGGACGAGATGTCTCGGCCGGAGACGTCATACGGCTCGCTTCCGTCGTACCACCTGGACGTTATGACGTTGACGACAGGCGCCGCGATGTCCGCGCCCATCCTGAAGGCTTCTCTGAGTTGGCTCATGCCGACTTCTGTGCCGGACTCTGAGTCATCCTCGCCTCCGGCTTGCGACAACCGGTAAAGGTTCCGCAGGCCTCGCCGCACCCTATCCTCGTTGAAACTGCGGTAGAGGTCCACGAACAAGCGCTCCCCTAGGGCATAGTTGCAGTTGAACGCTTCATCGCCTCGGGAGGGGGCCAGGCGCTCCAGCTCCTCAATCGTGCGGGCATAGCCGCAGGGGTCGTTGGTGACCCCCACCGGCTGGCCGGTCCGAGTGTACTCGGCGACGGAGGCCATGAAGTCGGCCGCTCCTTCGTCAACCCAATCGCTATTGCCGCGCCAGTAATAGTGCGCCACTTCGTGCGCAATGAGGTGACCGGCAAACTCGGCATGGCGGCTGCCGTCATCGACGTCGTATTGGGGGCGCACCGCCATATGAAGGCCGCCGTAATTGACTCCGGCTGCGTGGCTGGGGACCGCGTTCTCAAAGAGCAGCGCCACGTACTTGGCGGGGAACGGCTCGCCCATAAACGACTCGGCGCTGTACGCGGCGTGCTCTAGCAAGTCCATGCTGCGCTCAGCACCGGGGCCGGTGCGAATGATCGAGAAGTCGGTCAGTCCAGCCCGCGGGAGATTCACGACGCGCTCTTCCAAGATCACGCGGGCTGGATCCAGTAGGACGTCGATCAGCCGCGGGTTGTACTGGCTCACTCCGTACAGCACCACGACGATCTTCGCCCAGTCGTCCGTGATGCCACCGCGCACGGTCGGATGGGCCATAACGCGCTGAAAGTCGTGCTGGCGAAGCAACGCCAGGCGCCCCAGGGATTCCATCGCGGCGCCGTCGGCAGGACTCAACACCTCCAGAAAAGGCATGCTGAGTATCCGCAGTGACGCGGCTTCGTCTTCGCTCGCAATCCAGCCCAGGTTTCGCACGAGCTCGCGCTCGAGTTCGTTGAAGCCGTCCGCGGCCCACGTTTTGCCCAACACGGCGGAGAGGAGTTCCGCGCCGTACGTCGCAATGACGGCGAGTTGCCGCACCGCCGCGCTGTCGGCAGGCCCGACGGTCTCCAAGAAGGACATGCGGAGAACCCGCAGCGCCACGGCTTCCTCTTGCTCCGCAATCGCCCGGATGTTCCGCAGGATGGCGGTCTCAGGCTCATTCAAGCCATTCACAACCCAATCTTTGTCCATGAGCACGCCGAACGCCGACTCATAAAGGGTCGCGAGATGCACTAACTCCTGAACCGGTCCCTCCTCAGATTCATCAATCCCGTCCGCGACCCACCGGAGGGATTTGATCTGCGAAGCCAAGGCCGGTCTGTTCCTATCCAACCAGCGGCTGTTCGATAGGCTTGCCCAAACCGCGGCGTAGGGCGGTACGGGTGTCGCGGTCGGTGTCGGAGTGGCAGTCGGCCTCGGCGTGGATGTCGGCCGTGGTGTGGGAGTTGCCGTCGGCCGTGGTGTGGGCGTTGCCGTCGGACGGGGCGTGGGCGTCGGCACGGACATGGGCGACGCGGTCGGCACGGACATGGGCGACGCGGTCGGCACGGACGTGGGCGGCACGGTTGACGCCGATGTG
>DAOUKZ010000018.1:0-6481 GCA_034420775.1 Dehalococcoidia bacterium
TCATGCACGTGGCGGGCGAGGTGCTCGGACTGTACGCCCAGGTGCAGCGGGCGAACGGCGAAGCGCCGATCCAGGGCCGCATCGAGCAGCAGATCCGCTACCAGCCCGGCTACACCCTGATGGGCGGCACCAGCGAGGTGCAGCGCAACCTCATCGCGACGCGCGGCCTCGGTCTGCCACGGTAGCCGCGACGACGGGAGGCGCCACGATGACGGTCCAAGGCTTCGACCACGTATCGCTGCCGACGGCCGACTCCGACGCCTTCATCGACTTCTACCGCCGGCTGGGCTTCACGATCCTCTACGAGGAGGAGTGGCGGGCCGGGAAGGCGAAGTGGTTCGCCGTGCAGATCGGCCCCAACGCCAAGCTCAACGTCCACCCGCCCGAGTTCTGGCAGAACCCGCGCTTCACCGCCCGGGGCCCCACCGCGGTGCCGGGCTGCGGCGACCTCTGCTTCTACTTCGATGGCACCATCGAGGAGGCCAAGCAGCTGATCCTCGACGCCGGCGCGGAAATCGCCTACGGTCCCTACGACCAGAAGGGCGGGGGCGACGCCGGACAGCGCGACGGGACGAGCGTCTACACCCGCGACCCCGACGGCAATATCCTGGAGTTCATGACCTACCCGCCGCGGTAGCCCAAGCACACCCACCGGAGCCGACCATGCACCCAGTCTTTTCTCCCGAAGACGAAGCCTTCCGCCAGGAGGTGCGCGACTTCTTCCGTGAGGAGCTGCCCGACGACTGGTATGGGATGCAGGGCCACGAATCGGAAGAGGCCGCCGGGGTCATCCAGAACATCCGCAAGAAGCTGGCCGAGAAGGGCTGGCTCACGATGGCCTGGCCCAAGGAGTACGGCGGCCAAGAGGCCACGATCACGAAGCAGCTCGTCTTCTCGGAGGAGAGCGCCCGCCACCGCGTCATCGTGCGCGAGGCCGGCGTCGGCTACCTCGGCCCCGCCATCATGCAGCACGGGACGGAGGAGCAGAAACAGCGGTTCCTCGGCCCCATCGCCCGCGCCGAGATCAAATTCCACCAGGGCTTCTCCGAGCCCGACCACGGCTCCGACCTCGCCGGCCTGCAGACCCGCGCCGTCCGCGACGGCGACGACTACATCATCAACGGCCAGAAGATCTGGGGCGGCCACCTCGAAGAGGCCCAGTACAGCTTCCTGCTCGCCCGCACCGACCCCGAGGCCCCCAAGCACAAGGGCATTAGCTTCTTCGTCATCCCCTCCGACACCGAAGGGCTGCGCCCGGAGACCTTCGGCAACCTCGGCGGCGGCAAGCAGCAGATCGTCCACTACGACAGCTGCCGGGTGAACGCGGCGGAGTCGCTCATCGGACAGGAGAACCAGGGCTGGTACATCGCGACGACGGTGCTCAACCACGAGCGGGCGTTCGTCGAGTACGCGGCGATGGGCGAGCGCATGCTCCAAGACCTCGCCGTCCTCTGGCACGAGCGGGGGATGGACAAGAGCGACGACCCGGTCGTGCGGGTGCTGCGACACAAGCTGGCCGAGTTCGCGGTCGAGATCCGCGTGTGCCGCATGCTGCAGTACCGGTTCGTTTGGCTCTACAACGCCGGCAAGAACCCGAGCTTCGAGGCCTCCGAACTGAAGATCTTCGGCAGCGAGATGACGCAGCGCTTCGCGCACACCGCCCTGCAGGTGCTCGGCCTCTTCGGACAGGTCGACCGGGACACGCCCAACAGGGCCCACCTCCTGCTCGACGGCACGGTGGACCATGCGCTGCGCTACTCGATCGCCTACTCGATCATTGGCGGGACGAACCAGATCCAGCGCAACGTCATCGCGACGCGCGGGCTGGGTCTGCCGCGCTAGCGGAGATGGGCGGGGGACTAACCCTCTCCTATTGGAGCGCGCCACCACCGCGCCGGGTGACTACCCTCCCTCAATCCCTCCCATAAAGGGAGGGAGGTTTAAGGAAAGTCCCCCCTGATAAAGGGAGGGAAGGTTTAAGGAAGTCCCCCTGAGCGGGGAAGGCCGGAGGGGAGGGCGATTTGCGAATCGCCCCTACGGGAGGAGATGGCGCCGAGCGCCTACCGCCGAGTCCGCTGGAACGCGCGCCAGAGCACCGAGCCTACTAGGACGATGACAAGGACGATGATGAGTTTGGTGAGCATCGGCTTTGCGGCCCCGCCGTGGCGCTTGGGGAAGACCATGATAGCATCGGCGAGCCCGGCCAACGTGGCCCTTGACCCCTTCGGGGCCGCCCTGTAGCGTACCGCTCCGGCTCCCGGACTCCGCCCATGACTTGGTCCGTCGCGCTCCGTGTTGCCGTCATCGTCGTCCTGCTCGCCGTCCTGGCGGGCGGCATTGCGGCGCTGGTTATCGGCGAGGGCTCGTCCGGCGGCATTGAGATCACGGTGCCGCGCGACGACGGCGAAATCCGGGTACATGTCGCCGGCGCCGTGGCGCGCGAGGGCGTCTACGACCTGCGGCGCGGCGACCGCGTGATCGAGGCGGTCGAGGCCGCCGGCGGCCTGCTCCCCGACGCCGACACCGCGGAACTCAACCTGGCGGCGCGCCTGACCGACGGCGAGCGCATCGACATCCCAAGGCTGAGCGCCGCGCCGGTCCCTGAGGCGACCCCCGCTCCGCTCGACCTCAACCGCGCCACCGCCGCCGAGCTCGAGGCGCTGCCCGGAATCGGCCAGCGGCGGGCCCAGGCCATCCTCGACTACCGCGCCGTGAGCGGCGGCTTCGACCGTGTCGAAGACCTGCTCCTCGTCGAGGGCATCGGCGCGGCGACCCTCGAAGCCCTCCGGACGCTGGTCGTGGTGCGCTAGGCGATGCGCCTGATCGCGCTTGCCGGGGGCTGGCTGCTCGGCGTCTACCTGGGGGCGGAGCTTGGCCTGCCCGCCGCGCTCGCGTTCGGCGCCGCGGGCGCCCTGCTCGCGGCCCTCCTCTTCGCGGCCGCCGCCGCGCCCCGCCGACGGTGGCTCCTCGCCGCCCTGGCGGTGGTGGGCGCGCTGATCGGCGTCGTCCGTTTCGATCTGCATGACGGCGCGACCAATCTCGGCGGACTGGCCCCGTTGCACGGTTCACCGGTCGAGCTTCGCGGCTACGTCGACTCCTACCCCGAACGCGCCGGGACTGCCCTCCGCTTCGAGGTACAGGTCGAAGAGGTACAAGGCGGCGCCGGTGACTGGCGGCAGACCGAGGGCCGCGTGCTGGTGACGGCGCGCCCGCCCGCGCCCTTGACCGCCACCCGCGAGCATCCATTCTTCCGCCAGGGCGACGCGCTCCGGCTCGCGGGCGAGCTCGAGGCGCCGCGGCGTACCGGCGACTTCGACTTCCCGCGCTACCTGGCCAAGCAGGGCGTCGGCTCGGTGATGGCCTTCCCGCGGATGGAGCTGCACGGAACGGGAGAGGGTTCCTGGCTCGACCGCGCCCTCTTCACCGCCCGCAGCGAGATCGCCGGCGCTCTGGGGCGGGTGCTCCCCGAGCCGCAGGCCTCCCTCGCCCAAGCCCTGACCGTGGGCGTGCGGTCGGACATCCCTTCCGACGTCGTGCGCAACTTCCGCGACTCAGGAGCGGCGCACCTGCTGGCCATTTCCGGCCTGCATGTCGGCATGGCCTTGGTGATGACGCTGGCGCTGGCGCGGCGTTTCGTGCCGCGGCCCCGCTGGCTCCTCTTCGCGCTCCCGCTGCTCGCGGTGTGGGGCTACGCCATGCTCGCCGGACTGCCGCCGTCGGCGCAGCGGGCCGCGGTGATGGCGACGTTCTATCTGGCGGCCCTTTACTTCGGACGCCAGCGCCACGGACTCACCGCGCTCATGCTCGCCGCCCTCGTGCTGACGGCGTTCGACCCCGGCATGCTGTGGGAGGTGTCCTTCCAGCTCAGCTTCCTCGCGATGACGGGCATCGTGGTCGTTGCGCCGTGGATCACCGAGCGCATCGAGTGGGGCGGCGGCGGGGGCGTCCTCGACTCCGTGACGCGCTTCGCGGCCCGGGCAGGCGTCGCCGGCTTCGCCGCGACGTTGCTGACCTGGCCGGCCGTCGCCTTCTATTTCCATCAGATCGCGCTCACCGGCATACCGGTCACCGTGCTCGCCCTGCCTATCCTGCCTCTGGCCTTGGTGTTTTCCCTCCTCGCGGGCGCGCTCGGTGTTGTCTCCGAGCCGGCGGCGTGGCTCTTCGCCTGGGGCGGCTGGGCGGCGCTGGGCCTCCTGGCGTGGACCACGCAGCTCTTCGCCGCGCTCGCCTTCTCCAACATCCAAGTGGGGGACGTGAGCCGCGCCCTCGTCGCCGTTTACTACGCCGCGCTCGGGTTTGTCGCGCTTGCCGCCATGAGAGTCGCGCCGCTTGTGCGCGCCGCTGGGAGGCTGCCCCTCCCTGCGCTACCGCGCGTGGAGGTTGGTCGCTTCGGCCTCGCCGTCGCCGCGCTTGCCGTGGCGTCGGCCCTGGTGTGGACCGCCGCCCTGCGAGGCCCGGACGAGATGCTCGAAGTGACCTTCGCCGACGTAGGCCAGGGCGACGCCGTCGTGGTGCGCACGCCATCGCGCCATACCCTGCTCGTCGACGGCGGCCCCACCCCCGCCGGGGCCCTCGACGCGCTCGGGGCCGTCCTCCCCTTCTGGGACCGCGGGATCGACGTCATGGTGCTGACCCACGCCGACATCGACCACTCCGGCGGGCTCGCCGACGTTGCCGCCCGACACGACGTGGGTGTGGCGCTGGAGCCGGGCGCGCCGTCGGGCGACACGGAGTACGCCGCCTGGAAGGCCGCCCTGGAGCGCGCCGGCACACCGGTCTCGCTGGCCGTCGCGGGACAGCGCATCATGCTGGGCGAAACGACCATCGAGGTCCTGCATCCGCCGCCGCGCCCGCTGCTCGGCACGGGGTCGGACGGCAACAACAACTCGCTGGTGCTGCGCGTCGTCTACGGCGACGTCTCGTTCCTGCTCACCGGCGACATCGAGGCGCTTGCCGAGCGCTTCCTCCTCGACCACGGCGTCGGCTTGGAAAGCACCGTGCTCAAGGCGGCGCACCACGGAAGCGCCACCTCCACGACGGCCGCCTTCGTCGAGCGGGTCGCCCCCGCCGCCGCAGTCATCAGCGTGGGCGCCGACAACCGCCTCGGCCACCCGGCGCCGGAGGTTGTCTCGACGCTTCGTGGCGCGGTCGGCGATGCCCTCTTCATCACCGCCGACGACGGACCGGTGCGCTTCCGCACCGACGGCGTCCGTCTCTGGGTTGAGCGGGACTAGGCGCGGGGTGCGGAGGGTTCCTCCTCGCGCGCCGTGCGGTCGAAGCGGCGGAGGACGATGCCGCCGATGATCAGGAGCAGCCCGATGACCGACGACAGCCGGATCGTCTCCCCGACGATGACGTTGATGAGGACGAGCGAGAGGAACGGCGAGAAATAGACCAGGTTGCTGACCTGTGCCGTGGTCCGGGAGAGCGAGAGCGCCCGCATCCAGAGCACGAAGGTCAGGCCCATCTCGAAGACGCCGGCGTAGGCCGAGCCGGCGATCCCCCGCAGGTCCAACGAAGGCGGGCCGGAGAGCGCGAGCGCCGCGATGGTGACGAAGACGAGCCCGAAGGCGAAGTTCAGCAGCAGCTTGACGACCTCGTCGCGGTCGTCGCGGACGTTGGTCAGCCAGAAGGTGGCCCAGATGAGCGCGCTGCCGACCGCGAGCACCGTGCCAAAGGGGTCGCTGACGCGGAAGGCCAGCAAGTCGCCGCGGGTCGCGATGACGAGCACGCCGAGGAAGCTCACCGCGATGGCGGCCAGGGATATCCGGCCAAGGGGCTGCTTGAGCAGCGGGACCGAGAGGATGACCACCACCATCGGCCAGGTGTAGTTGAGCGGCTGCGCCTCCTGGGCGGGCAGGCGGTCGTAGGCCTCGAACAGCACGAGGTAGTAGAGGAACGGGTTGAGGAAGCCGAGGGCCGCCGACCGCAGGTACTCCTTCCGCGAGCAGGAGAAGGCCTCCCCCAGCTTGCCCCGCCACAGCGCGACGATGAACAGGGTCGCCGTCGACACCAGCGCCGCGTAGAAGAGCATGTGCGGCACGTCGACGTACCGCAGCGACACCTTGAACGCCGACGCCACGGTCGACCAGAGAAGGACCGCGGCCCCCGCGTAGAGATAGGCTTGTGTTTGCCTGGTCACGGTGGTCCTATCGTAGCCCGGGAGGGGGGTGACTGCCCTCCCTCAGTCCCTCCCAGAGGGAGGGAGTTAAGGTGGGCCCTGAGGGGGAGGTGGTGTCGGGCGGCGTTTGGTGGTGATGAGGGGGCCCCTCATCTCAATCTTCTCCCGTGGGGAGAAGAGGCCGGAGGGGACCACCGCGCCCCGCCCCCAGCCCTCCCTCAGTCCCTGCATTAAGGGAGGGAGGTTTAGGGTGGGCCCTGAGGGGGAGGTGGTGTCGGGCGGCGTTTGGTGGTGATGAGGGGGCCCCTCATCTCAATCTTCTCCCGTGGGGAGAAGAGGCCGGAGGGGACCACCGCGCCC
>DAOUKZ010000019.1:0-7497 GCA_034420775.1 Dehalococcoidia bacterium
CCTGACGGCGCAGGCCCTCGAGGAAGACCCCGAGCTCGCTGACATCGCCGCCTACGTCGAGGACTCCGGCGAGGGCCGGTGGACGGTGCGCGAAGCCGCCGACCTCGGCGTCCCTGCGCCCATCCTTACCCAGTCGCTCTACGAGCGCTTCCGTTCGCGCCAGGAGAACTCCTACGCCGACCGCGTGCTCGCGGCCATGCGGAACAAGTTCGGCGGCCACGCCGTCAAGGCGGCCGAGAAGGGCTAGCATGGCCTCCGACAAGACCAGCGTCGTCATCTTCGGCGCCAGCGGCGACCTCGCCAAGCGCAAGCTCATCCCCGCGCTGTTCGAGCTCTACCGCAAGGGCCGCCTGCCCGCCGACACGCAGGTCCTCGGCTTCGCCCGCACCGACTTCTCCGACGACGCCTTCCGCGCCTACATCTCGGAGCAGGCCCGCGACCTCGCCGGCGTCGACGACGCCTCATCCGACTGGCGGACCTTCCTCCGGCGCGTGCACTACCAGCACGGCAGCCTCTCCGCCCGCGGGGACCTCATCAAGCTCCGCCACAAGCTCGTCGGCGTCGAGGGCGGCGACCCCAACGCCAACCGCCTCTTCTATCTCTCGATCGCGCCCAACCTCTTCGACGACACCGTCATGGGCCTCGCCACGTCGGGGCTCGCCGCCGAGACCGGCGGATGGCGGCGGCTCGTCGTCGAAAAGCCCTTCGGCCGCGACCTGCGCTCCGCCCAGGAGCTCAACGCCAACCTGCTCCGCGTCTTCCGCGAAGACCAGGTCTACCGGATTGATCACTACCTGGGCAAGGAGACGGTGCAGAACCTCCTCGTCTTCCGGTTCGGCAATGCCATCTTCGAACCCGTGTGGAACCGCAACTACGTCGACAACGTCCAGATCACCGTCGCGGAGAGCGTCGACCTCGCCGGCCGCGCCGGCTACTACGACAATACCGGCGCAACCCGCGACATGTTGCAGAACCACCTCCTCCAACTCGTGGCCCTCGTGGCGATGGAGCCGCCCCCGACGGCCGAGCCAGAGACGCTGCGCAGCATGCGCGTGGAGACCCTGAAGGCGATCCGGCGGTGGTCGCCGGACGGGGTGCGGCAGCACGCCGTCCGCGGACGCTACCGGGGCTACGCCGACGAGCCCGGCGTCGCCCCCGATTCCACCACCGCCACCTACGTCGCGGTGCGCCTCTTCATCGACAACTGGCGGTGGGAGGGCGTACCGTTCTACGTGCGTACCGGCAAGGCCCTCGCCCGAAAGGAGTCCGAGATCGTCGTCCAGTTCAAGCGTCCGCCGCAGCACATCTTCGAAGGCGGCGGCGCACAGCCCAACGTGCTCTCCTTCTGCCTCCAGCCCGACGAGGGCGCCTTGCTCCGCTTCTCGGCCAAGGTGCCCGATCAGGGCATGGCCACGCGCCCCGTCGACATGGCCTTCCACTACGGCGCGGCCTTCCCCGGCGAGTCGATCCCCGACGCCTACGAGCGCCTGCTCCAGGACGCCATCGAGGGCGACCCCAGCCTCTTCATCCGCTCCGACCAGATCGAGGAGTCGTGGCGCATCGTCGAGCCGCTGCTGGACACCGACACCCCGGCGCCGCTGCGCGGCTACGAACGCGGCTCCTGGGGCCCCGACGCCGCCGACGCCCTCCTCGGCCAGCGCAACCACGCCTGGCTGCGCGTCTGCGGCCACGGTGAAGCCTCGTGACCGACATCCACCTCTTCCCCGATGCCGAGGAGCTGGCGCGCGGCGCGGCGGCCTTCGTCGCTGCCGCCGCCGAGCAGTCCATTCGCAAGCGCGGGCGCTTCGTCATCGCCCTCTCCGGCGGCTCGACCCCGCGCCGCCTCTACGAGCTGCTCGCCGCGGACGAACAGGCCGACTGGCCAAACTGGTATGTCTTCTGGAGCGACGAGCGAAGCGTCCGCCCCGACCATCCCGATAGCAACTACGGCATGGCCAAGCAGGCCCTCCTCGACAAGGTCACCATTCCGCTGGGACGCATCCGCCGCATCGAGACTGAGCGCCCCGCCCCCGTCGCTGCCCGGCGCTACGAAGACGCGATCAGGACGCTGCTCGGCAACAAGCCCGCCTTCGACCTCGTCCTCCTCGGCATCGGCGAGGACGGGCACACCGCCTCGCTCTTCCCAGGCGAGGCCGCCGCGCGCGAGCGGCGCAAGCTGGTCACCGCGGCCCGCATGGACGGCCCGGGGCCGGCGCGGGTCACCTTCACGCTGCCGCTGATCAACGGGGCGCGGCGTGCGGCCTTCCTCGCCGTCGGCGAGGAGAAGGCGGCGATGGTGCAGCGGGCCATCGAGCCCGGTCTGCGCGGCCCCGACATCCCCGCCGGGCTCGTCGCGCCGAAGAAGGGGTCGCTGCACTGGTTCCTGAGCCAGGATGCCGCCGCCGATCTGCGGAACATCCCCATATGAGCGGCGCCTACCCCGACATCCGCGAGTACGCCCTGATCGGCGATACGCACTCCTGCGCGCTCGTGTCGCGGATGGGGTCGGTCGATTGGGCCTGCTTTCCCCGCTTCGACAGCGGCTCGGTCTTCGGGCGGCTCCTGGACGCCGGGAAGGGGGGCTACTTCTCCATCGCGCCCACGTCGGAGTACACCGCGTCGCGGCGCTACCTCCCCGAGACGGTGGTGCTGGAAACGACGTTCGAGACTGCCTCCGGCACGGCCCTGCTCTACGACTTCATGCCGGTGAACCCGATGACGGAGGGGCACCCCAACGAGGTCTTCGAGAACCAGGGGATCTGCCGCGTCGTGAGGTGCGAGCGGGGCATGGTCGAGCTTGAAGTCGTCTGCCAGCCGCGGTTCCAGTACGGGGCGGTCGTGCCCCACACCTCGCTGGTGGAGGCGAACGTCGGCTACGCTCACGGGGGCATCGACGCCCTGGCCTTCCTCAGCCCCACACCGGTGACGCTCGACGACAACACCTTCCGCACCAACTGCCGCCTGAAGGAAGGCGAGAGGGCCGAGTTCGCTGCCCACTACTCCTGGCGTCAGGAGTATTCCAGCGAGCACTTCATGTACGACAGTCTCGAGAGCTTGCTGGAGGCGGCAAAGGCCTTTTGGACCGACTGGAGCAAGGCCTTCAACTACGGGGGCCTCTACCAGAAACAGGTGCTGCGGAGCGCCCTCACGCTGAAGGCGCTGACCTACGCGCCCACCGGCGGGATCGTCGCCGCGGCGACGACGTCGCTGCCCGAGGAGATCGGCGGGGAGCGGAACTGGGACTACCGCTACACCTGGATCCGCGACGCCACCTTCGCCCTCTACGCCCTCAACCTCGTTGGCTTCATCGACGAGGCCGACGCGTTCAAGCGCTGGCTGAAGCGCGCCACCGCCGGCCGTGCCCAGGACCTCCAGATCATGTACGGTCTGGCCGGAGAGCGCCGCCTCGCCGAGTTCTCCCTCGACCACCTCGACGGCTACCGCGGCTCGCGCCCCGTCCGCATCGGCAACGGCGCGCACACCCAGCTGCAGCTCGACATCTACGGCGAGGTGCTCGATTCCGCCCACCTCTACCGGAAGTACTGCGGCGAGTTCGACGATGAGTATTGGCAGTTCTGTCGCGACCTCGTCGAGTTCGTCATGGAGTCCTGGCGCGAGCCCGACGAGGGCATCTGGGAGACTCGCGGCGGGCGCAAGCACTTCATCTTCTCCAAGGTGATGTGCTGGGTCGCCCTCGACCGCGCCATCCGCGCCGCCAACGCGATCGGCTGGGATGACGGGGCCGAGGTCGAACGCTGGAAGGCCGTGCGGGAGGAGATCAAGGAAGACGTGCTGCGGAACGGCTACGATGAGCGCGCCGGCGCGTTCGTGCAGTCCTACGGCAGCGCCAACCTCGACGCCTCGGTGCTCATGCTGCCCCTCGTCGGCTTCATCAAGGCGTCAGACCCGCGCATGCGCTCCACCATCGAGCAGATCGAGCGGCGCCTGACCTCGCCCCAGGGCCTGGTCTACCGCTACAAGGACTTCGACGACGGCCTCTCCGGCCACGAGGGCACCTTCACACTCTGCTCCTTCTGGCTCCTGGACAACCTGATCTACTTGGGCGAGCTCGACCGCGCCGAGACCATGATGAACAACCTGTTCGCCTACGCCAACGACGTCGGCCTCTTCAGCGAGGAGATATGCCCTGGGGACGGCGAGGCCCTGGGCAACTTCCCCCAGGCCTTCACCCACATGGCGGTCATCAACACCGCCGTCCAGCTCTACCGCGCCAAGCAGCGGCGAGCCGGCGGGCTGCTATCATGAACGCGAAACGAGGTCGAGCCCGCCATCTTCGAGCACCCAATGGAGGGCCCCATGCCGGATTACGCGCTGAAAGTCTACGGCGCCAACTGGTGACCTTATTGCAAGACGCTCAAGAAGTTTCTTGGGGAGCAACGAGTCTCCTATGAGCACGTCGACATCGACGACAGCCCCGAGGCCATCGGCGAGATCCAACGCCTGCAGAACGGCGGCCGCACCATCCCGACCGTCGTCTACGCCGACGGCTCCTTCGCCGTCAATCCAGGCCCCCGCGACTTAGCCGAGAAGCTGGACCTCAACATCCGCGCCGGCGCGGCCTATTACGACGTGATCATCGTGGGCGGCGGCCCCGCGGGGCTCACCGCAGCCCTCTACCTCGCGCGGGAGGACGTGTCCGTTCTCGTCGTCGACCGCGCCGCCCTTGGAGGGCAGGCCGGCATCACGGAACGCATCGACAACATCCCTGGATTCGACGCGGGCGTGAGCGGCGAGGAGTTCGCCGAGCGCCTCCGCCGCCAGATTCAGCGCTTCGGCGCCGAAGGGCTTGTCGCCCAGGAGGTCGAGTCCATCACCGGCGACGGCGCCGACTTCGTGGTCAAGACTTCCCTTGGCGATTCCTACCGATCGCGGGCGGTCCTCCTGGCCCCGGGCTCCACCTACCGCAGGCTCAACGCCCCCGGCGAAGACCAGCTCATCGGAGCCGGGGTGCACTTCTGCGCGACCTGCGACGGCCCTTTCTACAAGGGTGAACCTGTGCTCGTGATCGGTGGGGGCAACAGCGGCGTGCAAGAGGCGATCTTCCTAACGAAGTTCACCGACGACGTAACCCTGATCGAGCGGGGCGACCGGCTCAAGGCCAGCTCCGTACTCGTGGAGCGGGCCGAGAGCGACCCCAAGCTCACGGTGCGTCTGAACACGTCGGTGACTGAGTTCAAGGGCGACGACCGCCTCCGGTCGGTCGTCCTGCGGGACAACGTGGCGGGCGCGGTTGAGGAGCAGGCCTTCAGCGCCGCCTTCCTCTTCATCGGCTTGGTGCCAAACACACAGTTCCTGCGCGGCGTCGTCGATCTGGACCAGTGGGGCTACATCAAGGCCCGGGCCGACCTCAAGACGAGCGCCGCCGGTATCTACGCCGCCGGCGACGCCCGCCTGGGAAGCACGAAGCAGATCGTCGCCGCGGCGGGCGAAGGCGCCACTGCCGCGTTGCAGATCAGGGAATACCTCGGACAGTCGAAAGAGATGTAAAGGGATAGGGACAAGCGCCCCGGCTTCCGACTCCTAAGACTATGCCGGCGTGTGGATGCGCTCCAGCACGAGGGCCACCGCCGGCGGCACCAGGTCCTTCCACGAGTCGTCGCCCGCCGCGATGCGTTGCCGTATCTCGGTCGCCTCGATCCCCTTCTCGACGCCGGGATCGAGCACCTCGACCTCGTAGCCCTCGGCGCGCAGCCGGTCGACCTTGGACTGCTCCCACGGCGAGAAGACGCGCACGAAGTGCCGCAGCTTTCCGGCAGGCGGGAGATAGTAGCGCCACTTGGCGGGCTCGCTGATGTGGAAGGGGATCACGCGCACACTATTCAGGTCGGCGCCGATCTCGGTCAGCGTCGCCAGCACCATCTCCATGCGCTCGAAGTAGGTGTACGGGTTGTTCTCCGCCAGGTGACGGTGGCCGCTGGCGGCTTCCTGTTTGATTTCGCCGGGGTCGGGGTTGGTGATGCCGACGATCAGCCGCTCCGACCGCGCCAGGCCGCCCATGAGGTAGTGCCGGTGCTCGTTGTGGAACGGCTGAAAGCGCCCGTGCACCATCCCGTACTCTGCGAGCCGGTAGCCGCTGGGGAGAGGTTCCAAGGCCACGGTCAGCCTC
The DNA here is from genome assembly GCA_034420775.1 of Dehalococcoidia bacterium. Taxonomy (GTDB): domain Bacteria; phylum Chloroflexota; class Dehalococcoidia; order SHYB01; family SHYB01; genus DAOUKH01. The sequence continues at coordinate 6,128 of DAOUKZ010000019.1, forward strand.
CGCGCCGGTGCGCCACGAGCGCCGCCGCGCCGATTAGGCCCGCGTCGTCCCCGAATTCGGAGAGCACGATGTCGAACGGCTCCAGGAACGGCGGGAAGGCGTGCTTCCGCACCCGCGCCTCGACGATGGGGCCGAGCATCTCCCAGTTGTGGAGCGCCACGCTGCCGCCTAACACGATCCGCCGTGGATTAAAGGCGTGGATCAGGCTCACCAGCCCGAACGCGAGGTCGCGGGCCGCGGTCTCCAACACCCCGGTGGCGAAGGCGTCGCCCGCCGCCGCGGCGCGGAAGACGTGCTCCGCCTCGATGGCCTCGATCTTCCCCAGCGCCATCGCCCGCAGCGAGCTCTGCTCCCCCGCTGCGAGCCCTGCTCGCGCCCGCCTGGCGATCGCCGTCCCCGACGTCTTCATCTCCAGGCAGCCGGCGTGCCCGCAGGGGCCGGTCTCGACCCCCGGCTCGCCGATGGAGTCCTCCAACTCGCGGTCGACGATGATGTGGCCCAGCTCGGGGCCCAGCCCCCGGTAGCCCGACAGCAACGTGCCGTGGGAGATGACGCCGCCGCCGACGCCCGTGCTCACCGTCAGATAGATCAGATCGCTCATCCCCCGGCCTTGGCCGAAGACATACTCGCCCAGGCAGGCCACCGTCGCGTCGTTGCCGATCAGCACCGGCCCGTCGAAGCGCTCCGCCAGCAGGTCGCGGAAGGGCACGACTCCCCAGCCTTGCAGGTTCGGCGGGTTGTAGAGGACGCCGTCCTTGTCCAGCGGCGACGCCACGGCGGCCCCGAGGCCCATCGCCTCGGCAAAGCCGTGCTTCGCCAGCAGCTCGCGGCCCGCCTCGACGATGCGGTCGGCAACCCGCTCCGGGCCGTCCTCTTCACGGTTTGGCTCACGGACCCGGTCGATGATCGCGCCCGTCGGCGCGACCAGCCCCACGCGCAGGTTCGTGCCGCCGAGATCGACGGCGATGATGGGCGGCCCGGCGTCCATGACCCTGCCCGCGCCGCCGCTAGGCGCCCACGCCGAGCTCGAAGCCCATGCCGTGCATGGAGCAGCAGCCGCCGGTGTGCTCGGTGACGTACTCGTAGGCCGTCGTCGCCGCCAGCGCTCCCTGCGCCGCCGCCGTGATCGCCTGTTTCAACTCCCCCGACGCGTCCGTGATGTCGCCGGCGGCGAACGCCCCCGCCACGTTGGTGCCCATGTACTTGTCGACGACGATCTCGTCCTTGTCGTTCGTGTTGATGCCCAGCTGCCGGGCCAGCCCGATGTTCGGATTGGCCCCGATCTCGATGAGCAGCCCGTCCACACGCAGCTCACGGGCTCCTTCGACCTCCCGGTCGAGGACGATCGACTCCAGGTAGTCGCCGCCCTT
>DAOUKZ010000020.1:0-6346 GCA_034420775.1 Dehalococcoidia bacterium
CGCCCTGATCGGCGAGGTAGGCCGCCGTCCCCGGCGCGGCAAGCATGTTGCCGATCTCGATGACCTTGATGCCTTCCAAGACGGGCGGCATGTCCGTGCGCTCCTAAGGACGACCTGCGGCAAGGGGCTCCCGCCGCGGCGGCGTAACCATAGCACGCCGCCGTCTCACAGGGGCTACCGGATCGGCGAGAACTCCCGCTCCAAGGCCTCGGCGTCGGCTTCCGACAGGTTAAAATACTTGGCGTCGGGGTGGTGGAAGACGAGCGCGCTCACCGAGCTCTCGGGGTCCATCATGTGTCCCTCGGTCAGCGCGACGCCGGTCCGCTCCTCGGCGTCGAGGAGCCTGAAGAGCCGTTCCTGGTCTTCCAAACGAGGGCAGGCAGGGTAGCCGAAGGAATACCGCTTCCCGCGGTACCGCGCCTTGAACAGCATCTCCTTGGTCGTCTCCGGCGGGTCGCCGAAGCCCCACGCCTGCCGGATCCGCTGGTGCACCAGCTCGGCGAAACCTTCGGCCGACTCGATGGCCAGCGCGTGCAGTGCGTGGCTCCTCAGATACTCGCCTTCGTCCCGCCACCGGTCCGCTATCTCGCGCACCGAGCCAACCGTGGTCACGAACATCGCCGCGTAGTCCATGCGCCCCGACTCCACCGGCGCGGCGTAGTCGGCCAGGCACAGGCCGTCGCCCTCGCGCTGGCGCCCGAACAGAAAGCGCTCGATCACCGTCTTTCCGTCGGGGGCGTAGATGAGCAGTTGGCGGCCGTCGGACTGGGCGGGGAACCACTTGAAGACTGCGCGGGCGCTGATCTCCGGCGCGGCGAGCATGGCCTCCTCGACCTCCCGCACCTGTCGGCGAAGGCGCAGCGCCTTCTCGTCGCCCCGCTCCAGCGCTTCGGCAAACCGGCCCCGGTATCCCAGGTGCCGCACATACAGCATCTGCGGGTTGATGAAAGGAAAGATCTCGTCGAGGTCGTAGTCCGTGAGCACGTGCGCCTTGAGGTCGGGCGGCGTCGGAATGTCGACGTCGGTGCGTACCGACGCGGCCCGCTCCGCCCCGACGGGGGCAGCCTCGACGGCCCTCGGTTTCTGCTCCCGGGCGAGCGTCTCGCTCTCCTCGCGCAACCTCAACGAAAGCTCTTCGCGCCCCTCGCCGTTCATGATCGTATTCGTCAGTGCGAGCCCGTCCATCGCGTCGCGGGCGTAGGCGACGACGCCGTCATACTCCGGTGCGATGCGCAGACGGGTGAAGCGGTTCGAGAGCGCGGCCCCACCGACGAGGATCGGCGCGTCGACGCCGGCGTCGGTCAGGTCGCGCGCGGTCTCCACCATCATCTGCGCCGACTTCACCAGCAGGCCCGAAAGCCCGATGGCGTCGGGTGCGTGCTGCTGCACCGCGGTGATGAGGTCTTGTGGCGGTACCTTGATGCCAAGGTTGACCACCTCGTAGCCGTTGTTCGACAAAACGATGTCCACGAGGTTCTTCCCGATGTCGTGGACGTCGCCCTTGACGGTGGCGAGGATGATCTTGCCCTTCACCGAGCCGCCGGCCTTCTCCATGTGCGGCTCGAGGTGGGTCACAGCCGCCTTCATCGCCTCCGCCGACTGCAGCACCTCGGCGACGATGAGCCGGTTGTCGTTGAACAGCCGCCCCACTTCCTCCATGCCCGCCATGAGCGGACCGTTGATGATCGCCATCGGCGGACGCTCGGCAAGCGCCAGGTCGAGATCGTCGGTCAGCCCCTGCTTGGTGCCCTCGATGACGCAGCGCGCCAGCCGCTCATCAAGGGGCAGCACGGCGCGTGCCTCGGCGGTGGCCGCCGGCTTCCGTTCACGGAAGTGCGCCGCGAACGCCGCGATCGGATCGTCGCCGCGCCAGAAGATCAGGTCCTCGGCGAGCCGCCGGTCCTCTTCTGGAATGCTGGGGTAGCGCTCCAGCTTCTCCGAGTTGACGATGGCCATGTCGAGGCCCGCCTGCACGCAGTGGTACAGAAAGACCGAGTTCAGCGTCTCTCGCCCCGCGGCAGGGAGCCCGAATGAGACATTGGAGACACCGAGCACGGTCTTGCACCGGGGCAGGGCCTCCTTGATCAGCCGCACGCCCTCGATGGTCTCCACGCCCGAGCCGATGTAGTTCTCGTCGCCCGTGCCCACGGGGAAGACCAGGGGGTCGAAGACGATGTCCTCCGGCGCCACGCCGTACTTCTCCGTCAGGATGTCATGTGAGCGCTGCGCGATCGCGAGCTTCCGCTCACGAGTGATCGCTTGGGCCTGTTCCTTGTCCTCGTCGATGCACCCGACCACGAGCGCCGCACCGTAGCGTTTCGCCAGCGGAACGACCTGTTGGAAGCGCTCCTCGCCATCTTCGAGGTTCACGCTGTTGATCAGCGACTTGCCCGGGGTCAGCTTCAGCGCCTCCGCGACCACCGCGGCGTCGGTGGAGTCGATCACGATGGGCGTCTTGACCTTCTTGGTCAGCGCGCCGAGGAAGACGGTCATATCGTCGAGTTCGTCTCGGTCGGGGTCCTGGAGGCAGACGTCGAGCAGGTGCGCGCCGCCCCGTACTTGGTTGCGCCCGACCTCCGCGGCCTCCTCGATGCTGCCCTCGTTGATCAGGCGGCGGAACTTGCGGCTGCCCAGCACGTTGGCCCGCTCCCCGACGAGCACGGGCCGCGTGTCCTCGTCGACGATGAGCGTGTCCAGCCCCGAGAGTCGCGTTGCCGACGGCACGTCGGCGGCGCGCGGCACCTTCGGCTCGGCTGCGCGGGCGATGCGCTCGATGTGTTCGGGCACGGTGCCGCAGCAGCCGCCGAGCACGTTGACCCAGCCGTTGCCGGCGAACCGCTCCAGCACCGCGGCGATCATCTCCGGCGTCTCGTTGTAGCGGCCGTCCTCGTCGGGAAGCCCGGCGTTGGGGAGGCAGGCGACGGGGAACCGCGAGATCGCCGCCAGCGTGCGCACGTGGTCCGTCATGAATTCCGGGCCGGTGGCGCAGTTCAACCCAATCCAGACCAAGTCATGGTGGGCGAAGGTCGTGTAGAAGGCCTCGATGTCCTGGCCGCCCAGGATCGTCCCCATCGTCTCGATAGTGGCTTGGAGGGCCACCGGCAGGTCGAGGCCGGTCGCCGCCCGCGCCTGATCGATCCCTTCCAGCGCCGCCTTCACGTTCAGCGGGTCCTGCGACGTCTCCACGAGCAGGAAGTCGGCGCCGCCCGCTCCAAGCGCGGCGGCCGCCGTCCGGTAGGAATCGACGAGCTCTTCCCACGTCGTCCCGCCGGTGACCGAGAGGCTCTTCGTGGTCGGGCCGAGGGAACCGGCGACCCAGCGGGGCCGCTCCTCCGTGGCGAAGGCGTCTGCGGCCCGCCGCGCGATCTCGGCGGCGGCGCGCCCGATCTCCTCCGCCTCCTCCGCGATGTCGTACTCGGCGAGCACCACCGGCATCGCGCCGAAGGAGTTCGTTTCGATGATGTCGGCCCCGGCTTCCAAGAAGGCGCGGTGGATGCCCTCGATGGCGTCGGGCCGGGTAAGGTTCAGCCGCTCGTTGCAGCCGTCGTAGTCCTCGCCCCCGAAGTCGTCCGGGCCGAGGCTGAGCGCCTGGATGCTCGTCCCCATGGCGCCGTCGACAATGAGAATCCGCCGCGCCAGGGCGCGGCGAAGATTTTCGATGCTCTGCGGAGGAGCGGGAGGCACGGCGGGACCTCGCGGGGAGAATCGGCTCGTTTCATTATACGAGCCGCCCCTGAGAGCCGTACGCCGTTCTCTGTTGGGGAGCTAGTCCTTCGGCGGGCTCCCCGGCGCGAAGGGCTGCACCTCGCCGGTCTCCGGGTCGAACGAGCAGCGCCACGACTTGTTGATGTTCGCCCCGTAGACGTGGACCGCCAGCGCCGGCTCGTCTCCGATCGCGACCGAATGGATGTCGTTCGGCGGCAGCATCGTCACCGTCTCCCCCGCCGTCGCCTCGATGGGCGCTTGGCCCTCGATGTCCACCCGCCACGGCACCGACCCATCGTCCTTGCGCTGGTAGACGGTGTTGCACTCCGTGCCTCGGAGCACGCCGATCACCGCCCACGTCGTATGGTTGTGCGTCGGCGTCACCGTCCCCGGCTTCCATGAGACGGCCTGCACGAAGAGGCTGTCGCTGAGGTGGATGTTGACGCTTTCTTCCGGGAACGCCTCGCCGCCCAGATCGGCCAGACAGTCGGCCCGGGCGATGAGCTTCGCCACCAGCGGCTCGACCGCCGCCACGGCCTCCTCGTCGCCCAAGTCCTTGGCGGTGATGGCCTCGCAGTCGGCGACGAACGCCTGCACGGTGTACGGCATCAGGAGCTCCCTTCCATCGTCGATTCGTGCCAGTGGAGAGCGCGCCGCTCGACGAGCGCGGCGGCGGCGGTAAACGCCAAGCCGATGACCATCAGTGTGATCACCGCGCCGAAGAGCGTGGGCATGTCGAGGTTGTTTTGCGACACGTTGATCACATTGCCCAAACCGGAGTCGCCGGAGAACCACTCCGCCAGCATCGCCCCGATGATCGCGAAGGGTATCGTAATCCGCACCGCGGCGAAGAGGTACGGCAGCGAGCTCGGTGCCCGCAGCCGCCAGAAGACCTCCCACCGCGACGCCCGCAGCGAACGGAGGAAGTCCAGTGCCCCCGGGTTCACCGACCGGAAGCCGATGACGCCGTTCACGAGGATCGGGAAGAAGGCGAGCAACGCCGCGATGACTACCTTGGGAGCCGCGCCGAAGCCGAACCAGATCACCAGCAGCGGCGCGACCGCCACCAGCGGCGTGACCTTCGCCAGTACCGCCAGCGGGTAGATGGTCCGTTCCAGATAGAGCGAGTGCGCCATCAGCGCCGCCAGAACGATGGCGATGGCCGCGCCCACGGCGAAGCCGGCCACGGCCCGCCACGTCGTCGTCAGTCCCTCCGAGGCAAAGAAACCGAAGTCGGAAAAGAGTCGATCAAGCACAACCGTCGGCGCGGGCAGTATGTATTCCGGCGTCCCGTCGATGCGTACGTAGAGCTCCCAGCCCAGGCCCAGGAGAAACAAGGCCAGCGCCGGCGGCAGGGCGTACGCCGCGGCAGGCGCCGCGGACTTCCACAACGCAGCGCCCACGCTACGCGCTAGCCGCGCCGCGTCCGCGCCCTCCGGCGCCGATGCGCGGGCGCGCTCAAGCGGCCGGTCCATAGGCCGCTCCCCGCGCCAGCAGTCGCTGGACTTCGTCGACATAACCGATGAACTCGCCGCTGCGCTCGATAGCGGTCTCTCGGGGTCGGGGCAGGTCGACTGAGACCTCCCCCGCGATGCGTCCCGGCGGGCCGTCCATGACCAGCACCCGGTCTGCCATAGCGACGGCCTCGACGATGCTATGCGTCACCATGATCGCCGTCGCCCCTGAGTGCTGCCATAGCCGCAGGATCTCGTAGCGCATCGCCGCCCGCGTGATCTCATCGAGCGCGCCCAACGGCTCGTCGAGCAGCAGCACCTCGGGACCGATTACCAGCGCCCGCGCCAAGGCCGCCCGCTGCTTCATCCCGCCGGAAAGCTGCCGGGGGTAGAAGGTACGGAACTCGCCCAGCCCCACCAGGTCGACCGACCGCGTCGCGGAGTCGGCGGCGTCTTCTCCGCCTCCATTGATCTCGAGGGCGAGCCGCACGTTACGTTCCACGTCGAGCCAGGCGAGCAGCGCCGGGTCCTGGAAGACGAAGCCGATGGCCTTGCGCGCCTGCGCCGCGTACGGCGGCGCGCCGTCGATCTCGATCGCGCCGTCGGAAGGCGCAAGCAGGCCGCCGACGGCGCGCAGCAGCGTCGTCTTACCGCAGCCGCTCGTCCCGGCGATCGCGACGAATTCGCCGCGCGCCGCCTCGAAGCTCGCGCCGCGCAGGGCCTCGACGCCGCCGTTCCGCGACGGGTAGCGTACGCCGACGCCGCGGGCCGCGATGTGTGCGCCGGCCACTCGTTCGTTCGGGGTCTCGTTCGGACTCATGCGCGGGCCGCCCCGCCGCGCTCATGCCCTTCTGTAGGGCCGTAACCGGTAGGGCTGGGCAATTCTAGCACGGGGCCCCGATGTGGTACTGTGCGTAGGGGCCCCCACAGGCCCCGGTGCCGAGTCATGGAAGACGCGGAATTCATCACGGAGTTGAAAGCCAAGATCGAAGCTTCGTCCGGCGTGGCGATCGACTTCGAGGTCGACCGTGAGGACGGTCAGCGCCTCGCCATCGACCTCTCCGACTCGCCGCCCAAGGTCGTCTTCGGGGCCGACGCCATCGAGAACGCCGGTCTCGCCCGCATGTTCAGCCAATACGCCATTCTCTGCCTGAAGGAAGGCCGCGAAGTTGGCAAGGAAGAGTTCC
>DAOUKZ010000021.1:0-30066 GCA_034420775.1 Dehalococcoidia bacterium
TCTTCATCACCGAGAACATGATTGGACACCGCCTCGGGGAGTTCGCCCCGACCCGGACGTTCCGCGGCCACGTCGGCAAGGGCCGCAGCGAACGGACGTCGGCGGTGCGCTAGACGAGCCATCGGAGTAATCGTGGAAGTCCGCGCGGTCGCAAAGAACATCCGGTTCTCGCCCAAGAAGCTGGGACGGGTCGTGGATGCGGTTCGGGGCCGGCCCGTTGGGGAGGCTTTGACGATTCTGCGGTTCCTGCCGACTCCGGCGGCGCACGAGGTGGCAAAGGCCGTCAAGTCGGCTGCCGCCAACGCCGAGAACAACTATCAGATGGACCCCGAATCCCTTCGCGTGGTCAACATCACCGCCAACGAGGGGATGAAGCTGCGGCGGTACCAGCCCATGGCGCGGGGCCGCGCCGGGACCGTCCGCAAGCGCTCCAGCCATATCACCGTTACCGTGGACGACGAGGAGGCCTAAGGCGTGGGCCAGAAAGTACACCCGATCGGCTTCCGCCTCGGCGCGGTGAAGGACTGGCAGGCGAAGTGGTTTGCCGCGAAGCCGGCCCAGTTCCGCGACCTGCTCGGCGAGGACATCCGGTTCCGGAGGGACATCTGGAAGCGGTACCCCGACGCCGGCATCTCGCACATCGAGATCGAGCGCGGCGCGCACGAGGTAGTGGTGACGATCCACACCGCCCGTCCCGGCATCGTCATCGGTCGTGGCGGTCAGCGCGTCGAGGAGATCCGGAAAGAGCTCGAAACGTCGAGCGGCAAGCGCGTCCGCATCAACATCGTGGAGGTGCGGCAGCCCGAGCTCGACGCCTATCTCGTCGCAAGGAACGTCGCCGACCAGATCGAACGACGGCTCTCGTACCGCAGGGCGATCAAGCAGGCGGCGAGCCGCACCATGCAGGCCGGCGCCAAGGGAATCAAGATACACATCGGTGGACGACTCGGCGGCGCCGAGATCGCCCGCAAGGACAAGGAGATGGAGGGGCAGGTGCCGCTCCACACCATCCGCGCCGATATCGACTACGGGATCGCCGAAGCGGCGACCACGATGGGGCGGATCGGCGTAAAGGTCTGGATCAACCGTGGTGAGATCCTTCCTGAGGTTCGCCAGCCGGAGCCCGACCTCGAGGACGAGGGTCTGGGCGCGCTTGAGATGAAGGAACCCGAGCCGGAGCCTGCCGACGTGCCGGAAGCGTCGGCGGAGGAAGCGGAGCCCGCGGCAGAGGCCGCGCCCGCGGAAGAAGTGGCCCCTGCCGAAGAGGCTGTGCCCGCGGCGGAAGCCGCCGAGGCGCCGACCGCCGCCGAGGAGCCCGCCGCAGACGAGGCGGAAAAGAAGACCGATGCTGCAACCGAAGCGAGTTAAATACCGCAAGGCGCACCGCGGCAAGATGCGCGGGACGGCGCACTCGGGCGCGACACTGGCGTTCGGCGACGTCGGCCTGAAGGCCATGGAATCGCATTGGATCACGGCGCGCCAGATAGAGGCGGCCCGCCGCGCCATCACCCACCACGTGAAGCGCGGCGGCGACGTCATCATCCGCATCTTTCCCGACAAGCCTGTCACCTCGAAGCCGCTGGAAGTGCGGCAGGGCGGTGGCAAGGGCGCGGTCGATCATTGGGTTGCCAAGGTCCGGCGCGGCAAGATGATGATCGAGCTCGCCGGCGTGCGCGAAGAGGTCGCCGTCGAGGCGATGCGAAAGGCGGGGGCGAAGCTCCCCATCAAGACGAGGATCGTGTCGCGCGCCGACCAGCACGGGGCGGCGGGTTAAGGCCATGCGGATCGAAGAGGTCAGAGAGCTTACCACCGAGGCGCTCCAGGAAGAGTTGGAGAACACCCGCAAGGAGCTGTTCAACCTGCGCTTCCAGAAGGCGACGCAACAACTTTCAGATAGCAATGCGATTCGGAAAACTCGACGCACTTTGGCGCGGATGATGACCGTGCTCCGCGAGCGCGAGCTGATTGCCGAGTCGGCGCAAGGATAGTTATGGCGAAAGAACGAGGCAGGCGGAAGGTGCGCGTCGGCGCCGTCATCAGCGACAAGATGGACAAGACCCGCGTGGTCGCTGTCCCCTGGTCGCAGCGGCACCGGGTCTACAAGCGCGCCATCCGGCGTCTGAGCAAGTTCAAGGTGCACGACGAGGAGAACGCCACCCGCGAGGGTGACCAGGTCCGCATCGTCGAAACGCGGCCGCTTTCCAAGGACAAGCGGTGGCGGATCGTCGAAATCCTGGCCCGTGGCGAGCAAGTCGACATCGCACCGGAAGAAGTCGACGCCACGCTCGTCGAGGAGATGGAGCAGCTGCCGAAGACCGCTGCGGCGGACGATGCTGTTGCGGAAGTCCCGGCGGAAGAGCCGGTCGCCGAGGCCGAAGAGCCTGCCGCCGAAGAGTCGGAGGAGGCCGAGCCGGAAGAGCCGGTCGCCGAGGCCGAAGAGTCTGCCGCCGAAGAGGCGGAGGAGGCTGAGACGGAAGAGCCGGTCGCCGAGGCCGAAGAACCTGCCGCCGAAGAGGCGGAGGAGGCTGAGACGGAAGAGCCGGTAACCGAGGCTGAAGAACCTGCGACCGAAGAGGCGGAGGAGGCCGAGGCGGAAGAGCCGGTAGCCGAGGCCGAAGAACCTGCCGCAGAAGAGACGGAAGAGGCTGAGGCGGAAGAGCCGGAAGTTGAGGCCGAAGAACCTGCCGCCGAAGAGACGCAGGAGGCGGAGGCCGAAGAGCCGGTCGCCGAAGCTGAAGAGCCTGCCGCCGAAGAGGCGGAGGCCGAAGCCGAGGAGCCCGCCGCCGAAGAGGCGGAGGCGGAAGCCGAGGAGCCCGCTGCTGAGGCGGAGAAATCGGACGATGGGAAGAACGGTGGCGCCGCATGATCCAGAAGGAGAGCCGCCTCCGCGTCGCCGACAACTCCGGTGCGCGGGAAGTGCAGTGCATCAACATTCCCGGTGGGACGGGGCGCCGCTACGCCCGCGTTGGCGACGTCATCGTCTGCTCGGTGAAGGAGGCGCAGCCCGCCGCCGCGGTCAAGAAGGGCGAGATCGTGCGCGCGGTGGTGGTGCGGACGTCGAAGCCGGTGCGCCGGTCCGACGGGTCGCAAATACGGTTCGACGACAATGCCGCCGTCCTCCTGCGCGACGCCTCGAATCCCCAGGGTACGCGCATCTTCGGGCCGGTGGCCCGCGAGCTTCGCGAGCGCAACTATATGAAGATCATCTCCTTAGCTCCGGAAGTGCTCTAGCGATATGAAACTGAGACGAAATGACAACGTCGTGGTGGTCCGGGGCAAGGACCGCGGCAAACAGGGCCGTATCCTGAGCGTGGACCGCAAGCACGGCCGCCTCGTGATCGACAGCGTGAACACGATCAAGAAGCACGTGCGGCCCAGTCCCACGGTGCGGCAGGCAGGCATCGTCGAGATGCCGGCCTCGGTCGACGCGTCGAAGGTCAAGCTCATCTGCCCGGCGTGTTCGTTGCCGGGGCGGCTCGCCATCCGCGTCATCAAGTTCGGCGAGGGCGGCGAGGAGCGGCGGCGTAAGATGCGTGTCTGCAAGGCGTGCAACCAAGAGATCGAATAGGAAACGTCATGGCGGCGGAAGAAGAGAAAAAGGAAGAAGCGGCGGCGCCCAAGGCGAAGGCCAAGGCCCGCGGCACGAAGGCGAAAGCCGCGCCGAAGAAGAGCGCGGCCAAGTCGCGCGCCGTGAAGGCGAAGGCCGCAACGGCCGAGAAGGCGGCGGAGGCGACGAACGGCGCGCAGGCCGCGAAGCCGGGCTACGTCCCGCGACTGGCGACGCGATACCGTGAGGAGATCGTACCGGCGCTGTGCTCGGAGTTCTCTCTGTCCAGCATCATGCAGGCACCCCGCGTGCAGAAGGTCGTGGTGAACATCGGCCTCGGCGAGGCGCTCACCAACGCCAAGGCATTGGAAGCGGCGCAGCGCGACCTGTCCACGATTACCGGCCAGCAGCCGGTGACCACCAAGGCCAAGAAGTCGGTAGCCGCGTTCAAGATCCGCGAGGGAATGACCATCGGCATGATGGTGACGATGCGCGGCGCGCGGATGTATGAGTTTCTCGACCGGCTGATCAACGTGGCGCTGCCCCGGATACGCGACTTCCGCGGCGCGCCCAACCACGGCTTCGACGGCCGGGGAAACTACTCGATCGGCTTCCGCGAGCAGACCGTCTTCCCCGAGATCGACTACAACAGCATCGACCGGCTGCGCGGGTTCCAGATTACGATCGTCACCAGCGCCCCCAACGACGAACAGGGGAAGTCCCTGTTGAAGCATCTGGGGTTCGCCTTTGCCAGAGAGACCGAAGAGGCGGCCGCGTAGGACGGCGCCGAAGAGTAACGGAGGAATCGTTGGCCAAGAAAGGCAAGATCGAGAAGTGGAAGCGCGCCCCAAAGTACGGCGTGCAGGGACATAACCGCTGCTATCGCTGTGGGCGTCCCCGCGCCTACATCCGCATGTTTGGGCTGTGCCGCATCTGCTTCCGCGAGCTGGCCCTGCGGGGCGAGATCCCAGGCGTCCGCAAAGCAAGCTGGTAGAGACAAGGCAGTAGTTGAACCGTGAATACCGACCCAATCGCCGACCTGCTCACCCGCGTCCGTAACGCCTCCTCGGCGGGGCATTCGTCCGTGACGGTGCCGTACTCCAAGGTGAAGGAGTCCATCTGCGGCATCCTGAAAGAGGAAGGCTTCGTCCGCGACTTCGCCGCCCAGAAGAGCGGGCCGCAGCGCCAACTCAAGATCTACCTCATCTACGGCGAGAAGAGCGCGCCGGCGATCACCGGGTTGCAACGCGTCAGCAAGCCGTCGCTGCGCATCTATTCGGGCCACAACGAAGTCCCTCGCGTGTACGGGGGACTCGGCACGACCATCGTCTCGACCCCGAAGGGCATCATGACGGGCCAGCAGGCTTGGCGTGAGAAGGTCGGGGGCGAGGTGCTCTGCGTCGTCTGGTAAACAGGACGAACCGCTATGTCACGTGTAGGTAAATTGCCCGTTCCCATCCCCGCCGGCGTCAACGTCGAGGTCGACGGCTCGATGGTCAAGGCCAAGGGTCCCAAGGGCGAGCTCGCGCGCGAGTTCAGCGACCTCGTGGTCATCGAGCGGCGCGACGGCGCGATCGTCGTGACGCGGAAGAACGACGAGAAAGAGGCCCGCTCGCTCCACGGCCTGACACGGTCGTTGATCAACAACATGGTCATCGGCGTGAGCGAGGGTTATCAGCGCTCGCTGGACATCGTCGGCGTGGGCTACCGCGCGTCGCAGCAGGGCGCGGGCGTTCAGCTTCAGGTTGGGCTGAGCCATCAGGTACACGTCGAGCCTTTGCCCGGGATCGAGCTTGAGGTCGAAGGCCAGACGCGTATCCACGTCCGCGGGGCGGAGAAGGAGATCGTCGAGCTGATGGCGGCCAAGATCCGCAAGCTGCGGCCCCCCGACCGCTACAAGGGCAAGGGGATCCGCTACGCGGGCGAGAACGTGAAACTAAAGCCGGGCAAGGGCGGCAAGAAGCTCTAGCCGTTCCGGCATCGTAGAGCGAGACGACGAGACAAGAGGACCGAGAGGACTATGGCGCAACGGGCAAGGACGGCGGCGAAGGCGAGAATCGTGCGCCACCGGCGGGTGCGGCAGCGGGTCCGGGGCGTGACGGAACGTCCCCGGCTGGCCGTATATCGCAGCCTTAACCATATCTATGCACAGGTGATCGACGACTCCCGCGGGGCGACGGTCGCCGCCGCCTCCACGCTTGAGGCACCGCTGCGGACTGCTTCGGGACGCAAGGTCGAACGCGCCGCGCAAGTCGGCGAGCTCCTGGCCAAGCGCGCCGCGGAGGCTGGCGTCAAGCGGGTCGTCTTCGACCGCGGCGGCTTTCGCTATCACGGCAGGGTGCGCGCCCTGGCCGAGGCAGCGCGTAAAGGGGGCCTTGTCTTTTGACTATGCAACGAAGAGACCGCACCAGCGAGCTCGCCGCGATGGGCTTGCAGGAGCGGGTCGTCAGCATCAAGCGCGTCGCCAAGGTGGTGAAGGGCGGGCGCAACTTCAGTTTCAACGCGATGGTCGTTGTCGGCGACGGCTCGGGTTCGGTGGGTATCGGCCTAGGCAAGGCCGGCGAAGTCCCCGAGGCGGTACGGAAGGGCACGACGATCGCCCGCAAGAACATGGTCAAACTCGCGCTGAAGGGGAGCACGATTCCCCACGAGCGCGTCATCAAGTTCGGCGCAACGAAGATCGTGCTCAAGCCCGCCGCGCCCGGCACGGGTGTGATCGCGGGCGCGGGCGTGCGCGCCGTTGCGCAGGCCGCGGGTATCCGGGACCTGCTCAGCAAGGTGCTCGGCTCGCGCAATCCGATCAACGTAGTGAAGGCGACCTTCATGGCGCTGGACGAGATGCGCATACCTGAGAACGCTGTCGAGGCGCGCAAGGCGCTCGCCGCCGAGCAGCTGGCGTCGCCGCCGCCCGAGCCGCGGTCGCCGCGGCCGCCCCGCCCTGCCCAGCGCCGGCCCCGTGAGGACCGTGAGCCACGTGACCGCGAGCCACGCGACCGTGAGCCCCGAGGCGCCGTGGGCGCGGCCCTAGCCAGCGCCGAGTCGGCGGCGCGGGCCGCCGCCGAACAGCAGCCTGCCCCAGAGGCGGGTTCCTAGAGGCGAGTCATGGGCAAGCTCCGCATCACCTTAGTAAAAAGCCCCATCGGCTACGAGAAGGACCAGGGCGCGACCGTCAAGGCCCTGGGCCTGCGCCGCATCCGGCATGCCGTTGAGAAAGAGGACACGCCCTCGGTGCGCGGCATGGTCCATAAGGTCCGTCACCTGGTGAAGGTCGACACGCTATGAGAGAACACGAGCTCAAACGACCGGTCATCGCCAAGCCGGCGAAGCGCCTGGGCCGCGGCGTCGGCAGCGGCAAGGGGACCTTCGCCGGTAAAGGCTCGAAGGGCCAGAAGGCACGCTCCGGCTTTCGCCTCCGGCCCGGATTCGAGGGCGGTCAGCTTCCGTTTGTGAAGCGCATGCCGCATCACCGCGGCTTTCGCAACCCGTTCCGCGTCGAGTACCAGGTGGTCAACGTCGCCTCCCTGGATCGGTTCGACGACGGGGCCGTGGTGACACCCGAAGCGCTCCTCGCCAAGGGGCTGGTCCGCACGCTCAAGACGCCGGTCAAGATTCTGGGCAATGGCGAGCTCACCAAGGCGCTCGAAGTGAGCGCGAACAAGTTCTCCGATTCGGCGAAGCAGAAGATCGAAGCGGCCAAGGGCAAGGTCGAGGTGATCGGTGCAGCAGCAACAGGCCCAGCCGAGTAGCGTTCGCTTCCTCTCCGCGATCGGGGACGCGTTCCGCCAACCGGACCTGCGCTTCAAGATCCTCTTCACACTGGCGATGCTGGTCGTCTTTCGCTTCGTCGCGAACGTCCCCGTTCCCGGCGTGGACGCCGATGAGCTCGACCGGGTCTTCCAGGGCGACGCGTTGCTTGGCTTTCTCGACGTCTTCAGTGGTGGGGCGCTTCGAAACCTCAGCATCGCCTCCATGGGGGTCTACCCCTACATCACCGCCTCGATCATCATGCAGCTCCTCGTGCCGGTCATCCCGCGCCTGCAGGCGATCGCGCGGGAGGGCGAATATGGCCGCCAGAAGATCAGCCAGTACACCCACTGGCTCACCGTTCCGCTGGCTTTCGCCCAGGGCTACGGCCAGTTGCTCCTCCTCCAGCGCTATGGCGTCATTTCGGGGGTGAGCTTCAGCAGCGAAGATAGCCTTGGCACCATCGCCATGCTGTTCTCGCTGGTGGCTGGGACGATGTTCCTCGTCTGGCTCGGCGAGCTCATCACGGAAAAGGGCATCGGCAACGGCATCTCGCTGATCATCTTCGGCGGCATCGTGGCCAGCCTGCCGTCGATCTCGCAACAGCTCCTCGATGCCGAGGGTGTGACCAGCGGCGTGGTGCTGCTCGTGATCGCGGCCATCGCGATCGTCTACGCCATCGTGGTGGTCACCGAAGGACAGCGGCGGATCCCTGTGCAGTACGGACGGAGCCTCTTCCGCGGCGGGAGGATGTACCGCCAGGCGGGATCGTCCTACATCCCGCTCCGAGTGAACTCGGCGGGGATGATCCCGCTCATCTTCGCCTTCTCTATCATGATCTTCCCCTCGATCGTGGCCAGTTACTTCGTCGGGGTGGAAAGCACGGGCCTCTCGAGCTTCGCGCGGTCGGTGCAAGACCTGTTCGCGCCCACGGGCGGGCTCTACTGGCTGCTGACGTTCCTCCTGGTCGTGGCATTCACCTTCTTCTACACGTTGGTCATCTTCCAACAGCAAAACCTGGCGGAGAACCTGCAGAAGAACGGCGGCTTCGTGCCAGGCATCCGGCCTGGACGCCCCACAGAGGAATATCTGAACCGCGTGATCATCCGTATCACCACCGGCGGCGCAATCTTCCTGGGCCTTGTCGCCATCATGCCCTTCTTCGCCCGCGGGCTGGTCGGCATCGGCCAGCTCGGACTCAGCGCCGCCGCGCTGCTTATCGTGGTCGGTGTCTCCCTCGACACCATGCGTCAGCTCGAGGCGCAGCTGATGATGCGGCGCTACGAGGGCTTCATCCGATGACGTGTACGGCGCGAACAACCGTTGGCCGAAAGGGACTGTCGTGCGCATCATCCTGGTAGGAGCGCCGGGGTCCGGCAAGGGCACCCAAGCGGCGACGCTGACGAATGCGTTCGGCATCGCCCACATCTCGTCGGGCGACCTCTTCCGCGAGGAGCAGGAGCGGGGCACCGAGCTCGGCCTGCTGGCCAAGCAGTATATGGAGCGCGGCGAACTGGTCCCCAACGAGGTCACCATCAAGATGATCTTGGGCCGCATCGAACGGCCCGACTGCGCCAAGGGCTACATCCTCGACGGCTACCCCCGGAACCGCGACCAGGCCGACGCGCTCGATGTGGCGCTCGCCGGCGCCGGCGCCGCGGGCATCGACAAGATCGTCTACGTCAAGGTCTCCGACGAGGAGCTCCTGAAGCGCATAGCCGGACGCGGCCGCGCCGACGACGATGAAGCCACCGCCAGGCGCCGCCTCAACGTCTACCAGGAACAGACGGCCCCGATGATCGAGAGCTACCGCGCCGTCGGCCGGTTGGTGGAGGTCAACGGTGAGGCCAGTATCGAACAAGTAGGCAAAAATCTCGTGGATGTCCTAAAATAGAAAGGTTTTCATGAGAGTGGAGCAGCCCCGCATCAAGCCGACAGGCGTCATCATTAAGTCCGACGCCGAGATCGACGTAATGCGCCGGGCGGGAGCGGTCGTCGCGAAGACCATCGACCGGGTCTTGGCGGCGGCGCGTCCGGGAGTCACCACCAAAGAGCTCGACGACATCGCATACGGCACGATTACGGGCGAAGGCGCAGTCCCCTCGTTCTTGGGGTACCGCGGCTTTCCCGCGTCGATTTGCACGTCGCTCAATGAAGAGGTCGTGCACGGAATTCCGGGAAATCGGAGGCTGAAAGACGGCGACATATTGAGCATCGATTGCGGCGCCATTGTGGACGGTTTCCACGGCGATTCCGCGGTGACCATTCCGGTGGGCGAAGCCTCGGAAGCGGCACGAGCGGTGACCGACTGCGCCGAGGACTCGCTCTACGCGGCCATCGAGCAGTGCCGCGTGGGCGCCCGGATGGGCGACGTCTCCGCCGCCGCGCAAGCCTGCGCCGATAAGCGGGGCCTTTCCGTGGTGCGAGAGTACGTCGGACATGGGATCGGGCGGGACCTTCACGAAGAGCCGTCGGTACCCAATTTCGGCGAGCCGGGACGGGGCCTGCTTCTGCGGAAAGGCTTGGTCTTGGCTATCGAGCCGATGGTGAACGTAGGAGGCTGGAAGACAAGGCTGTTGTCCGACGGTTGGACCGTCGTCACTGAAGACGGGGCGCTGTCGGCCCATTACGAACATACGGTGGCCATCCTTGAGGACGGCCCTGAAATTCTGACCGCGCGGCGCGACAAGGACTATGCGATAGGGAGAGCTTAGGAGCACACGGTTTGCCAAGAAAACAAGCGATTGAAGTCGAAGGAACGGTTTCGGAGACCCTGCCCAACGCGATGTTCCGCGTCGACCTGCCCAACAGCCACAAGGTGTTGGCGCACGTCTCGGGCAAGATCAGGATGAACTTCATCAAGATTCTCCCCGGCGACCGTGTCCTCGTCGAGCTTTCGCCCTACGACTTGGCGCGAGGCCGCATCACCTATCGATTCAAGTAGTGCGACAAGGAAAAGCCGATGAAAGTGCGAGCATCCATCAAGCCCCGCTGCGACAAATGCAAAGTCATTCGCCGCAAGGGGACGCTGCGCATCATCTGCGTCAACGCCAAGCATAAGCAGCGGCAGGGATAGCGGAAGCGAAAGGGCGAAACCATGGCTCGAGTCGCGGGCGTCGATATTCCCGATAACAAGCGCGTAGAGATCGCGGTGCGGTACATCCACGGCATCGGCCCCACGCGGGCGAAGCAGATCGTGGAGCGCGTTGGCCTCGACGGCAACCCGCGCGTCAAGGACCTGACCGAGGACGAGCTCAACCGCGTCCGCGCCGCCATCGACGGCAGCGGCTATTTGATCGAAGGCGACCTCCGCCGCGAGACCACACAGAATATCCGCCGGCTCATCGACATCGGCAGCTACCGTGGGTTCCGTCACCGGCGGGCGCTCCCGGTGCGCGGACAGCGGACGAAGACGAACGCGCGGACGAAGCGCGGCGCGAAGCGCACCGTGGCAGGCAAGCGCCGCGCCGCGAAGAAGTAACACTGCCAGGCACGGCTGAGGCAAGAACACCATGGCGAAGAAACAACGAGGGCGCCGTCGCGAGCGCAAGAACGTGCCGCAGGGCCGCGCCTACATCCAATCGACGTTCAACAACACCCGGGTGACGCTGACCGACCTCGCGGGCAACGTAATCTCGTGGGGCAGTTCGGGCGCCGTCGGCTTCAAGGGGTCGCGGAAAGGGACCGCCTTCGCGGCCCAGCGCGCCGCCGAGGAAGCCGCCAAGCGCGGCATGGACAACGGCATGCGGCAGGTGGAAGTCATGGTGCGCGGGCCGGGATCGGGCCGTGAGGCCGCGATCCGGTCGCTCCAGGCGTCGGGAATCCAAGTCACCAGCATCCGCGACGTGACCCCGATTCCCCACAACGGCGTGCGGGCGCGCAAGAAGCGCCGCGTCTAAGGCTCGGACTAGGGAAGACCAAGGAGGCAAGGTGGCCAGATACACCGGCCCCGTCTGCCGGCTCTGCCGGAGAGCGGGAGAGAAGCTGTTCCTGAAGGGCGAGCGCTGTCTCACCCCGAAATGCGCTATCGAGAAACGGAGCAATCCGCCCGGACAGCATGGCGCATCCCGTCGCCGCCGCGTCTCCGAGCACGGCATGCAGCTCAAAGAGAAAAAGCGGGCGCGCTCCATCTACGGCGTGCTTGAGCGCCAGTTCTATAGCTACTACGAAGAAGCCTCGCGAAAGTCCGGCGTGACCGGCGAGCACCTGCTCCAGTTCCTGGAGCGCAGGCTCGACAACGTGGTCTACCGGCTCGGCTTCGCCGAATCGCGGGCCCAGGCCCGCCAGGCCATTCGCCACCGTCACATGACGGTGAACGACCGGCGGGTCGACATCCCGTCGTTCAGGATCAAGGAGGGTGACGTGATCGGGTGGACCGAGCGCGCCCGAAACACGGAGTTGTACAAGATCATCGTGGCCGACCTGCGGCGCAAACCCCTGCCGAAGTGGCTCTCGCTCGACGCCGAGGCCGTGACCGGCAAGGTCGAGGCGCTGCCCGAACCGTCCGAGATGGACGTCAAGGTCGACGACCGGATGATCGTGGAGTTTTACGCTCGGTAGGAGTGCTTAGCGTGACGATCGGCATTGAGCCAGGCCCCGAAGCGCCCATAGTTGAAGTCCCCCCCGCGATCCCCTCCATCGAGGCGGAGGAGCTGGCGGACGAGTACGGCAAGTTTGTCGCCGAGCCCCTTGAGCGCGGCTTCGGCGCGACGTTGGGCAACGCCCTGCGGCGCGTGTTGCTGAACTCGCTCGTCGGTTCGGCGGTCCACGCCGTCCGCATCGACGGCGTCCAACACGAGTACTCGACGCTGCCCGGCATCCGCGAGGACGTGACCGAGATCATTCTGAACATCAAGAGCGTCCGCCTGCGCGGCCACTCCGACCGGCCGGGCACACTCCGGCTCGAGGTGCAGGGGCCGGGACAGGTCACCGCGGGCGACATTCAGCCCTCGGCGGACTACGACATCGTGAACCCCGAGGCCTATATCGCCGGCCTCAGCAGCGCCGACGCGCGGCTCTCCATGGACCTGCACGTCGAGCAGGGCAAGGGCTACAAACCCGCCACGCCCGTCGAGGAACAGCCCATCGGTGTGCTCCCCGTCGATGCGATCTACACGCCCATCAAGCGGGTCAACTATCACGTCGAGAAGACCCGCGTGGGCCAGATTACCGACTACGAAAAGCTGACCATCGAGATCTGGACCGACGGCTCCAAGAGCCCGCTGGAGGCGATGCGCGAGTCGGCCCAACTCCTCATCGAGTCGTTCGGCATGTTCGCCACGATCGGCCAGGAGCCGGACGAGGGCCGCAAGGGCCTGCGCGCCGGCGTGTCGAGCGAGCACTACAACATGCCGATCGAGAAGCTCGAGCTTTCCGTGCGCACGCTGAACTGCCTGAAACGCAGCAAGATCGACACGGTCGGCGAGATTCTCGACAAAAACCGAGAGGAGCTGCTCGCCATCAAGAACTTCGGACAGAAGTCGCTTGATGAGCTCAACGAACGCCTCGACGCGCTCGGCATCCCCACCACTGAAGAAGATGCCGAAGTGGCCGCGCTCGCAGAGGAGGCCGACGCGGAAGTCGACGTCCTGTCGCTGCCGAGGTCGTTCGCGCCGGACGACGAGCCGCCCGCACACGAGGCCGATTCGGCAGACGAGGAAGCCGAGGCGGAGAAGCCGCGGAGGATCAGCGACGAGCCGGTGAAGGACCTCTCCGCGTTGCGCGCGCTATTGGGCCAAGAAGAAAAGGACGACACGGAAACGGAATAGGACTGGCAATGAGACACCGAATGGCAGGGCGGCGCCTCGGGAGAAGCTCGACGCACCGTCGCGCGCTCTACCGCAATCAGGTCACCGACCTGCTTCGCCACGAGAAGCTCGTCACCACTGAAGCCAAGGCGAAGGAAGTCCGCAGCCTTACCGAGCGGATGATCACCCTCGGCAAGAAGGGCGACCTTTCCCATCGGCGGCGGGCGCTGGCGTTCATCTTCGATACCGGCGTCGTCAAGAAACTGTTCGACGAAATCGCGCCCCGCTACGAAGAACGGGCCGGCGGCTACACCCGCATCACCAAGCTCGGCCCCCGCAAGGGCGATATGGCGCCTATGGCGCAAGTGGAGCTCGTCTAGCGAGCCCCACGATGCACCTTAAGAAGATCGCCCTGATCGTCGAGTACGACGGGGCGCGATATCACGGCTTCCAGCTCCAGGCCGGTCTGCCGACGGTCCAGGGCGAGTTGGAACGGGCCATCGCCGCCTTCACCGGCGAGCAGCTCCGCGTCGCCTGCGCCAGCCGCACCGACGCCGGCGTCTCCGCCGAGGGGCAGGTGGTTACGTTCCGCAGCGCCTCCCGCCACGAACCTGAGACGTTCACGCGGGCGCTCAACCACTACCTCCCCGACGACGTCGCCGTCCTCGATGCTTTCGAGATTCCGATGGACTACGACGTGCGGGTCCGGGCCAGTGCCCGCGAGTACCGGTATCTCGTCCTCAACCGCCGGGCTCCTTCTCCGCTGATGCGCGACCGCGCCTACTGGATTCCCGCCCCGCTCGACTTCGACGCGATGTGCAGCGCCGCGGCGCTCTTTCTCGGCGAGCACGACTTCGCTCCCTTCGCCGGGCCCGACCTTCCGCCAAAGGCGCGAACGCGAAAGACGCTCACCCGCTCGGAGTTGAGCCGCGACGGCGACCTCATCACCTTCGACGTGACCGGGGACTCGTTCCTCCACCAGCAGGTGCGGCGCATGGCCGGGGGCGTCGTCGAGGTGGGGCTCGGCAAGGTCGACCTCGCCGAGCTCGAACGGGTGCGGGACTGCGGTGTACGAGGCGCCGCCGGCCCCACGCTCCCCGCCCACGGACTCACCCTCGTTGCCGTGCGGCTCCCCGAACTGGACGATCCGCGCAACGCCGCGAACGAAACGCGAAAGACAGTCTTAGCCGGACCAACATCATGAATACGACACAAACGACCTACTCCCCTCGCGCCGCCGAGGTCAAGCGGGGTTGGCGCATCATCGACGCCGCCGACCGTCCGCTGGGCCGCGTCGCCTCCGAGGCCGCCCGCATCCTGCGCGGCAAGGACAAGCCCTCCTTCACACCACACATGGACGTGGGCGACTTCGTTGTCATCGTCAACGCGGCCAAGATCAGGGTCAGCGGCGCGAAGCGGACCGACAAGACGTACTACTCGCACAGCGGCTACCCCGGCGGCCTGAAGGCGCTCTCCTTTGACCGCATGATGGAGAAGTCGCCGCGGCGCGTGATGGAGTATGCTGTCTGGGGCATGCTCCCCAAGGGCCCGCTCGGACGCCGCCTGCTGCGCAAACTCAAGGTTTACGCCGAGGACACCCACCCGCACGGCGCCCAGATCAAAGAACTCTCCCGGCCCGATCGCGTCGGCAGGCCGAAGAAGAAGCCGAGACCGACCAAAGCCGAGCGCGCCGCGCGCCGCGCCGAGATGGAAGCGGCCGAAGCCGCTGCTGACGCCGTCGTGGAAGAGGAGCTGATCGAGGAAGAGGCGGCGCCGGAGGCCGAGGAAGCCGTCGCGGAGGCGGCGCCCGTCGAGGAGACGGAAGAGGCCGCGCAGGCCGAAGAGGCCCCGAAGAAGCCGGCGCGAAAGCGGCAGCCGGCGAGGAAACGGAGCACGCCCAAGAAGGCGGCCGAGGCCGCCAAGGCGGAAGCGGCCGCGGAGACTACGGAAGCGGCGCCGGCTGATGAGGAGCCCCAAGAGGCTGAGGAGGCCGTCGCGGAAGCGGCGCCTGTCGAAGAGACGGAAGAGGCCCCAGAGGCCAAGAAGCCGGCGCGAAAACGGGCGCCGGCAAGGAAGCGGACCACGGCCAAGAAGGCGAAAGAGACCGGCGACACCGGCGAGCCGGAATCGGAATAGAGAGAGCGGCGTATGACTACTGGACAGGCCCAGCAGCAGTACAACTCCGGCACCGGCCGGCGCAAGGAAGCGATCGCGCAGGTGCGCATCGTGCCCGGCAGCGGCGCCGTGGTCGTCAACGGCAAGCCGCTGGAGTCGGCGATTCCGCTCCCCAGGCTCCAGGCCCACGCCATCGAGCCGCTTCGCACGACGAACAACGCCAACCGCTACAACGCGATGGTCAAGGTCAAGGGTGGCGGCGTCGCCGCGCAGGCCGGCGCCATTCGCCACGGCCTCGCCCGCGCCCTCCTCGACTCCGATGAGGCCCTGCGTCCGGTCCTGCGTCACGCGGGCATGCTCACCCGCGACCCCAGGATCAAGGAGCGCAAGAAGTACGGCCTCAAGCGCGCCCGCAAGGCGCCGCAGTGGACCAAGCGCTAGCCGCTTAGCCGCCGCGAGCCGCGGCCAGGAGATCTTCTCTGTAGGGGCGACCCTTGTGGTCGCCCTCCCCTCCGGCCTTTCCCCCTTTGGGGGAAACCGAAAGAGGGCACGCGCCGTCAGGCGCCACGATCCGGACCTCTTCTCCCCACGGAGACCTTTGCACAACCCGCGACGCGGGCAAGGGGATTGTCCCTGTAGGGGCCACCTCTTGTGGGTGAGGTGGGGAGGTCTTGCCTCTTCTCTCCCCGGAGGCCCTTGCGTAACTGGCGGTGAGCTGGAAAACAGGAGGAGCGGGGAGGTCTTCCCCCTCTCCCGGCGGGAGAGGGTTGGGGTGAGGGAGGGGGCCGGGAGGGGTGCGCCATCATCAACGTAGCCCGCAGCCCCATTTTGCAATGGTCTCCCACGGGAGAAGACTGAGATGAGGGCCCCTACCAACCGCCAAAGGCCCCGACGTTCGCCGCCGCCGCCCCGCCCCTTAAACCTCCCTCCCTCTTGGGAGGGATTGAGGGAGGGCGCGTCCGAGCCGCGCCTCCGCTAGCTCCGAGGCAGCCCCTGGCCGCGGGTGGCGATGATGTTGCGCTGAATCTCCGACGTGCCCGCCGCGATCGTCACCGAGATCGAGCTGAGGTACTGCGTCAGCGCATGGCCCTGCATGGGGGCGCGGACGCCATCGGTTACCTGGCCCGCCAGGCCCGCGATCCGCAGCGCTGCCTGAGCGGCGCGTTGCTGCGTCTCCGAGCCGAACACCTTGGCCACCGACGCCTCCTGGTTCGGCACCAGGCCCCGGCTTTGCATCCACGCCACGCGGTAGGCGAAGCTCCGCTGAATGGCGACCTGCACCGCGACGTCGGCGGCGAGGTGCCGCGCGATAGGGTCGTGCGCCCACGCCTGTCCCGCGGCGCGGCCCTCCTCCATGAAGCGCTCGATGAGTGCCAGCGTCTTCCGTGAGTAGGCGGCGTAAGTGATGCCCGAACGCTCGAAATCGAGCGCGGTGGCCACGATGTACCAGCCTTGGTTCTCGCCGCCGACGAGGTTCTCCGCCGGCACGCGCGCGTTGTCGAAATAGATCTCGTTGAACGAGTGCTGCCCCGCCATGTTGATGATGGTGCGGGTCTGCACGCCGGGAGTCTCCATGTCCACCAGGAAGACGCTGATGCCCTTGTGCTTCGGCGCCTCGAAGTCCGTCCGCGCCGCCAGCCAGCACCAGCCGGAGACGTGGGCGCCGCTCGTCCACGTCTTCTGCCCGTTCAGCACGTAGCTGTCGCCGTCCTTCTCCGCGCGCAGCTGCAGGGCCGCCAAGTCGGAACCCGATCCCGGCTCGCTGTAACCGGTGCACCACCACGCCTCGGCGTTGGCGATGGGTCGCAGGTGTGCGCGCTTCTGCTCCTTGGTGCCGTGCAGGATGAGGGTCGGCCCCACCCACTGCGTCCCGCCGATCCCCATCGTCGTCCCGGGGACGCCGGCGAACATCGTCTCCTCTTGGAAGACGGCCTGCTCGATTACGCTGCGTCCCTGCCCGCCGTACTCCTTGGGCCAGGCCAGCGTCAGCCAGCCCTTCTCCGCGAGATGCTTCGCCGTCTCTTGCGTCAGATCCCAGAAGCGGGGGTCGAACTGCTCCTCGCGGTCCACGCCGAAGCCGCCCGGCGGCGCATGATCAGCGATCCACTGCCGGACCTCGGCCCGGAAGGCCTCTTCCTCAGCCGAGAGGCGAAAGTCCATCTCTTCCCCTGGCTAGTCCGAGAGCCGGGCCTTGATCCAATCGATGTTGGGGATCGCCGATGGGTCCTGGCCTCGCAGCAGCGCGACGTAGTAGCTGAAGTAGTCGCCGAGCAGCATGGCCGTCATGATCTGCGCCAGCGCCGACTCGCTGCGGGCCTCCGGCTGCTCGAATGCCACGCCCTCTCGCGCCAGTACCTCGGCGGTAAGCTTGAAGCGGTCGGCGATACGCCGGTGGTACAGCGTCGAGCGCAGCAGCACCACGAATACCGCGGCGGGATGCGGCATCCGTAGGCCCTCGATGGTGTTGTGGTCAAACTCCGGTAGCTCCTCGGAGAAGGCCCACGACTTCGCGTTCTCCGACAGCTGCGTCTTCCAGCGCCGTGCCGCCGGGCGCAGGTGCTGCGCTCCGACGATCAGTGCGGTGCGACCCTCGATCTTGGCCGCCAACTGCTTGGCGGGGTTGCCGTCCATCGACGCGTTGGGGTGGACCGCCTCGCCGAGCTTGCGGAGCTCGTCGATGGCGCCGCCCGCGTCCCGCGCCGGGGCGAGCTCCAGCCCCTGCACGATGCCGAGGAGGGCGAAGACACTCCAGCCGATGCTGCTGCGCGGTGGGCCGTCGAAGGAGAAGGTGAGGAGCGGCGCCCCGCGCGCCTCGGCGAGCTGCGCCAGGTCGCCCCCGGTGGTGATGGCCAGACAGCGCGCGCCGCGGACCATGGCGTAGTCGAGGGCGGAGAGCGTCTCTTCCGTGTTGCCGGAGAAGCTCGACGCGATGAAGAGTGCCCGGCGGTCGACCTCGAAATCCGGCGTGTAGTCGCGCACCACCTCGACCGGCGTGCCGCGGTCCAACGATTGCAGCGCGGCGACGACGTCGCCCGCGGTCGCCGAGCTTCCCATGCCGGCGACGACCACCCGCTCGGCCCGCTTAAAGTCCCTCGGTAGGCTAAAGCCCTTTGCCGCTGCGTAGCCCTCCGCGCAGTGGTCGGGCATCGCCTCGATGAGCTGGCCCATACCGCCCGGGTCGAGCTGCGCGTAGACGCTGGGGTCGTCGAGCGGCTGCATGGCCTAAATCCCGGTCAGCGCCCGGGTCTCCGCCAACAGCTCTTGCACCCGCGCCGGGCTCGACGTTTCGCAGTAGACGCGCATCAGCGGCTCCGTTCCCGAGAACCGCACCAGCGACCACGATCCGTCGGCCAACAGGAACCGGAAACCGTCCTGCTTGTCGATAGACGAGACTTCGCTGCCCCCCAGTGCCTTGGGAGCGGCCGCGTCCAAGCGCGCCAACGCCGCCTCCTTCTCCGACGCGTCGAAGGTCAGGTCGATGCGGTCGTAGTGGTGCGGTCCGACCTTGTCGTAGAGATGCTCGATGAGCTCGGAGGGCTTCTTTCCCAGCGCCGCCATCATCGAGAGAATATACAGGCCGGAGAGGATGCCGTCCCGCTCGGGGACGTGGCCGCGGAAGCCGTAGCCGCCGCTCTCCTCCCCGGCGATGAGCGCGTCCTCGCGGATCATCACCGGGCCCAGGTGCTTGAACCCCACCGGCGTCTCGAAGACGGGCACGTCGTAGATCTCCCCGAGCCGGTACAGCATGCTCGTGGTGGTGATCGACTTGACCAGCGCCCCTCGCTCGCCGCGCACTTCCAGCAGATAAAGGGCCAGCAGCGCCAGTGTCTGAAGCTGTGTGACGAAGGCGCCGTGCTCGTCCACCAGGCCCAGACGGTCCGCGTCGCCATCGGTGGCCAGCCCGACCGCCGCAGCCGACCCCGCGACCACTGCGGTCAGCGGCTCGAGGTTGTGGGCGATCGGCTCGGGCTGCGCCATGCCGGGGAAAGCCGGGTTGCGCTCGGCGCGCAGCTCGGTCACCCGCGTCTTGCCGCCGCCGGCGAGCTGTGCCGTCAGCCCCGCGCCAACGCCGTGCATCGAGTCGATCACCACGTCGAAGCCGCCCTGCCGGATGGCGTCGAGGTCGGCGCGGGCGCTCAGCTGCTCCAGATATGGCCCGACGGGGTCGAACGTGGTGACGGCCCCCTTCGCACTCTTGGTCATGCTCCCGTTGCGCTGCGCCTCGGCGATGTGCCCCTCGAGCTCCGCGACCACCTCCGGGGAGGCGCTGCCGCCGTAGTCGGGCTTGTACTTGAAGCCGTTCCACTGCCCCGGATTGTGACTGGCGGTGATGACGATGCCGCCGCCCGCCTTCCGCGCCAGCACATTGAAGCTGACCGCGGGGGTGGGACAGGCCTGATCGGACAGCGCCACGTCGACGCCGTGGGCGGCTGCCGTCTCCGCGGCGGCGGCGGCGAAGTCCTCCGAGCCGAAGCGGGTGTCGTAGCCCACGACAAGGCCCCGCTCGGCGAGGCCGTTCGCTTTCAGGAGGGAAGCCACACCCTGCGCGCACGCCCGCACGTTCTCGAACGTGTACTCTTCGGCGATGACGGCCCGCCAGCCGTCGGTGCCGAACTTGATCGGCGTGACGCCCATCTGCGGCGCCTCCTTGTCGCGCTAGGCCCCTGCCTCAGCGGCGGCGCTCTCCGACGTCCGGTCCGACGCCCGCGCCAGGCCCGCGTCCTTCGCGATTGCCTCCGCCCGCGCCGTCTCCTCCCAGGGGAAGGTCACGTCGCTCCGCCCGAAATGTCCGTACTTCGCGCTCGACAAGTAGATCGGGCGCTGCAGGCGCAGGTCGCGCATGATCGCCATCGGGCGCAGGTCGAAGTGCCGGTCGATGAGGTCGAGGATCGTGCCGTCGTCGAGGTTCGAAGATCCAAAGGTCTCCACCGAGATCGAGATGGGGCGGGCCACGCCGATGGCGTAGGAAAGCTGGATCTCGACGCGGTCGGCGACGCCGGCCGCGACCAGGTTCTTCGCCACCCACCGTGCCGCGTAGGCGCCGGAGCGGTCGACCTTCGTCGGGTCCTTGCCCGAGAAGGCGCCTCCGCCGTGGCGGGCGACGCCGCCGTAGGTGTCCACCAGAATCTTGCGGCCGGTCAGGCCGGCGTCGCCCGTCGGCCCGCCGATCACGAACCGGCCGGTGGGGTTCACGAAATACTTCGTCTGGTCGTCCCGTAGACGCCGGGGAACGACGTGGCGGATGACCTCCTCCTCCATGTCCCGGCGGATCACGTCCGGCGAGACCTCGGGGGCGTGCTGCGTGCTCACCACCGCGGTGTGCACCCGCTTCGGCTTGCCGTGGCTGTACTCAACGGTCACCTGCGACTTGCCGTCCGGCCGCAGATAGGGCAGCGCCATGTTCTTCCGCAGCTCGGCGAGCCGCTGCGTCATGCGGTGCGCCAGGAAGATCGGCAGGGGCATGAACGTCCCCGGCTCGTAGGGCTCGCTCTCGTTGCAGGCGAAGCCCACCATCATGCCCTGGTCGCCGGCGCCGATGAGGTCGAGGTCGTCGTCCTTCCCGCTCTCCTTCGCCTCCTTCGACTCGTCCACGCCGAGGGCGATGTCGTGCGACTGCTCTTTGAGCGAGACGATGATGCCGCAGCTCTGGAAGTCGATCCCGTATTCGGGCTTGATGTACCCGGCCTCGCGCACCGTCTCCCGTACGACCTTCGGGATATCGACATAGGACTCCGTGGTGAGCTCGCCCATCACGGCCACGAGACCCGTTGTCGTCGCCGTCTCGACCGCCACGCGGGCGTCCGCGTCCCGCGACAGGACGGCGTCGAGGATGGCGTCCGATATCTGGTCGCACAGCTTGTCGGGATGCCCCTCCGTCACCGATTCCGAGGTGAACAGGTACGAGGGCGATTCCATGAAGGTGGTCATTCGGTTCCTCCGGCTTTGGGCTGCTGCGGCGGGCTTACGTGCCGGCCGACCAGCTCTCCAGGTAGGTCTTCTGCTCCGGCGACAGGGCGTCGATCTTCATCCCCATCGACTCCAGTTTGAGGCGCGCGACCTCTTGGTCGAGCTCGGGCGGCACGGGGTGGACGCCCGACTCCAGCGGCTGGTCGAGCCTCGCGACGTACTCGGCGCAGAGCGCCTGATTGGCGAAGCTCATGTCCATGACGCTGGCGGGGTGTCCCTCCGCCGCAGCCAGGTTGATGAGCCGGCCGTCGGCCAGCAGCACCAGCCGCCGCCCGTCCTCCAGCGTGTACTGTTCCACGAAGGGGCGCAGTTCCTCGCGGCGCTCCGACATCCCCTGCAGCGCCTCGATATTGATCTCGACGTTGAAGTGGCCGCTGTTGGCCATGATCGCGCCGTCCTTCATCGCGGCGAAGTGGCGGGCGTCGATCCCCGACTTCCCGCCCGTCACCGTGATGAAGATGTCGCCGATCTTGGCGGCCTCGTCCATCGGCATCACCTGGAAGCCGTCCATGGCCGCTTCCAGGGCGCGGACCGCGTTCACCTCGGTGACGATGACCTGGCTCCCCAGGCCCTTCGCCCGCGAGGCGACGCCCCGGCCGCACCAGCCGTAGCCGATCACGACCACGTTCTTCCCCGCCCACAGCACGTTCGTGGCGCGAGTCACGCCGTCGATGGTGCTCTGGCCGGTTCCGTACCGGTTGTCGAAGAAGTGCTTGGTGTCGGCGTCGTTCACCGCGATGATGGGGTACTTCAGCGCACCGTCCGCGGCCATGCTCTTCAGCCGGATGATGCCGGTCGTAGTCTCTTCCATGCCGGCGACGATCGTCCCCAGCAGCTCCGTCCGGCTCTGGTGGACCTCCGCCACGAGGTCGGCCCCGTCGTCGACCGTGATCGTCGGCTTCGTGTCGAGCACCGAGGAGATGTGGCGGTAGTAGGTCTCGTTGTCCTCGCCTTTGATCGCGTGGGTCGGGATGCCGTAGACCGTCGCCAGGGCCGCCGCGACCTCGTCCTGCGTGCTCAGAGGGTTGCTCGCGCAGACCGAGACGTCGGCGCCGCCGGCCTGCAGCGTCAGCAGCAGATTCGCCGTCTCTGTCGTGACGTGGAGACAGCAGGCCAGTGTCTGCCCGTGGAGGGGTTGCTCGCGCTCGAAGCGTTCCTTGATGCTCCGCAGGACGGGCATCTCCCGCGACGCCCATTCGATCCGCTTGATCCCCGCGTCGGCCAGGGAAACGTCCTTCACGTCGTATGCGGGCATACAACCCCTTTCACGGCGCTTGGCGGCAAGCCGCGAGGCCTGCCGCGCCCACGCCGGCTCCGGTCTCGTTCAACTCCCCGCCCCGAACGGGGCCGGGGACGCGGCTAGCTGAGCGCGGGCGCTCCGGTCTCGGACGGGTACTCCGCGCCCGACCACGCCTCAAAGCCGCCTTCGACGTTGTGGCAGCGCGTCAGGCCCATCGCGGCGCCGATCTCGCACGCCAGGGCGCTCCGCACACCCACCGCGCAGTAGAAGATGACGTCGCGGTCGTCGGCGACCTCCCCGATGCGCTCGAACAGGCCGTCCACGGGAATGAGCTTCGCTCCGTGGATGTGCCCCGCGGCGTACTCGCCGGGCTGCCGCACGTCGACCAGCTCGACGCCGCCGGCGTCGAGCATCTCCTTCGCTTCTGAAACGCTAATCCTCTTGAACGGTTCTTGCGGACTGCTTGCCGCCATGATGTCACTCCTTGAGTTCCGTGGCGCTCAATGCTCCCTCATCCGAACGATGGGAATGCCGTACAGCGCGCCATGCCGCCAGCGGCGCCCCGCGCCGCTCCCGCTAGTGCCTGCGGCCAATTCGTCGTGGGCCTCATGAGGCCTCCGCGTACTTGCCGATGAGCGGCGCCAGGTCGCGCCGCACCTTGTCGGGGATGAGTTCGGGCGAGGTCACGATGGCGTCGCGCAGGGCCTCCTGGCACCAGCAGCCTTGGCAGTCGCCAATCCGCGCTGCGGCCCGCCGCGCGATCTCCTTGGCCATCGAGACGTTCCGCAGCAGGTTGCCGATGATCATCTCGACGGTGACGTCGTCGTGGTCGGGGTGCCAGCAATCATAGTCGGTGGCGCAGGCCAGCAGCGCGTAGCAGAGCTCGGCCTCGCGGGCCAGCTTGGCCTCGGGGAGCGCGGTCATGCCGATGACGGCGCCGCCCCAGGATCGGTAGAGCTCCGACTCCGCCCGCGTGGAGAACTGCGGCCCCTCCATCGCGACGTACACGCCGCCCAGATGGGCGCGCGCGCCGGCCGCCGTGGCCTCTTCGTACAGGATGCGGCCCAGGTCGGAGCAGAATGGGTCGGCGAAGCCGGCGTGGGCCACGATGCCGCCCGAAAAGAAGGTGCTCGGACGTCCCTTCGTGCGGTCGATGACCTGATCGGGGACGACCATGTCGAGCGGCTGAATCTCCTCGCGGAGGCTTCCAACCGCGCTGATCGAGATGACCGAGTGGACGCCCAACGTCTTCAACGCAAAGATATTGGCGCGGAACGGCACCTCGCTCGGACTCAGCCGATGCCCCACGCCGTGCCGGGGAAGGAAGGCGAGCCGCCGGCCCTCGACGGTGCCCAGGACGATCGTGCCGCTGGGCTCGCCGAACGGCGTCGAGATCGACACCTCTTCGCGGTCGGTCAGCCCCTCCATGTCGTAGAGGCCGCTGCCGCCGATGATGCCCAGTTCCGCCCGCGGACTCGCGCTCATGTCGCCATCCTGGCGAGAGACTCGCCGTAGGGCGCGCGCGCCACGCCGCGCTCGGTGATGATCGCGGCGACGTAGCGGTTGGGAGTGACGTCGAAGGCGGGATTCGCCACGTTGACGCCTTCGGGCGCGGTCTGCACGCCGCCCCACCGCGTCACCTCTTCGGGCCGCCGCTCCTCGATGGGGATCTCGCCGCCGTCGGCTATGGCGGGGTCGATGGTGCTCACGGGCGCCGCGACGTAGAACGGCACGCCGTTCTCTTTCGCCAGCACCGCGAGGGTGTAGGTGCCGATCTTGTTGGCCACGTCGCCGTTCATCGCGATGCGGTCGGCGCCGACGACCGTGCAGTCGACCGTTCCCGACTTGAGGAAGTGCCCCGCCATCGAGTCGGTGATGAGGGTCGCTTCGATGCCGTCGCGCACCAGCTCCCATGAGGTCAGGCGCGCGCCTTGGAGCAGGGGCCGGGTCTCGGTCGCGATCACGCGGACCGACTTCCCGTCCCCGTGCGCCGACCTGATGACGCCCAGTGCCGTTCCGTAGCCCGACGTTGCCAGGCCGCCGGTGTTGCAGTGGGTCAGGACCGTCGCGCCGTCCGGAATCAGCTCCGCGCCGTGCGCGCCCATGGCCCTGCCGGCCGCGAGGTCTTCCTCGAGGATGGCATCGGCCTCCGCGAGAAGCGCCGCGATGGTGGCCTCCGGCTCGGCGCTCTCCCTGAGCGTCCGCTCCATGCGGGCCGTGGCCCACGCCACGTTCACCGCCGTCGGCCGCGACGCGGCGATCTCCCCCGCCACGCTCCGGATGCGTTCCGTGAACCCGGCGCCGTTGGCCCCGGCCTCCCTCGCCGCCTCTCGTGCGCCGAGCACGATGCCGTATGCCGCCGCCACGCCGAGCGCGGGCGCCCCGCGGATGCGCAGCGACCGGATCGCCTCGATCATGTCGCGGTAGTCGTCGATCTCGAGGACGACGGACTCCACCGGCAGCCGTGTCTGGTCCAGGAACCGGACCTTGCCGTCGGCCCATGCAATCGTCTTCGGAGGCGTACTCATCGTCGGGGGTGTCTTCATTGGTTGCTGCGGCCCTCGGTGCGTGCTATGCCGAGGTTGGGGGCAAGAAAAAATCTCTCGTTCGAGAGACCTGTGGGCGATATCGCACGTGCAACTCCCCAGATCGGGGAGGACTTGGCGCGGCGCGCCGAGACTCCTAGCTCAACCGGCCGCCGGGCTTCCCTCGGCCTCTGCCTCCGCCCCTTCCGTTAAGGACTCCACAAGCACCCTGAATTCTAGCATCGCTACGGAAGCCGGTCAAAGGCGAAACCCCGTCCGGCGCCGTAGGAGTCCCCTTGTCGGCGCACGTCCCCCTCTTACCTCTTCTTCTCTTGGAGAACCTTGCATAAACTTTCCGGCTCGCCCCACGAGGCCGTCGAGGGGTAGAAACGGGCGAGTCGTGAATCGTCCACCCCTCCGGCCTTTCCCCCTCACGGGGGAAACTGAAAGAGGGTACGCGCCGCCAGGCGCGCCGGAGGGGCAGGGTGGGGCGGTCTTCCCTCTTCTCCCCACGGGAGAAGATTGAGATGAGGGGCCCCCTCACAACCGCCAGCGGTCATCGAAGCCCGCTGCCTCGCGCCCGTCGCTTCCGGCCTGTCCCCCTCTTGGGGGAAACTGAAAGAGGGTACGCGCCGCTAGGCGCGCCGGAGGGGCAGGGTGGGGCGCACCGACGTGCTCGGAGCCGAAAGGGTCGGTAACGCGACGCTCATGGCGCTCACGACGCTCACGAATGCTCACGACCCGACGGCCGCTACCACTGCGGCTGGCAGTGCCGGCAGTAGCTCGTCACCCGCTGGTTCGGGCTCACTTCGGTGATGGTGTGGTCGCACTCGGGGCAGGGCTCCCCGCCCTTGCGGTGCACCTTCAGGAAGTCGCGGTGCTTCTCCTCGATGACGTCGCCCATGCGCTCGGCGACGATGGGCATGGCCCACGCGTAGACGCTCCCGATAGCGTCGTAGACCCGGCGCCGCTCCTCGTCCGTCAGTTCGCGCGCCCGCTTGAAGGGGTAGACCCTGGCCGCGAAGAGGATTTCGTCGGAGTAGGCGTTCCCGATGCCCGCGACGAAGGCCGCGTTGACCAGGCTCCGCTTGATCTGGCCGGGGAACTTCTTCAGCCGCTCCGAGAAGACCTCGAACGTGAGCGCCGGGTCGAGCGCGTCGGGTCCCATCTTGTCGAACTGCGGCACCTCAGGCAGCGCGTCGACCTCGACCAGGTAGGCGCGCCCGTCGCGGTTGTAGTCGAAGTAGCGGAGCTGGACGCCGTGCTCGAAGTCGAGCATCCATCCCACCCGCTTGCCCGGCTTCTTCTCCCGCGCCTTCCCCTCGGCGAACTGGAAGCGCCCCGTCAGCATCAGATGGACGGCGAGCACGTGCCCCGACTCCATCAGCAGCAGCAGGTACTTCCCCCGCCGCGACGTCTCCACCAGACGGTTCCCGGCCAACAGCCACTCGAACTCGTCCTTCGTCGGACGCCGCACCGAGAACGGCGTCAATACCCGCGCCGCCTCGATCGCATGCCCCGCCAGCCGCGCGTTCAGCGCCGCCTTCGCCGCCTCAAGCTCCGGTATCTCCGGCATCGCCTAGTCGAACGTGAGGACGGTGCGGGCGACTTCGCCGGCTTTCATGGCGCGGAAGGCTTCGTTGACGTCTTCGAGGCGGCCGCGGCGGGTGACCATTTCGTCGAGCTTGAGGCGGCCCTGCTTGTAGAGGTCGATGTACATGGGCATGTCGAAGCGGAAGCGGTTGGAGCCCATGATGCTGCCCTGGAGCTTCTTCTCGGTGAGCAGCGAGCGGCCGTCGATCTCGATCTTCGCGTCGTCGGGGAGGACGCCGATGATCGTCGCCACGCCGCCGCGGCGCAGCGACTCGTAGGCCTGTTCCGCCGTCAGCTTGAGCCCCAGCGCCTCGAAGGCGAAGTCCACGCCGCCGCCGGTGAGCTCCTGGATGGCCTGCACGGGGTTGCGCGTCGAGGCGTCCACGACGTGCGTCGCGCCCAGGTCCATCGCGGTGCGCAGCTTGAACTCGTTGATGTCGACGGCGATGACCATCCGCGCCCCGCAGAGGACGGCGCCTTGCATCGCCGAGAGGCCGACGCCGCCGCAGCCGAAGACGGCCACCGTGGAGCCGGGCCGCACCTGCGCGGTGTTGATCGCCGCGCCGAGGCCGGTGGTCACCCCGCAGCCGATGAGCGCCATGATCTCGTGGGGAATGTCGTCGTCGACCTTGACCAAGGCGTTCTCGTGGAGCAGCATCTGCTCGGCGTAGCTTGAGATGTTGGCGAACTGCCAGATCTTCTCGCCGCCCTTGCTCAGGCGCGGGCCCTCCGCCCTGCTGCGCCGGGGACGGTTGTCGCAGCGCGCCGGATGGCCGGTGAGGCACGACTCGCACTCGCCGCAGAAGACCGACGGACATGAGATGATCCGGTCACCCGGCTTCACGTACCGCGCCTCCGGCCCGACCTCCTCGACGATGCCCGTCGCCTCGTGGCCGAGCACGGTCGCGCCGGGGAGCGTCGCGGTGCCGTCGACGTAGTGCAGGTCGCTGTGGCAGACGCCGCTCGCCGTGGTGCGCACCAGCACCTCGCGCCCGATGGGCTCGGCCACGTCGACCTCTTCGATGACCAGGGGCTGATGCGCCCCGTAGAAGACCGCCGCCTTCATGCTTGTCCTCCTCCGGCTACAGTGCCGAGCCGTAGACCCGCTCCGGCACGACGACGATGATCTCGCGCCGGTCCGCCTTCATCACCTCGTCGTACTCCTCCCAGTTCGGGTGGTCCTTGTGGGCCGCGGAGCGGTAGACGTCGCGCAGCGCCACACGGAGCTCCTCCGGACCGGTGTTGCCCTCACCGATGATCTCGGCGTGGCCCTCCAGGACCACGTACCCCCACCAATCGCGCTGAGAGATCAGCAGCGAGCACTTCGGGTTCCGCTTCACGTTCAACATCTTCGCTCGGTGCCGGTCGGCGGTGAAGGCCATGCCGTTGCCGTAGAGCCCGCAGGTCACCACGCTCATCTGCGCGCCGCCGTCGCGGCGGAAGGTGGTGAAGACCCCCATCTCGTTCTTCTCCAGGAATCCCCTGGCCATGTCGCTGAGCATGTTCGTTTCCTTCCTCGTCCGCCCCTGTTTAATCCTCGATGACGTCGAGCCGCCAGGCGCCCCGCACCGTGGCGACGCGGCCGATGGTCGGACCCGCGAAGTGGGCCGCCATCATGATCGTGTTGCTGTCGGCGTGGCGCTCCAGGAAGGCGGTGCGGGTCTTCGCCGCCTGCGCCTGATCGGTGTCCACGCCAAGGGTCCACCCCGGCTCGCCGATCTGCAAGGGGTGGTGCATCATGTCGCCGAACATCGCGGCCCGCTCGCCCTTCGATTCGAGGTTCAGGCAGACCGCCCCCGGCGTGTGCCCGGGGACGTGCTCCAGGCTCAGCCCCTCCTCCAAGACGTGGTCGGGCTCGACGAACAGCGCCTGCCCCGCCTCGACGATGGGGAGGACGCATTCGTGGATCGAGAAGCCGTTCCACCCGCCGGCCTCAATGTCCTTCCAGTGCTCGTACTCGGGGCGCGAGAAGATATAGGTCGCGTTGGGGAAGGTCGGGACGAACCTCCCGTCCTCCAGCCGCGTGTTCCAGCCGGTGTGGTCGAAGTGCATGTGGGTGCAGACTACGACGTCGATCTCCTCCGGCGCCGCCCCCGCCGCCTTCAGCGCCCGTGGGAAGGCCGTCTCGTCGATCTGGTTCCGCGCCTGCTGCTCGGGCCCGCCGTGGACCCCGATGCAGGTGTCGACGAGGATCTTGCGGTGCTTCGACTCGACGAGATAGGAATGGATGCTCATGCGCATCATTCCGTCGTCGGTGAGGAAATAGGGCGCGGCCCACTCGCGCTGGGCGTCGACGGCCTCTTGCGTCGCCGCGGCGAAGAACTGCAGCGGGTCGTGGACGCCCTGGTCTCGCTCCACGATCTTCTTGATGGTGAGGTCGCCGAGCTTGATCTGCTTCACTCCGCGGCCTCCTCCCCTAGCGCCCGGCGTCCCAGACATGGCCGCAGTCGAGGCAGCGCCGCCGCCGCCGCTCGACACCCGCGCGCCGGAGTGAGAGCAGCGTCGCCGCGCCGTAGGCGGCCGCCGGCGCGACCCAGAGCCACAGGGAGCCGGTCAGCGCCGCGGCTGCAATCCAGCCCCCGTAGGTGAGCCAGAGCGCGAGGAGCGCCCAGACCCTGCGCCGGGCGGCCTCCCGCTCCGCGAGCCCCCACGGCACCCGCACGTTGGGGCTGCCGCATTGTGGGCACTCGGAGAAGCGCTTCGCCAGCCAACCGACCATGCTTGCCTTCCACGGCGGGAGCCTAGCTGTACTCGCCCGCTTCGCCGAAGAAGCCCGAGTAGGTCGAGGAGCGGGCGAACTGGTCGGTGATCACGTTGACCACCGCGGGCTTGCCCGACGCCAGCGCCCGCTCTATGGCGGGCCGGATGTCGTCCGGGCGCTCGACGCGCTCGCCGTAGCCGCCGAACGCCTCGGCGATCTTCTGGTAGTCGCTGTGCCCCAGCAGATGGCCCTTGATCCGCTCCCGTCCCTTGGTGCGTGCCGTCATGTTGCCGTTGTTGTTGATCACCGCGACGAAGGGCAGGTCGTTGCGGCAGGCGGAGTCGATGTTCATCCCCAGCCAGCCGAAGGAGCCGTCGCCGCAGACGAGCACGACCTGCTTGTCGGGGCGCGCCGCCTTGGCGCCGAGGGCGAACGGCGTGCCGATCCCCATCGTGCCGTGCGTGCCCGCGTTCAGCCGGTGACCCGGCTCGTGCGTGGGCAGCGACTGCCGCCCGAAGTTGAGCGTGTCATGCCCGTCGACGATGATCACCGCGTCGCGGTCGATCGCCTCGCGCACTTCCTTCATCATCCGCATCGGATTGATCGGCTCGGCGTCCGAGTTCCACGCGCTGTCGTTCCGCTCCTCGTTAGCGGCGTGCTTTGCCTCCAGCGACCGCACCCACTCCGAGTCCCGCGCCAGCGACAGCCCGGCCGATTCCGCCTCCGCCGTGAGCTGTTCCAGCGCCGCCTTCGCGTCGGCGGCGATGCCGACCTCGGACTGCTTGTTGTGGTTGATCTCGTCGGGGTCGATGTTGACCGTGATCAGCTTGGCGGCGGCATTCCAGCGCGGTGGCCGGAAGTAACTCAGGATGAAGTTCGACCGCGTA
>DAOUKZ010000022.1:0-3257 GCA_034420775.1 Dehalococcoidia bacterium
GACTCGAACACCCACGCGTTCGCGCAGGCGAACGTGCGGTCGGACGACCTCGGACGCTATCGCACGCAGCCCATCGAGACCTACGTGCGCGACCACGAGAACATCTGGTTCGAGAACTAACCGCTCCGGCGGACCGAACAAGCGAAACGGTCTAACGTAAAAGGGATATAGAGGAGGAGCCCAATGGCGTATGTCGTCAGAAGGCTCCTTCTCTATATCCCTGTCGCGCTTCTTGTATTCACCATTGTTTTCTGGTTCATCCGGTTCGTTCCGGGTGACTTCGTCGATATCCTCCTCGAAAACGCCACGTCGGCGAGAGACGAGTCCGTACAGGCGGCGATTCGTGAAGACTTGGGGCTGAACGTCCCCCACGTAGAGCAGTACTTCGTCACCCTTGGCAGCTATCTCACGGGCGATCTGGGGAATTCGATAACGGACGGCTCCCCCATCGTCGACGAGGTGCTGCGGCGCATTCCCATCACCTTCGAAGTCGCGGGCCTGGCGATCATCTTCGCCCTCATCATCGCGGTCCCCGCCGGGGTAATCTCGGCGATCTGGCAAGACACCCTGGTGGACTACGCCGCGAGGGTCTTCGCCATCGTGGCGCTCGCCGTGCCCAACTTCTGGTTGGCGACGCTGATCGTCGTCTATCCCGCGAACCTTTGGCAGTACGCCCAGCCCGTGGGATATGTAGGGTTCTTCGACGATCCCTTGACGAACCTCGAGCAGATTCTCCCCGCCGCCGTCGTTTCAGGCGCGATATCGGCGGGCATCCTGGCCCGATTCATTCGCTCCGCGCTCTTGGAGGTGCTGCGGCAGGACTACATACGCACCGCCCGGGCCAAGGGCCTCTCCGAATGGTCGGTGATCTTCATCCACGCCATGAAGAACGCCATGGGCTCGACCATCACCGTGGGCGGGCTCATCTTCGCCAACCTCATTACCGCCGCCATCGTCATCGAGGGCATCTTCTCCATACCCGGCCTCGGACTCCTCGTGATCAGTTCCATCGAGCTACGGGACTACACCACCCTGCAGGCCGTGACGATCTTCTTCGCCTTCGCGGTCGTGCTGCTCAATCTGTTGATCGATATCGCCGTCGCGTGGCTCGACCCGCGCGCGAGGACCATCTAGGGCGGGCGGCCCATGGCGACGGAACGTGCCATAGAGCAGCCGTTCGGCCGGCCCGGCCCGCTTGACTGGGTAGTGCGTCTCGGCGCCGGGATTTGGAGCTTCTCCAGACGGCACCCCCTTGGGGCCGTGGGCGCTTTCGTGATCCTCGTCGTCGCCTTCCTCGCGGCTACGGCCGAGGTCATCGCTCCCTACGACTTCTCCGAGCCCGTGCCCCTCGACCGCTTGCAGGGGCCGAGCACCGCCCATTTCTTCGGTACCGACGACCTCGGCCGGGATACCTTCAGCCGCGTCCTCTTCGGCGCGCGGCTCTCCCTGATCGTCGGCATCGGCGCCGTCGCCGCCGGCATCATCCACGGTGCGCTGTGGGGACTGGCGTCGGGCTACATTGGCGGCTGGTTCGACGCTTTCGTGCAGCGGATCATGGAAGCGATCATGTCTGTGCCCTTACTGCTCATGGCCCTGGTCGTGGTCGTGGTGTGGGGCGCCGGTATCGAGAAGATCATCCTGGCGCTCGGACTCGTGCTGACACCCATCGGGGCGAGGGTGATGCGCGCCGAAGTGCTCTCGGCCAAAGAGAACATGTACATCGACGCCGCCCGCGCCATCGGGGCGAGCGGGCCGCGCATCGCGTTCCGCCACATCCTGCCCAATGTCACCGCGCCGATCCTCGTGCTCGTCACCGTTAACCTTGGCTTTGCGATCATCGCCGAGGCCATGCTCTCTTTCCTCGGGTTGGGGCCGAACCTCCCTTCATGGGGTGAAATGCTCGCCGGTGAGGGCCGGCAGTATATGATCGTGGCCCCGTGGATCGCGCTCTTCCCCGGCCTGGCGATCACCACCACCGTCCTCGCCTTTAACCTCCTCGGCGACGCCATTCGCGACGAGTTCGACCCACGGCTCCGCGACGGGAGATAGCTCCCGCCGGGCCCCATCTTCATACCGTCTCCTCCTAAGGCCCACGCACCAAACCAACCCGGAAGGAGTACTTCTATGCGAAAGGTCTTGTTCATCAGCCTGGTGTCGATTGTTGCGCTGTTGGTGGCCGCCTGCGGAGGCGCCGATCCGACGGCAACGCCGGCGCCCACCAACACGCCCGCGCCGCCACCGCCAACGGCGACCCCGGAGCCGGCGCCAACCGACGCCCCATCGCCAACCGACGCCCCATCGCCAACCGACGCCCCATCGCCGACCGACGTCCCGGCGCCAACCGACGCCCCGGCACCAACCGACGCCCCGGCGCCAACGGCGACCCCAGTCCCGGACCCGACGGCTACGCCGGAGCCCCCGAACCTTGACCGGTACGGCGGGACGATCTCCTGGGCATGGTGCTGCCCGAACCTACCGAACCTCGATCCTCACTTCGGCAACCACATGACGGCGCAGTCGGTCAGCCCGGCGTACAACCACCTGACCAAGCTCGTCAGCGGCGACACGCCCAACGACGTGACCATCGAGCTCGACCTCGCCGAGGACCTCACCTTCTCGAGCGACGGACTGACGATGACCTTCACCCTGCGTGAGGGTGTCACGTTCCACGACATCGACCCGGCGAACGGCCGCGTCATCACCGCGCAGGACGTGCAATGGAACCTGGAGCGCCTCGCATTCGAGGAAGCCAGCTCCTACAAGTCCAGCTACCGGAACGTCGACAGCTTCGATGCCCCCGACGCCACGACCCTCGTGATCAACATGAAGGAAATCGACACCCTCATGCCGTTCGCGATGGCGGGCCGGGAAGCCTACATCGCGGCGCCTGAGACGCCCGACCTGAAAGTTCAGACCATCGGCACCGGGCCTTACGTCCTGAACCGGTGGGAGAAGGACGTCGGCGTCTTCCTCGACAGGAACCCCGACTACTTCAAGGTCGATGCGGACGGCGCTCAGCTTCCGTACGCCGACGCCAGCGAGAGCCTGATCATCCCAGACCGCGCCGCCCGGACGGCTGCGCTGATCTCGGGCCAGCTGAGCTACCTCGAGTACGTCTTCACCGATGAGGCTGCACAGGTCAACGCCGCCGTGCCCGACATCCAGCAGGACACGTACCGCTGGCAGAGCTCCTACGTCCTGTACTTCAACTTCAACGACCCGATGTTCCAGGACGTCCGCGTACGCCGCGCCCTCGC
>DAOUKZ010000023.1:0-2144 GCA_034420775.1 Dehalococcoidia bacterium
GCGGAAGGTGGGAACGCCGCGCCGCAGGGCTTCGGCTTCGCGGGCGAGGGCCAGCTCCTTCAGGATAGCGCGGCCCTGCCCGTCGAGGTCGCGGCTGCCCTTGTAGGAGAAGCAGGCGACTTCGGGTGGGTCCGGCGGCGAGTAGCGGATCTCCTCGAGCCGGGCGAACTCCTCGGCGGCCCAGGCGGCGCGCCCGAGGCCCTGGAGGCGTTCGAGCAGGGCGTCGCGAAGGGGCAGCATGTGCGCCACGTCGTCGGCGGCGTAGGTCAGGGCCTCGTCGGTGAGGGGGCGGCGGCTCCAGTCGGCGCGCTGCAGCCGCTTCAGCTTTTCGACGTGGATGCCCAGGCATTCTTCGAGGGCGGCGGCGAGGCCGATCTTCTCCATGCCCGCGAACCGGGCCGCGATGCTGGAGTCGAAGATGTTTGCGACCCGGAAGCCCCAATCGCGGTCGAGACCGCGAATGTCGTAGTCGGCGCCGTGGATCATCTTTTCGACGTTCCTGCTCGCGAGGAGGGGCCCGAGGGGCGACATGTCGTCGATCTCGATGGGGTCGATGACGTAGAGGCGCTTCGGGGTGGCGACCTGGATGAGGCAGACCCGTTCGGGGTAGCGGTGATAGCCGTTCGCCTCGGTGTCGAGGGCGACCACGGGCTCGCGGAGGGCGGCCTTGACGGTTCGCGCGAGCCCCTTGCGGTCGGTGACAAGCTCGAAGGAGGAGCGGCCGGCTACCACGCAACCGGAGGCGAAGGAGAGGAATAGAGGAGCGGCGCCACGTTCCTAGCGTAAGGAAGGGCGCGGCGGAGTGTCAAACGAGGTCTGGAACGGCCTGCAACTTGGGAACGCAAAGGCTCGGAGATCCTGAGGGGCCGCTTGGCACTGTTAGAATGAAACCGTTCCGCTTCTCGCGTTGAAACGCACGATGCCGCCGCCGACCACGACCGACGAAATCCGCAAGGCCTACCTCGACTTTTTCGCCGAGCGGGGGCATCTCGTCGCGCCGTCTTCGTCGCTGATCCCCGTGGGCGACCCGACGCTGCTGCTCACGAGCGCGGGCATGGTGCAGTTCAAGTCGTATTTCTCGGGGGAGGCCGAGCCGCCGAACCCGCGGCTGGCCTCGTCGCAGAAGTGCTTCCGGACCACGGACATCGAGAACGTGGGGGACACGAAGCATCTGACGTTCTTCGAGATGCTGGGGAACTTCAGCATCGGCGACTACTTCAAGAAGGAAGCGATCGCCTGGTCGTGGGAGTTCGTCACCAAGGTGCTCGAGCTGCCCGAGGAACGGCTGTGGGTGAGCATCTACCTCGACGACGACGAGGCGGAGGGCTACTGGCGCGACATCGGCGTCCCCGCCGAGCGCATCGTCCGCTACGGCGACGAGGACAACTTCTGGGGCCCCGCCGGCGAGGAGGGCCCCTGCGGCCCGTGCAGCGAGATCCACTACGACTACGGCGAGGAGTACGGGGCCGACCTCACCCCCGCCGACAGCGGCGAGCGCTTCGTCGAGATCTGGAACCTCGTCTTCACCCAGTTCTACCACCACCGCGACGGGACGCGGACGAAGCTCCCCGCGCCCAACATCGACACCGGCATGGGGCTGGAGCGGACGGCCACGATTATGCAGGGCCGCCTCTCGGCCTACGAGAGCGATGCCTTCGACTACCTGGTCGCGGGCGCGGCCAAGCTGGCGGGCAAGTCCTACGGCTCCGACGAGGAGACGGACTACGCCCTGCGCGTCCTCGCCGAGCACGCGAGGAGCGTCACGTTCCTCATCGCCGACGGGGTGACCCCGTCGAACGAGGGACGCGGCTACGTGCTGCGCCGCATCCTGCGCCGCGCCGTCCGGTTCGCCCGCAGGGCGGGGATCGAGGGCCTCTTCCTCGGCGACCTCTCCCACCTTGCTATAGAGAAGATGGCGCACCAGTACCCCGAGCTCGAACGGGAGCGGGCCACCGTCCTGAGTGTCATTCAGGCCGAAGAGGAGCGCTTCGGACAGACCTTGCAGCAGGGCATGGCGCTGCTGCGGGGGTTCATGAGCGCGGTCGAAGTGGCCGACGTCGGACTTGCCGCGGCCGAGTCAAAGCACGGCGGCAAGGAAACAGGCGGGGCGCTGGCGGGGTTGCGCGATCTGTCCCAGGCGCCGC
>DAOUKZ010000024.1:0-19582 GCA_034420775.1 Dehalococcoidia bacterium
GTCTGCATCGGGCTGCAGGTGCTGTTTGACCGGAGCGAGGAGGAAGACGCCGAGTGCTTGGGAATCCTGCCCGGCACGGTGCGGCGCCTTCCGCCCGGCCCCAAGGTCCCGCACATGGGGTGGAACCAGGTGCGGGCCACCGGCCCACACCCACTTTTGGATGGCATCCCCGACGGCTCGAACTTCTACTTCGTCCACAGCTACTACGCCGCCACCGCCGCCGGCGGGGCGAACGGGCGTGGAGCGGCCCGCGTCATCGCGGCGACCGACTACGACGTCGATTGCAGCTTCGCCAGTGTGCTGGGGAGGGACCGGATCGTCGCGACGCAGTTCCACCCGGAGAAGAGCGGCGCGAACGGTCTGCGCATCTACCGCAACTTCGTCGAGCGGATGGTGCTTCCTCACGCGCGGGGCGGCGCTGGTTCGTAGCGCCCCCGGCGGCGGCGCGAGGGCCAAGGAGACGCCCGTGGCGTTCGAGGTGATTCCCGCCATAGACCTGCGCGGAGGGAAGTGCGTCCGGCTCTTCCAGGGCGACTTCGCCCGCGAGACGATTTACGGCGACGACCCCGCGGCTATGGCGCGACGGTGGCGCGGCGAGGGGGCGGGCCGGCTCCACGTCGTGGACCTGGAAGGCGCGCGGACGGGGGTCCAAGTGAACCTTGCGTCGGTGCGCGCCATCGCGGGGGCCGCCGGTGTTCCGGTCCAGGCCGGCGGCGGCGCACGCTCCCTGGAGGCGGTTGCCGCCCTGATTGACGCGGGGGCCTCCCGCGTGGTGATCGGGACGGCGGCGGTGGAGGACGAGGCGTTCGTCGCCGAAGCGGTGGGGCGCTACGGCGAGGCTATCGTGATCGGCGTCGACGCCCGCGACGGCAAGGCCGCCACCGAAGGATGGGAACGGCAGCAGCCGGTCGTAGCCTCCGACCTGATCGCGCGGATGCGGGCGCTCGGCGCGGCCCGCTTCGTCTACACGGACATTTCCCGCGACGGCGCGCTGACGGGGCCGAACGTCGAGGCGCTGAGTAGCGCCATTGAAGCCGCGGCGCCCGCGCCGGTGATCGCCTCAGGCGGCGTGGCCACCGCGGAGCACGTCGCCAGTCTCGCCAAGACCGGCGCAGAAGGGGTCATCATCGGCCGGGCGCTCTACACCGGCGACCTCTCCCTGCGGGACGCGCTCGCGGCTGTCGCCGGCTAGATGAAGACGGCCTGGACGGAGCCGCCGCTGGCGTCGATGACGCCGCCGGTGATCGCGCTGGCCTGCTCGGAGGCGAGGAAGGCCACGGCGTAGCCGATCTCGCGGGCCTCGACCATGCGCTTGATGGCGCGCTGCTGGGCCATGCGACGCTCGGCTTCCACCTCGTCGACTCCCTGGGCCTTCGCCTGGTCGGCGATCATCTCGGTGATGAGCGGGCTTCGTGTCAGGCCAGGATGGACGACGTTGACGGTGATGCCGTCGGGGCCGAGCTCCTCGGCGAGGCTCCGGCTGCTATGTGCGATTGCGAGGTTCCGCGCTCCGC
This sequence comes from Dehalococcoidia bacterium, assembly GCA_034420775.1. GTDB lineage: Bacteria > Chloroflexota > Dehalococcoidia > SHYB01 > SHYB01 > DAOUKH01. The sequence continues at coordinate 1,515 of DAOUKZ010000024.1, forward strand.
CGCTGTAGCCGCTGGGCAGCCGGCCGTTCTGTCCGGCGATGTTGACAATCCGCCCCCAGCCCTGCTTCTTCATGTGGGGAGCGACGGCCCGCGAGCACCGGATCACGCCCATGTACTTCACGTTGAGGTCTTCCCACATCTTCTCGTCGCTCACCGTGGCAATGGGGCCGTTGGCAAGGCCGCCGGGGACGCCGGCGTTGTTGACCAGCACATCGACGCGGCCAAACTCGGCGACTACCTGCTCGACCATGGCGTCGACGCTGGCGGCTTCGCCGACGTCGGCGACGATGGGGAAGGCGCGCCCGCCGTTGGCGTTGATTTCGGCGGCGGCGGCCTCAAGCGGCTCGCGGCGGCGCGCGCACATCGCGACGACGGCGCCCTCCTCGACGAGCACGTCGGCGATGGCCCGTCCCAGGCCCTGACTTCCCCCCGTCACGAGCGCGATGCGTCCTTCAAGACCCAAGTCCATGGCCGAGCCCTCCCCGTTCCTGGTACGGCGGCAAGCCTAGCCAGCGCGGCGGCGGTTGGTCAAGCGGCGGGGATTATCCGATCCCCACGGGCACCGGTGTTTGCTAGACTCGAATGGCGACGAGGAGGCGAGGATGAGCGGCGAGCTTGTTGGGTACGAGCTGCGGGACGGCGTGGCGGTCCTGACGCTGAACGACGCCAAGCGGCGGAATGCGCTTTCCTCCCGGCTGCTGGAAGAGCTCAGGGGGCGGCTGGGGCAGATTGAGGGGGACGATGACGTCCGGGTCGTGGTGCTGCGGTCGGAGGGGCCGGTGTTCAGCTCGGGCCATGATTTGAACGAGATGATCGACCGGGACGCGGAGTCGTACGCCGCCGTCTTTGCGCTGTGTACCGAGGTCATGGAGGCCATCCGGCTGCTGCCGAAGCCGGTGATCGCGCAGGTGCAGGGGTTGGCTACCGCCGCGGGATGCCAGTTGGCGGCGACGTGCGATCTGGCCGTGGCGGGCGAGTCGGCGGCGTTCGCCACGCCCGGGGTGCGGATCGGCCTGTTCTGCACGACGCCCGGCGTCGCGCTGGCCCGCGCCGTTCCCTCGACGAAGAAGGCGATGGAAATGCTGCTGACCGGCGAGCCGGTGCCGGCGTCGGGGGCCTTGGAGATCGGACTGGTCAACCGGGTGGTTCCAGACGACGAGCTTGAAGAGAACGTCATGGCGCTGGCCCGCCAGATTGGCGCCGCGAGCGCCCACACGCTCGCCGTCGGCAAGGAAGCCTTTTACCGGCAGATCGAGCTCGACCGCCCCGCCGCCTACGAGGTGGCCCAACAGGTGATGGTGGACAACCTGCTCGACGAGGACGCCCACGAGGGGATCACCGCGTTCTTGCAGAAGCGGCCCCCGCAGTGGAAGCGATAGCGGCGTCGTGGGGTCTGCGGCTACCCCTGCCAACGGCTATAATCGGAGCGCGGCGCGGGGGTAGCTCAGTCTGGTAGAGTCCCTGCCTTCCAAGCAGGTCGTCGCGGGTTCGAGTCCCGTCCCCCGCTCCAAGAGCGCCGCTGGAGAGAGGCCATGACAGAACAATCGCTCAAGGACAACTATCAGGGTGTCTTCGATGGGCGCCTTGGGTTTGGCGAGAAGGCCGCCGTCATCGTCATCGACTTCGTCAACGCCTACACCACCGAGGGCGCGCCGCTCTTCGCTCCGCCGGTGATCGACGCGGTGCGCGAGACCGTCGACGTCCTCGACGCGGCACGGCGAAGCGACGCGCCGGTGGTCTACACACGAGTGATCTACTCGGAGAGCGGCGCCGACGGCGGGGTCTTCGTCCAGAAAGTCCCAGCCCTGCGCGCCATGGTCGAGGGCGAGCCTCTCTCCGAGATCGTCCCCGAGCTGCCGCCGGAGCCCGGCGAGGTGGTCATCAAGAAGCAGTACGCGAGCGCTTTCTTCGGGACGCCGCTGGCCGCGATGTTGACCGCCCAGCGGGTCGACACGGTCATCCTTACCGGTTGCTCGACGAGCGGCTGCATCCGGGCCTCGGCAATCGACGGCATGCAGTACGGCTTCCGGGTCATCGTGCCGCGGGAGTGCGTCGGCGACCGCCACCCCGGCCCGCACGAGGCCAACCTGTTCGACATCGACAGCAAGTACGGCGACGTGGTGTCCAAGGCCGAGGTGCTCGCTTATTTGGAAGGCGAGGTGTAGATCATGCACTTCGACATGATCGTCAAGGGGGGGAGCGTGGTGACGCCGGGCGAAGGCGTCATGCGGGCCGACGTGGCGGTGCGCGGGGGCAAGATCGCGGCGCTGTTCGACGACGCCTCGGGCGCCGAGGCCGCCGACGTCTACGACGCCACCGGGCTGCATGTCTTCCCGGGTGTCGTCGACCCCCACGTCCACATCGGCCTTGCCGAAGGGTTGGACGACTGGGAGACGGAGACACGCTCGGCGGCCGTCGGCGGGGTGACGACCGCGCTCACCTATCTCATGGCGGGCACCCCCTACGGACCGGTCGTCGAGGCGAACCTCGACCGCGCCGCGCGGGACTCGGTGGTCGACTACGGCTTCCACCTCGTGCCGTCGGCGGACGTCCACCTCGACGAGATGGAGGAGCACGCCGAGCGCTTCGGCATCAAGTCGTACAAGTACTTCACCAGCTTCCGGGGCGACGAGGGCGCCTACCTCGGCGTCTCGGGTACCGACGACGGCTTCATGTACCGCTACTTCGACCAAGTGGCGAACCTGCCGGGAGGCGTCGCCAACGTCCACCCGGAGAACATCGAGGTGGTGTGGGAGCTGCGTAAGCGGCTGCTCGCGGAGGGCCGCGACGACCTGAAGGCGTGGGACGAGTCGCGGCCCGACTTCGTCGAGGCGCAGAGCGCCGTCGCCGCGGCCTTCTATGCCCACGTCACCGGCTGCCCGCTCTACATCGTCCACGTCAGCGGACGGCTGGCGCTCGACGAGCTCAGGGCGGCGCGCGAGCGCTACGGCGGGTCGCCGCTCTACATCGAGACGTGCCCGCACTTCCTCACCCACCACTCGGGCATGGAGATCGGGCCGCTTGGCAAGGTCAACCCGCCGCTGCGCTCCGAGGACGACGAGGAAGCCCTGTGGAACGGCCTGCTCGACGGCACGGTCGATACGGTGGGATCGGACCACGTCGCCCGCAAGAAGGGGAGGAAAGAGGGCAGCATCTGGACCTGCAGCGCCGGCTTCCCCGGCAGCGCCACGATCCTCCCCACGCTGCTCAGCGAAGGCTACCACCGTCGGGGCCTGCCTCTGGAGCGCATCGCCGAGCTGGTCAGCGCCAATCCCGCCCGCATCTTCCACCGCTATCCCCAGAAGGGGACTATCGCCGTGGGGTCGGACGCCGACTTCGCCATCGTCAATCTGGGCCTCGAACAAGAGGTCACCCATGACTATCTGCAGAGCAACGCCGACTACTCGCTGCTCGACGGCTGGCGGCTGACGGGCTGGCCTGTCGCCACGATCCTGGGAGGCAAGCGCATGGTCGAGCACGGCAAGCTGGTCGGCGCGCGAGGAGCGGGGAGCTACGTTCCTTCCGGCTAGCGCCGCTTCCGAGAGCAACGCAAGAAAGAGGCCCACATGGAGATCGAACCGCCCGTCATCCTGATGGTCATGGACATGCAGAACGACTTCTGCAGCCGCAAGGGCGCCTTCGCGAACGCCGGTTTTAGCGTCGAGGGCATCGAGGCCATCATCCCCAACATCAAGACGGTGGTGGAGGCGTGCGCCGAGGTGCGCATCCCTATCGTCGCGACCCGGCTGACGATCCTGGAAGACCTCGACGGCAAGGCGATGGGGATGGGGCACCTGCGCACCCTGCGGCCATTCCTGGTTGAGTCGGGGTTCAGGGCCGGGACTTGGGGCCATGAGGGCATCCCCGAACTGCCCGAGCCCGACTACGCCGTGCGGAAGTGGGGCTATTCCGCCATCTACCAGACGGAGCTGGAGAAGATTCTGACGGCGCTGGGCGGCAAGACGCTGATCTTCACCGGTATCGCGACCAACGGGGTGGTCGAAGGGACGGCGCGGGACGCCAACATGCGGGGCTTCGAGATCGTGACGCTTTCCGACTGCGTCGCCGGGTACAACCCCAAGCTGCACGAGGCCTCCCTCCTGAACCTGGGGAACATTGGCACCGTGATGCCCTCCGCGGACTTCCTTGCCGAGGTGCCTGACCTGGCGCCGTAGCCGGCGGGGGTGCTATCGCGGATTTCGGTGACCGTTGGCGGTTTGCAGGGGCCCCTCATCTCAATCTTCTCCCGTGGGGAGAAGAGGTTAAGACCTCCCGGACCCACCCCGGCTAGCTACGAAGGGTTGGATTCCGGGGCGTGGGCCCCTAGAGTGTCTGGGCGTTCGTTTGGGGACGTTTAGACCACCCGGAGGACTCATCCTTGGAATTCGGCATCTTCATCCAGGGGCATGCGCCGTCGCAGGCGCGGGCCCACAGCCCAGCCAACGAGCAGCGGTGGATCCGCAACGAGGTCGAGATCGCGCAGGCCGCCGACCGGAACAACTTCAAATACATCTGGACGACCGAGCACCACTTCCTCGAAGAGTATTCGCACATGTCGGACAACGCGGCGATGGCGGCGTGGGTGCTCGCCAAGACGGAGCGCATCCACGTGGGATCGGGGATCTTCAACCTCAACCCGCGGGTCAACCATCCGATACGGCTGGCCGAGCGGGTGGCGATGCTCGACCAGCTCAGCCAGGGGCGGTTCGAGTTCGGCACGGGGCGCGGCGCCGGCAGCCATGAGATCGGCGGCTTCGCCCTGCGCCACGACGAGACCAAGGCGAACTGGAACGAGGCCATCCGAGAGATCCCGAAGATGTGGCGGCAGCGGGGGTACTCGTACCCCAACGGACGGAGCTTCCAGGTCCCCAGCGAGGGGCGGCAGATGATGCCGGGGCGCGAGGGGGCGTTCAACGTACTGCCCAAGCCGTACGCGCACACGCACCCGCCGCTTTGGGTCGCGGCGGGGAATCCCGGCACGTACGAGACGTCGGCGAAGATGGGGCTGGGTCTGTTGGGGTTCAACGTCGGGCCGGTGTGGAACATGGAGCCGCTGTTCGCCACGTATAAGGACCACATCGCCGACGCAGAACCCGTCGGCGATTACGTGAACGACAACATCATGACGACGGTCACGATGGTCTGCTTCGAGGACGGGCGGAAGGCCCGCGAGAGCTACACCCGGTCGGGACGCTCCTATCTCACGTCACTGGTCTTCCGCTATCACGACAGCTTCCCGAGGCCGGAGGGCATTCCCTATTGGCCGGAGACGATTCCGGAGCCGACGATCGAGGACGTCGACCAGCGGATCAAGGACGGCTTCGGCCTCTGCGGCTCCCCCGACGAGGTCATCAAGCAGGTCGAGAATTATTCCAAGGTGGGCTCCGACCAACTCGTCTTCGGCTACCCCGCCGACATGCCTATCGACGAGGCCCTCGAGTCGATCGAGACGTTCGGGAAGCACGTGATTCCGCACTTCGACAAGGACCCCAAGCACAGCACGACCCGCTACCGCGAGGCGGCGGGCGGGCCGCTGGCGCCGAAGGGCTAGCGGGCGGAGCGCGACGATGGACTTCACCTTCTCGTCAGAGGAAGAGGCCTTCCGCGCCGAGGTGCGCGCGTTCCTTGCAAAGGAGCTGCCCCCCGACTGGGACGGCCTCGACGAGGACGGCGCGTTCCAGGGCCAGGGCCTCGGCATCACGCGCCGGATGTCGAAGCGGCTCGCCGAGCGGGGCTGGCTGACGCTGGCCTGGCCCAAAGAACACGGCGGCCAAGAGCGCTCCATCATGGAGCAGATGCTCTTCAAGGAAGAAATGGCCTACTTCCAGGTACCGGGCGCCGACATGGGCGTCGGCGGCGTGAGCTGGGTGGGGCCGATGCTGATGTCCCACGGGACCGACGAGCAGAAGCAGCACCTGCGCTCGATCGCGTCGGGCGACGAGTACTGGTGCACGCTGTACAGCGAGCCGGGGAGCGGCTCCGACCTCGCCTCACTGCAAACACGCGCCGAGCGCGATGGCGACGACTACGTGATCAACGGCTCGAAGATCTGGACCAGCGGCGGGCACATCGCCGACTGGGGCTGGCTCGCGGCGCGGACCGACCCGACGGCGCCCAAGCACAAGGGCGTGAGCATGTTCCTGCTCGACATGAAGGCGCCCGGCGTGACCGTCCGCCCGATCATCAACATGGCGGAGGCGCACCACTTCAACGAGGTCTTCTTCGACAACGTGCGCATTCCCAAGCGCGATCTCGTCGGTGAGCAGGACCAGGGCTGGTACATCCTGGCCACGGCCCTCGACTTCGAGCGGTCGGGCGTGCACGCCTCGGCGAACGCGCAGCGCATCCTCGACAAGCTCGCCGAGTTCCACGCCGAGCGTCCGGGGACGCTCACCGCCGCCCTCCGCAACCGGTTCGCCGAGGCGCAGATCGAGACCTCAATCGCGCGGGCGCTGGCCTATCGCGTCTCCTGGCTCCAGAGCAAGGGCGGGCAGCCTAACCAAGAGGCGTCACTCTCCAAGCTGTACGGCTCCGAGCTCGGCCAACGCGTGGCGGCCTTCGCCATCGATTCGCTGGGGCTGTCCGGGCAAGCCGGGCCGGGATCGAAGTGGGCCGCCTTCGGGGGCAGGATCGAGCGCACGTACCGCTCGGCGGTGTCGCACACCATCGCGGCGGGGACGTCGGAAGTGCAGCGCAACATCATCGCGACGCGAGGGCTCGGCCTGCCGCGCTAGAGGCCGAGGAACCGCGCCGCGTTGCCGCCGAGGAGGGCGTCGGCGGCCGTGCCGGGGACGCCATAGGCTTCGATGTTGGCCTTCGCCTCTTCCAGGGTCCCGGTGTCCTGCTGGGGGTAGCGCGAGCCCCACGCCGCCGCTCGTGCTAGGACGTCGTGTTGGCGGGGTACGCTGGTCTCCCAGGAGTCGTAAGTGACGATTGAGGGCCGGTTGAAGAAGACCTTGGCGGGGTCGAGGCTGACGTCGCGGATGTTGCTCAGGAACGACAGGTAGGTCTCCGACTTTTCCAGGGCCAGCGTGAGCCACGCCGCGCCCGCGCCGGCGAAGCCGAGGCGAAGGTCGGGGTATTCCTCCATGTGGCCGAGGAAGGCGAAGGTGGTGAGGGCGGTGGCGTTGTCCATGACCGGCGCGACGATGGGTGCGACGTCGTGGCCGATGGCGGCGCGCGACGCGACGCGCTCGACGAAGCCGCCCGTCGAGGCCCGTTCAGGGCCGGTGTTGCCCTGTGAGGGGTGGATGAAGACGGCGAGGCCCTGGGCCTCGAGCTCCCGCCACACGGGCGCATACGACGGATGGCTGACGAAGCGGCCTTCGAGGAAGGCGGGCCGCACGGACGCCGCCTTGAACCCCTTGGCGGCGGCGCGCCGGCACTCGGCGACGGCGAAGCCGGGGTCTTGGAAGGGCAGGACGGCGGTAGGGACCAGCCGCGACCGGTTGGCGCCGGCGAGGTCGTAGACCCAATCGTTGTAAGCCCGCGCCAGCGCGTAGGCGAGATCGGGATTCTCGACGGCGGGCAGATACTCGGCGAAGAGGGTGGGGAAGAGCACGGCTGCGTCGACGCCCATGGCGTCCATGTCGGCAAGGCGCGCCGTGGCGTCGTTGGCGCCCGGCGTGATCGGCGGCGGATCGTTAGGGTCGAGGGCGCCGATGTCTTCGGGCGTCATGCCGACTCGCCAGACTGCCTGCCGCACGATGGCGGTGCGGTTCATGGCCCGCGCGGGCCGGCCGTTCAGGATGACGGTGGTGATGCCGGCGTCGTCGCGATGGTGGTAGAAGGCCGAGCGGGCGGCGACGCGGTAGCCGGCGTCGAGGTACCGCTCCCAGACGGAGTCGGGCTCCCAGACGTAGCTGTCGCAGTCGACGACCGGCGGCGACGTCATTTAATGCTCCTTGGCAGGCTCCACCGACGGGCCATTAGGGGGGAACGGGAGCGCCCTGTCAATCCCCGGCGGCTTGAGGGAGCGGGCGACCACGAGGGTCGCCCCCACGGGAGGGGAGGCGGGCTGCGATGGGGGTTGGCGGTTGGCGAGGGCCCCTGATCTCAATCTTCTCCCCTTGGGAGAAGAGGTAAGACCTCCCGCCCCTCCCGCTTCCGCGGCCGCGGGCAGTGGGTATATTGTTGCGTAGAGGAGGACCGCCATGGCCTTGCAGCTCGACCACACGATCGTGCCCGCCCGGGACAAGGTGAAGTCGGCGAAGTTCATCGCTCGTCTCTTCGGGCTGAAGTATGAGGGGACGTGGGGGCATTTCGCGCCGGTCAAGGTCAACGACACGTTGACGCTCGACTTCGACGACTCGGACGATCCGCGCGCCAACCACTACGCCTTCCTGGCGTCGGACGAGGAGTTCGACGCGGTGCTCCAGCGCGTCAAGGATGAGGGGATCCCGTTCGGGAGCGGGCCGCGCTCGCGGACGGACGGCGAGATCAACCACCGGCACGGGGGGCGCGGGTTCTACTTCGAGTGTGAGAACGGTCACGTGTGGGAGGTCATCACCCACACGTACGTCACCGATTGAGGTGATGGTGGCGTAGCGACGGGAGACGACCGTCGCGAAGTTGGTGGGGAGCGACGACCGTTGGTGGTTGTCGGGGGCCCCTCATCTCAATCTTCTCCCCACGGGAGAAGAGGTAGGACCACCCCGCGGCGGCTAGGCGCGGAGGGTGGCGTCCAGCTCTTTCTTTAGGCGCTGGAGGAGGCGGGCCTGGGCCTTGTCGACCTCTTCGTTGGTGAGGGTGCGGCCCGGCGATTGCCAGACCATGCGATAGGCCAGCGACTTCTTGCCCTCGGCGATGCGGTCGCCGGCGTAGACGTCGAAAAGTCTGGCCTCGGCCACCAGCGGCGTAGCTTCGAGCATCGCGGTGACCTTTCCGGCGGGCAGCGATTGGTCGACGACGAGAGCGAGGTCGCGGACGGCGCCGGGGAAGCGGGCCAGCGGCTGGTAGCGCCGCCGTCCGGGGGGCGCGGCGTCGAGGAGCGTTCCAAGGTCCATCTCGAAGTAGAGGCAGGGCCCGTCGCCGAGGTCGAAGGCGCGGAGGACGTTGGGGTGAATCTCGCCGACGAGGCCGACGCGCGCACCGGCGACGCGCAAGGTTGCGGCACGGCCAGGATGCAACAGAGGGTCTCGCGCGGCCTCGTACTCGGCCTCCGTACCGAGGGCGGCGAAGAGGGCGTCGAGGAGACCCTTGGCGTCGTAGAAGTCGACGTCGGCCGGTGCGTCGCCGCTCCAGTGGGTCTCACCCCGCACGCCGGTGATGGCGCCGGCCAGGGTCTCGCGCTCGTCGGGGAGGTCGCCCGGCCGAGGGACGTAGACCTTGCCCACCTCGAAGAGGCGGAGGATGCCGTCCTCATGGCGCGCGTTCGCCGCGAGCGTTTGCAGCACGCCGCCGCGCAGGCTTCTCCGCAGCTCGGTCTGCTCGCTGGAGAGCGGGTTGAGGACGTGCAGAGAGGCGGGGTCTTCGACGCGGGCCTTGGCCTGTACTTCCGAGTTGGTGAGGGAGTAGGTGACGATCTCGTCGAGCCCAAGGGCGCGTAGCTGGTCACGAACTGCCTGCTTGAGCTCGAGAATGGGCTGCGGCTCGAAGTCGGGCACCTGGCCGGTGATGCCGATCGTCGGTGCCCAGTCGTACCCCTTGAGACGGGCGATCTCCTCGATCAGGTCGTCCTCGATCTCGATGTCGGTGCGCCAGTAGGGGGCGGTGACGTCGAGGGCGCTCTCGCCCGCGGCCTCCGCCGTGAAGCCGAGCCGCGCCAGAAGCGCCGCGGCCTCGCTCGACGGCACTTCCGCGCCGAGCACCAGCGCCGTCCGCGCCTCGGTGAGGCGCACTGAGAGGCGGGTCCGCGCGCCGGGGTAGGCGTCGACCACCCCCTCGGCGACCTCACCGCCGGCGACCTCGGCGATGAGCTTCAGCGCGCGGCGGGCGGCGTGCAGCGGCAGATCGGGGCTGAGCCCCTTGTCGAACCGGATCGACGCCTCGCTGCGCAGGGTTGTCTTCTGGGAGGTCCGCCGGATGTTGGCCGCGTTGAAGTTGGCCGATTCCAGGAGCACGTTGACCGTCGCTTCGGTGACCTCGCTGTCCTCGCCGCCCATGATGCCGGCGAGGGCGACGGGCTGCCCGGCGTCGGCGATGACGAGCATGTCGGCGTCGAGCTGGCGGGGCTGGCCGTCGATGGTGGTGATCCACTCGTCGGGGCGGGCGCGACGGACGACGATGCGGTTCTCGCCGAGGCGGTCGTAATCGAAGGCGTGGAGGGGCTGCCCCATCTCCAGCATCACGAAATTGGTGACGTCGACGACGTTGTTGATCGACCGCGAACCGTACGCGGCGAGCTTTTCCTGCAGCCAGCGGGGAGACGGCCCGATCTTGACGCCGGTGATGACGGCGCCGATGTAGCGCGGGCAGAGGTCGGGGTCGAGGATCTCGACGCTGGTCTTGGACGTGGCGGGCGGGCCTTCCTCGGCGTAGGAGAGGTCGGGCTCGCGGGCCGTGGCGCCGGTCTGCGCCGCCACCTCGCGGGCCAGCCCGAGCACCGAGAGGAGATCGGGCCGGTTGGGCGTGATGGAGAAGTCGAAGATGACGTCGCCGAGGTGGTCGGCGAGCGGTTGCCCGATGGGGGCGTCGTCGGCGAGCACCAGGATGCCCTCGTGCTCGTCGGAGAGGCCGAGCTCGCGCTCGGAGCAGACCATGCCCCGCGACTCGACGCCGCGGATCTTCGCCGCCTTGAGCTTGGAGAGTCGGCCGGTGTGCGCGTCGAACAGTGTCGCCCCCTCGCGGGCGAAGGCGATCTTCTGCCCCGCGGCGACGTTGGGCGCACCGCAGACGACCTGCGCCGTGCCGTCGCCCGTGTCGATCGTCGCCAGCCGGAGCCGGTCGGCGTTGGGGTGAGGATCGACGGCGGTCACCATCCCCACGGCAACGCCGTCCCAGTGCTCGCCGACGACCTCGAAGCCCTCGGCCTCGATGCCGGCCAGGGTCATGCGGTGGGCGAGGTCGTCCGGGGCAACGTCGATGTCGACGTAGTCGCGGAGCCAGGAGAGGGGCGCTTTCATGGGGTAGACAAGCCTAGAACTGGCGCAAGAAGCGGATGTCGTTGGAGTAGTAGAGCCGGACGTCGTCGATGCCGTACTTGAGGTTGGCGATGCGCTCGACGCCCATGCCGAAGGCGAAGCCCGTGTAGCGCTCGGGGTCGTAGCCGACGCCTTCGAGGACCTTGGGGTGGACCATGCCGGCGCCGAGAATTTCAAGCCAGCCGCCCTTGCCGTCGTCGATGGCCATCTCGGCGCCGGGCTCGACGAACGGGAAGTAGTCGCAGCGGAAGCGGACCTTGCGCTCGACGCCGAAGACGCGCTTGGCGAACTCGTAAAGCGTCCCCTTCAGGTGCGTGAAGGAGATGCCCTCGTCGACCGCGAGCCCTTCGACCTGGTGGAAGTGCCACTCGTGCGTGGCGTCGGTGGCCTCGAAGCGGTAGACCTTGCCGGGGACGACGACGCGCACCGGCGGTTGGTGGTTCTCCATGAAGCGGATCTGCATGGGCGAGGTGTGCGTGCGCAGCAACATGGGCCCCGCGCCGGGGGCGTCGGCCTCGTCGATCCAGAAGGTGTCGTGCTGCTCGCGGGCGGGGTGGTCGGGCGGGATGTTCAGCGCCTCGAAGTTGTAGCGGTCCCACTCGACCTCGGGGCCCTCGACGACCTGGAAGCCCATCGCGGCGAAGGCGTCGGTGATCTCGCGGATCATCAGGGTCGTGGGATGCAGATGACCCCGGAGGGCGGGCCGGCCCGGCAGGGTGACGTCGATGGCGTCGCGCTCGGCCAACGCGCCGGCGGCCGCCTCGCGCAGCGCCGTCTCGTGGGCCTCGCGCGCCGACTCGAGCTCCTGCTTGAGCCGGTTGGCCGCCGCGCCGACCTCGCGGCGCTCCTCCGGCGGGGCTTGGCCCAAGCCGCGCAGGACCTCGGTGAGGGGGCCCTTGCGGCCGAGGTAGGTGATGCGCCAGTCCTCGAGCTCGGCGGGGGACGACACCGCCCCGAGCGCGTCGAGCGCGTCCTGGCGCAGCTTGGCGAGGCGGTCGATCACCACAACAGGATACGAAAGGCTTCGAGAAAGCGTCAAACGAGCGCGCCGCCGCCCGGCCCGCGGCAATCTGGTACGATTCGGGCGCGATGAGCGGCCCCCTGACCGGCAAACGAGTGCTCGACCTTACCTGGGGCATCGCGGGGCCGATGGCCGGCATGATCATGGCCGACTACGGCGCCGACGTGGTCCGAGTCGAGTCGCCCCGGGCCGACCCCCTCTCCGCCCACCCCGGCTACGTCGTGTGGAACCGCGGCAAGCGCAGCATGACGCTCGACGTCTTTCAGTCCGAAGGCGTCGAGGTGCTCGACCGCCTGCTCGCCGGCGCCGACGTGCTCATGGAGTCCTTCCAGCCCGGCGTGACCGAACGGTACGGCTTCGGCTGGGAGGCCGTCCACGCCAAGCACCCCGGGGTGGTATACACCTCGATCAGCGGCTATGGGCAGGAGGGCGAGGACCGCGACCGGCCCGGCTACGACGGGCTGGTCCAGGCCAGGATGGGGCTGCAGGAGCTCCAGCCGGGCTTCCGCGACGGGCCGAAGTTCGTCGGCTTCTCAATGGCAAGCACGCCGACGTCCTTCCTCGCCATGATCGGCACGCTGACGGCGCTCTACATCCGTGAGACCTCCGGCCTCGGCCAGCACGTCGACACGTCGCTGCGCCAGGGGGCCCTGTCCATGCTCACGATGCAGTGGGCCACCGCGGAGAAGGGGCGTGACCGGTTCGACGTCAGCTTCTGGGACCGCAAGCTGCTCGTCGACCTGTTCCAGTGCGGCGACGGCAAGTGGCTGCACATGCACACCGGGGCGCAGGGCGCGTACGACCGCTTCGTCGAGGGCGTCGAGATGCCGCACCTGATGGACAAGAAGCAGACCGAGGAGATGTGGGAGGAGATGCGCGCCGGGGCCACACACTGGTTCAAGACCCACACTCGCGAACAGGCGCTCGACATGCTGAAGCGCCAGGACATCCCCGCCCTTCCCGTCGAGCCGCCCGGCGGCGCGCTCCGCGACCCGCAGGCCCGGCCGAACGGGTTCGTCCAGACCGTCCACGATCCCGTGTTGGGCGACATCGACGAGGTCGGGATGTACCTGAAGTTCGAGAAGACGCCGGGAGGAATTCGCGCCTCGGCCCCGGTTCGCGGAGCGCACACCGAGGAACTGTTGGCCGAGGCGGGCTACTCGGCTGCGCAGATCGAAGGACTGCGCGCGCGGGGCGTGGTCTGATGCCCCGTTCGTCCAGAAAGGAGCCGTCGTCATGACCTACGCGCTGGAAGGCCTCAAGATCGTCGACTTCGGCATCTTCTTCGCGGGGCCGTACGCGAGCAAGCTCCTCGCCGACCTTGGGGCGGAGGTCATCAAGGTCGAGCAGGTCACCGGCGACCCGCTGCGGCGTAGCCCCGGCCCCTTCAACGGCTGCCAGCGGAACAAGCGCGCCATCGCCCTCGACCTGCGAACGGAGGAGGGGAAGGTCATCGCGCACAAGCTGATGGCCGAGGCGGACGTGGTCACCCACAACATGCGGCCCGGCGTCGCCGAGCGGTTGGGTATCGACTACCAGACCGCGAAAGGACTGCGCGAGGACATCATCTACCTCTACTCCCCCGCCTTCGGCACCGTCGGCCCGCGCAAGGACCAGCCCGGCTTCGAGCCGCTCGTCTCCGCCCTCGTCGGCATCGAGACGGCGGTGGCGGGCAAGGGCAACCCGCCGACAATGACGCTTTCCTCGGTCAACATGGACCCCGGCAACGGGCTCATGGGCGCCGTCGGCATCATGATGGCCCTGAACCACCGCGCCGAGACCGGCGAGGGGCAGATGATCGAGTGCCCGCAGATGGTCTCGGGGATGCTCTTCACGTCCGACATGTACTACCTGCCCGACGGGACGCTCTCACCGCAGTACGAGCTCGACCAGGCCCAGACCGGCTTCGGCCCGATGTGCCGCCTCTACGAGACCAAGGAGGAGTGGATCTGCGTCGTGGTGCCCACGGAGCGCGACTTCCGCGCGATGTGCGGGGCGATGGGCGCGCCGGAGCTGGCCGACGATCCCCGCTGGGCGACGACGGAGGCCCGCGAGTCGAGCGCCGAGCTTGCCGGGGCGCTGGAGGGGCGTTTCAAGGAGCGCACCGCCCGCGAGTGGTTCGACGTCCTCGACGGGGCGGGTGTCCCCTGCGAGGTCTCCGCACACGATGGTATACAGAAGCTCTTCGGCGACGACGGCAACCTCGAAAGCGGCCTGATCGCGGAGTACTGGCACCCGACCTACGGCATGATGCGCGAGGTCGGCGAGACGGTGCGCCTCTCCGACTCGCCGGGCCACATCTGGGGGCCGCCGCCCCTCATCGGCCAGCACGGCGAGGAAATCCTGGCCGAGCTCGGCTACGACGAGGCCCACCGCCGGGAGCTGCGCGACCAGGGCGTCGTCGCCTGGCCCGACGACGTCCCCGCCCCGCCGGCGTGATAGGAGCGGAGCGCCTGCCCATGTTCTGTCCAAGCTGCACGAGCGAAAACAGCGACAACGCCTCGTTCTGCGGCAACTGTGGCCACAACCTGCGCTCGGAGGTTGGCCGTCCGGTGGACTACGTGCCGCCGGGGTCGCCGCCGCCGACGGGGGCGCCTGCTCATCCGGCGACCGGCTACGCCGGCTTCTGGCGCCGCTTTGCCGCCCGGATCATCGACATCATCGTGACGGCCTTGCTGAACATGGTCATCGTCACGATCGCCGGAGCCATCGCGGGATGGGAACAGGGCACAACCGACGGCCAGGCAGAGATTTACATCATCAGCTTCGTCGTCGGTTGGCTCTACTACGCCGGGATGCACAGCTCGCCCTACCAGGCGACGTTGGGCAAGATGGCGCTTGGCATCGTGGTGACCGGATACAACGGTCAGCAGATCGGCTTTTGGCACGCGACCGCCCGGTATCTTGCGGAGATCATCTCCGCGCTGATCCTCTTCATCGGCTTCCTGATGGTGGCTTGGACGGAGCGGAAACAGGCCCTGCACGACATGCTGGCCTCGACGCTGGTGGTCAACCGCGAGCAGCGGATCGGAACGTAGGCGCTTCGGCTACATCCTGTCGGGGGCCGACATGCCCATGAGGCCGAGGGCGCGGGCTAGGGAAACCTGCGCCGCCTTCACCAGCTTTAGGCGCGCCGCCGTGAGCGCCGGGTCGTTGGATACGACGCGGCAGTGCTTGTAGAAGTGATGGAAGGCGGTCGCCAGCTCTTGGGCGTAGTGGGGAAGATGGTGAGGTTCGAGTGAGGCCGCGATCTGGTCGACCAGCTCGGGCAGGCCGAGCATCTTGCGGATGAGCGCCAGTTCCGCCTCGTGGGTCAGCAGCGCGACGTCTCCGCCCGCGTAGTCGATGCCGCGCTCGCCGGCGAGGCGGAGGATGCTGGCGATGCGGGCGTGGGCGTACTGGACGTAGTAGACCGGGTTGTCCTGCGACTGGCGCTTCGCCGCTTCCAGGTCGAAGTCCATCTGGCTGTCGGCGGAGCGTGAGAGCAGGTAGAAGCGGCAGACGTCGCGGCCCACCTCGTCGACGACCTCCCGCAGGGTTATCAGGTCGCCGGAGCGCTTCGATATCTTGATCGTCTCGCCGCCGCGCTTCAGCGTGACGAGCTGTCCGAGCACGAAGACGAGCTGGTCGGGGTCGAAGCCTAGCGCCGCCATCGCCGCCTTCATGCGCGGAGTGTGCCCCTGGTGGTCGGCGCCCCAGACGTCGATCACGCGCTCGAAGCCCCGCGCGCCGAACTTGTCGCGGTGGTAGGCGATGTCCGAGGCGAAGTAGGTCGGCGTCCCGTTGCTTCGGACGACGACGTTGTCCTTGTCCTCGCCGAGGCTGGTCGAGGTGAACCATGTCGCGCCCTCGCGCTCGGCGAGGAAGCCGTCGGCGCGCAGCGCGTCCATGGACGCTTCGTACCGGGAAGCGCCGCCGTTCTCCGGCTCGAAGAGCGAGCGCTCGCTGAACCAGACGTCGAACTCGACGCCGAGGGCTTCGAGGTCGTCGCGGATCAGGTCGAGCATGAGCGGAAGGCCCGCCTCGCCGAGCCGCCGGACGGCATCCTCGGGGCTGCCGTTGCGGATGAGGTCTTCGAGGTCGCCGTGGTCGGACGCCTCGTCGAGGATGCGGCGCGCCGCGTCGGTCACGTAGTCGCCGGCGTAGCCGTCGTCGGGCAGCGCCGCGTCCATGCCCAGCGACTGCGCTGCGCGGGCGTAAAGCGAGGCGTAGAAGTTGTCCATCTGGTTGCCGGCGTCGTTGACGTAATACTCGCGTACCACGTCGAAGCCGGCGGCGGCGAGCACGTTGGCCAAGGTGCTGCCCAGCACCGCGCCGCGCGCATGCCCGACGTGCACCGGGCCCGTCGGGTTCACGCTCACGAACTCGACCTGCACCTTGCGGCCGGCCCCGGCGGTGCTGTCGGCGTACCGGTCGCCCTCAGCCAGCACGGTCTCCACTTGACGGGTCAGCCAGCCTTCGGCGAGCTTGAAGTTGATGAAGCCGGGCCGGGCCGCCGAGGCTTCGGCGACCTCGTCGAGGGGAGCTAGGGCGCCCGCGATGCGGTCGGCGATTTCGAGCGGGTTCATCCGCGCCTGCCGCGCCAGCTTCATGGCGAGGTTGGAGGCGTAGTCGCCGTGCTCGGGGTTCTGGGGACGTTGGATATCCCCGTCGGGCAACGGCCCTTCAGGGAGCGCCCCCGCTTTCATCGCCGCCGCCGCAGCGCTCTGCGCCGCCAGCCGCAGCTTCTCTCGAATCCGTTCCATGGATAACTATTGTATCGCTCGGCAGCGCCAGCGCCGTCAGGCTTCGCCGTGGGCGGCCTCGCGGCCGCGCCACCAGCGGCGGACAGCCTCGCTGAGGGCGCGGTGCTCGGGAGCTTCGAGGTGGGGGTCGCGTTCGGCGATGGCGGCGGCTTCCTCGCGCGCAAGCTCGATCATCTTCACGTCGGAGAGGCGGGCCATACGCAGATCGGGGATGCCCGCCTGGCGCGTGCCGAAGAACTCGCCCGGGCCGCGCAGGCGCAGGTCTTCCTCGGCGAGGGCGAAGCCGTCCGAGGTCTCCTGCATCACGTGCAGCCGCTCCCGCGCATCCTCGTTCCCCGTCTCCGAGATGAGGATGCAGTAGCTCTGGTGCTCGCCGCGGCCCACCCGGCCCCGGAACTGGTGCAGCTGGGAGAGCCCGAACCGGTCCGCCGACTCGATCACCATCACCGTCGCGTTTGGCACGTCGATGCCGACCTCGACGACCGCCGTCGAGAGCAGGATGTCGATCTCCGCGTCGCGGAATTGACGCATCACGCGGTCCTTCTCGGCGGAGGAGAGGCGCCCGTGGAGCAGCCCGAGCTCAAGGTCGGGGAAGACGTCGCGGTTGAGGCGCTCGTACTCCTGCTCGGCCGCCGCGGCCTCCAGTTTCTCCGACTCCTCGATCAGGGGGTAGATCATGAACGCCTGTCGGCCCTTCTCGATCTCGCGGCGCATGAAGCCGTAGGCGGTGTCGCGCTGGTCCATCTCGATCCACCGCGTCTTGATGGGCAGTCGGCCCGGAGGCATCTCGTCGATGGTCGAGACGTCGAGGTCGCCGAAGACGGTGAGGGAGAGGCTGCGGGGGATGGGCGTCGCGGTCATCACCAGGAGATGGGGGTTGTAGCCCTTCTGGCGGAGCTCGGCGCGCTGCATCACGCCGAAGCGGTGCTGCTCGTCGACGATGACCAGGCCGAGGCTCGCGAAGGCGACCTCCTTCTGGATGAGAGCGTGCGTGCCGATCAGGACGTCGATCTCGCCCGACTCGGTCATTGTCAGAATCTCTTGCTTGCGCTTGCGGGTCGTGCTGCCGGTCAGCAGCCCGAAAGTGACGGGACGGTCCATGTAAGAGAGCTCGGCGCGCAAGATTTCGGGGGCCTGCCCCGGCGCGGAGACCTCGCCGAACATGCCGACCACCCGCCCGAAGAGCTTCCGCACCGTACCAAAGTGCTGCTCGGCGAGGAT
>DAOUKZ010000025.1:0-23956 GCA_034420775.1 Dehalococcoidia bacterium
GTCCTCCAGCGGGCGGCGTCGATGCCCGCCACATCTTAGAAGCCGCCGCGCCGGTGTCAAGGAATCTCCCGCGCCTTCGGCGCGCCGCATGTACAATGCGGCCAATCTCGAACCCGACCAAGCGGGCCGGAGGCCGGAGATGACCCCAAAGCAGATCATCAATCCCACGCCGGGAGGGACGCCGCCCTCCATTTCCCAAGGCATCCGCGTCGGCGACACGGTCTACGTGTCGGGGCAGGTGGCCTTCGGCGCCGACGGCCAGATCGTCGGCGTGGGCGACGCCGAGGCCCAGGCGGAGCAGTGCTTCAAGAACCTCGAAGCGGTGCTCGAGGCCGCCGGCGCGAGCCTCGGCGACGTCGTCAGGCTCACCAACTACTTCACCAGCGCCGACTATTTCCCCGCCTACCGCGACGTCAAACAGCGCCTGTTCCCCAAGGACCCGCCGGCCAGCACCTCCGTCGTCGTCGCCGCCCTGCTGCACCCCGACTTCATGATGGAGGTTGAGGCCGTCGCCGTCGTCGGCGCGGGAGAGGAGACGTCATGACCGCCGATCTCAAGCCGCTCTACACCGACGCCGCCCGCTTCGGCTTGCCGATCTTCTTCCCCCTGCCGAGCAGCCCCGTCTTCTACAACTTCGACATGGGGCTCGCCGCCGAGGAGACCTTCCCCCTCGAAGACTTCAAGCGCCTCAGCCAGGAGATCGTCGCGCGCGACGGCGGGGGCGCCTTCCAGTACGGCGACACCTCCGGCGGCTATGCCGACATGGTCTACGGCTACACCGCCCTCCGCGAGCGCCTCGCCGGCCGCATCGCCGAACGCGACAGCGTAGACGTCGGAGCCGACGGCGTCCTCCTCACCTCGGGATCGGTGCAGGCCATCGCCCTGGCCATCAACGGCTTCCTCGACCCCGGCGAGGCCGTGATCATCGAGGCGCCGTCCTTTCCCTATGCGATCCGCTACATGCGCACCCTCGGCGCCGAGGTCCACGCGGTGCCCGTCGACGGCGACGGGATGGATGTCGACGCCGTCGAGGAGAAGATCGACGAGCTCACCGCCGCAGGGATCCGCGTTAAGGCTGTCTACACCATCTCCACCTTCCAACTCCCGACGGGCACCTGCATGTCGCTGGAACGCCGGAAGAAGCTCGTCGGGATGGCCCACGAGCGCGGCTTCATGATCATCGAGGACCACGTCTACGGCGATTTGCGGTTCGAGGGCGAGCGCCTGCCCACGTTGCTGAGCCTCAGCGGCGGCGACCTCGTGGTCCAGGCCGACAGCTTCAGCAAGACCATCGCCCCCGGCCTGCGGCTCGGCTGGCTCGTGGGCAAGCCCGAGGCGATCGAAGGAGCGCTCGCCGTCCGCCAGGACCTCGGCGTCTCCCATTGGATCTCGCGAATGATGGAGCGCTTCCTGGCCGAGGGGAAACTCGACCCCCACGTCGAGATGGTGAACCGCGTCTACCGCGCCAAGCGCGACGCGGCGGCCGCGGCGCTCGCCAAGCACTGCCCCCACGTCAGCCTGCCCTTCGGCATCCCCAAGGGCGCCTTCTACCTCTGGTGCGAGCTCCAGCAGGGCATCACCTCGGCCCGCGTCCACGAGCTGGCCCAGGAGGAGGGCGTCTTCGCCCGCCCCGGCGAGGCCTTCTTCGGCTGGTCCACCGACCGCCAGTTCTTCCGCATCTCCTACAGCCACGTCCAAGAGGACGAGATCGAGCGCGGGATGGCCGCTTTCGGACGCGCCGTCGCCAAGGCCGCCGCGGAGGCCGGCATATGACCGTCGATGTCACGACGCTCTTCTCCTCGGCCGCCCGCAAGGGGCCGCCAAACCCCGGCGGCAAGCCGAAGGACGGCGGCCCGCCCATCGTCTACAACTTCGACACCGGCGTCGCCGCCCAGGAGACCTTCCCCGCCGCCGACCTCGCCCGCATCGGCGCCGAGGTGATCGCGCGCGACGGCGCGGAGGCCTTCGAGTACGGCAACACGGACTACAACGAGCTGGTCTACGGCTACCCCGAGCTCCGCGACCAGATCGCCGCCCGCATCCTCGAACGCCAGGGGCGGGACGTGGGCCGGGAGGGCATCCTGCTCACCTCCGGATCGGTGCAGGCCATCGCGCTGGCGGCGCGCGCCTTCGTCGGTCCCGGCGACGGCGTGGTCGTCGAGGCGCCATCCTTCCCCTACTCCCTGCGCTACCTGGAGGCGGCGGGCGGCACCCTCCTTGGCGTTCCCGTCGACGACGACGGCATGGTGGTGGAGGAGATCGAGTCTCGCCTCGACCGCTTCGAGGCCGACGGGATCCGCCCCAAGCTCGTCTACACGATCTCGACGTTCCAGCTTCCCACCGGCATGTGCATGTCCCTCGATCGGCGCGAGAAGCTGCTCGAACTGGCGGAGCGCCGCGATCTCGTCGTGCTCGAAGACCACGTCTACGGCGACCTCCGGTTCGAGGGCGACCCCCTCCCTACGCTGTTCTCTCTCGACACCAGCGGCCGGGTCATGCAGGCGGACACCTTCAGCAAGACGATTGCGCCGGGGCTGCGCTTGGGCTGGCTCGCCGGGCATCCGGACGCCGTCGCCGCGGCCGCCGCCACGCGGCAGGACCTGGGCGTCAGCCTCTGGATATCCCGCGTCGTCTCGCAGTACATCGCGGAAGACAGACTCGACGAACAGATCCGGCGCGCCAACGACGTCTACCGCCGCAAGCGGGACAAGGCGATCGCCGCCCTCGGCGAGTACTGCGGCCCCTGGATCACGTACACCGTCCCCCAGGGCGGCTTCTACCTCTGGCTCGAGCTCGACCCCCGGGTCGACGCCACCCAGGTCCGCGCGGCGGCCCTGGAGGAGGGCGTGCTCTGCCGCCCTGGCGAGGCCTTCTTCGGGGACGAGTCGGGCAAGCAGCTCTTCCGCATCTCGTACAGCCACGTCTCCGAGGAACAGGTCGAGCAGGGCATCGCCGTCCTCGGCCGCGCCATCGCCAAAGCCGTTGCGGAGGTCAACTGATGACTGTCGACGTCACCACGCTCTTCTCTAGGGCCGCCCGTGGCGGGCCGCCGACGCCGGGCGGCAAGCCCATGAAGCACGCCGACCGGCCCATCGCCTACAACTTCGACAGCGGCCTCGCTGCCGAGGAGACGTTCCCCATCGACGACTTCGCCCGCATTGGCGCGGAGATCATCGCGCGCGACGGGGCGGAGGCCTTCGAGTACGGCAACACCGACTACAACGAGCTGGTCTACGGCTATCCCGATCTGCGCGACCAGATCGCCGCCCGCCATCTCGCCCGCGACGGGCGGGACATAGGCCGGGAGGGCGTCCTGCTCGCCTCAGGATCGGTGCAGGCCATCGCCATGGCGATTCGCGCCTTCGTCGGACCCGGCGACGGCGTGGTCGTCGAGGCTCCCTCCTTCCCCTACGCCCTGCGCTACATCGACGCCGCGGGCGGTGCCTCCCTCGCCGTCCCCGTCGACGACGACGGCATGGTGGTGGAGGAGATCGAAGCACGACTCGACCAGCTCGAAGGGGAGGGCATCCGGCCCAAAATGGTCTACACGATCTCCACCTTCCAGCTCCCCACGGGGATGTGCATGTCCCTTGAACGGCGTACACAACTGCTGGAATTGGCGGAACGCCGGAACCTCGTCGTCCTCGAAGACCACGTCTACGGCGACCTCCGCTTCGAGGGCGAGCCCGTTCCCACCCTCTTCTCCCTCGACACCACCGGCCGCGTCATGATCGCCGACAGTTTCAGCAAGACCGTCACCCCGGGCCTGCGCCTCGGCTGGCTCGCCGGCCATCCCGACGCCGTCTCCGCCGCCGCCGCGACCCGGCAGGACCTCGGCGTCAGCCTCTGGCTCTCCCGCGTCATGTCGCAGTTCATCGCCGAAGGCAAGCTCGACGACCACATCCGCCGCGCCAACGAGGTCTACCATCGCAAGCGCGACAAGGCCATCGCCGCCCTCGGTGAGTACTGCGGCCCGTGGGTCACGTACCGGGCCCCGCAGGGTGCCTTCTACCTCTGGCTCGAGCTCGACCCGCGCGTCGACGCGGCGAAGGTCCGCGAGCTGGCGCTGCAGGAAGGCGTACTCTGCCGTGCGGGCGAGGTCTTCTTCGGCGATGAGTCCGGCAAGCAGCAGTTCCGCCTCGCCTACAGCCAGGTCTCCGACGAACAGATCGAGCAGGGCATCGCCGTCCTCGGCCGCGCCATCGCGGCGAGCATTGGGGAGTAGGCGCCCGTGGGCGAGTTGGCGGAGTTGGAGGCCCGGTTTCGGAGCGAGTGGGAGAAGGAGTTCACGCCCTTCACCCTCCGGCTGCGCCGCGCCACCAGCTGGGGCCTCCGGGGTGAGGAAGAGGAGGACAAGGGCGACGTCGACAGCGCCTTCGTCTTCTATTGGATCGCCTTCAACGCGCTCTACGCGGAGGATACCGCGGACTACTCCGAGACCAGCGAGCAGGAGGCCTTGCAGCGGTACCTCTCGAAGGCCGACTACCTCGACAAGCAGAGCGAGCGGCCGCGTATCTACAAGGCGTTGCTGTGGCACGTCAACGACGTTCGCGATCTGCTCAATAACCAGTACATCTTCCGGGGCTTTTGGAAGCACCAGAACGGCGTGTCCGGCTTTGAGAACTGGAAGCAGCGGCTGGAGCGGGAGAAAGAGGAGTCGTCCTTCACGACGCGGGACGTCGGCAACGTGCTGCGCAAACTCTTCGAGCGTCTTTACGTTCTGCGCAACCAGATGGTCCATGGCGGCGCGACCTGGGGCGGCAAGGTCAACCGCAAGCAAGTGACCGACGGCGCCGCGCTCATGAAGCTGCTCCTGCCGATCTTCGTCTCCCTGATGCTCGACAACCCGAGCTACGAATGGGGAGAGCCGTATTACCCCGTAGTCGACCAAGCCGACGGTGGGGCATAGCGTCTCGCGGGCCGCCCTCTTTCCTGGATTGCGAACGCGCCGCCGCCGCGCATTGACGCAGCTTCTCGCTGGGCCCTAGCATGGACGGTCGGTGATGAACTGGATGAGCGCGAAGCCGACCTCCCGCTTAACCCCCATCGGTATCGCGCTTATCGGTATCGCGCTGGCGCTGTTGGCGTTGGCAGGGTGCGATTCTGAACCCTCCAGGACTCCCGGCCCCACGTCCACGGCCCCGCCGGTAGCACCCTCCCCGAGGCCTAGCCCGACCCCGGAGCCCACGGCCACCCTCGCGCCGACGCTCCCCGCGCCTACGGCAACGCCACGCCCCGCGCCCACGGCGACTCCTGCGTCGGCGCCCACGGCAACCCCCGCGCCGACCGCCGCCCCTACCGTGGCACGCACCGCGACCCCGGCACCTACCGCCACCCCGACTCCCGCACCCACGGTTACGCCAACCCCCACGGCTGCGGCGGAGCCGGAACCCGAGCCCGGCGCCCCGCTCCCCTTTGACCCCCTGGTGGTCCGGGGCACCCTGAGCAACGGCCTCAGCTACTACATCAGGCACAACGAGGAGCCTCGGGACCGGGCCCAGTTGTCCCTGGTGGTGAAGGCCGGGTCGGTACTAGAAGAGGAGGACCAGCGCGGGCTGGCCCACCTCGTCGAGCACATGGCGTTCAACGGCACCGAACGCTTCGCCAAGCAGGAGATCGTCGAATACCTTGAGTCCATCGGCAGCACCTTCGGCGCCGACCTCAACGCCTACACCAGCTTCGACAGCACCGTCTATTGGCTGGAGATTCCGACCGACGACCCCGAGATCACCGAGACGGCCTTCCAGATTCTCAGCGACTGGGCCTATGCGGTGGCGTTCGACCCCGCCGAGGTGGAGCTGGAGCGCGACGTCGTCCTGGAGGAGTGGCGGCTCGGACAGGGATTCAACTCGCGGCTGCAAGACAACCTGCTAGCGCTGCTCTTTGGCTCCTCGCGCTACGCTTCCCGGAGCCCCATCGGCCTGCCCGAGGTCGTCGAGACTGCGCCGGTAGAGCGCCTCAGGGCCTTCTACGAGCGTTGGTACCGGCCCGACTTGATGGCCGTCGTCGCCGTCGGCGACTTCGACGTCGCGGAGATCGAGGCCAAGGTGAGGCAACACTTCGCACCGCCGCCCGAGGGCGAGGCGGCCCAGGAACGCGCTGCCGCCGGAACTCCCACCGAACGAGTCGTCTTCGATGTACCGGGGCATGAAGAGCCGCGCATCGAGGTCTTCACCGATGCCGAGTCGCCCGGCAGCCAGTTCGTCCTCATTCGCAAGCTCACCCCAGAGGCCGGTCAAGACCTGTCGGCCTTCCGGCGCGCGGCGGTGGAGAGCCTCGCTTTCATGATGCTGAACGCGCGCCTGTTCGAGCGCGGTCAGGCGGCCGACCCTCCCTACCTGTGGGCCAACGCTGGGCGCTCATCATATGTGGAGACGCTGGACATCGTGACGTTCTCCGGATGGGTGGAAGATGCCGGCATCGAGCGCGGTCTGACGGCTGTGCTGGAGGAACTGCAGCGCATCCGGCGGCATGGCTTCACCGACTCCGAACTGGCCCGCGAGAAGGTCAACCTCCTGAGCGCGGTGGAGAGCTCGTACAAGCAGCGGGACCAAAGGCCGTCGGGTGCTCTGGCCCAGGAATACACCGACCACTTCCTCAGTGGAAGCCCGGTCATCGGCATCGAAGCCGAGTGGGAGCTGCTCCAGGAATTGCTGCCGCAGATCACGTTGGACGACTTCGAGGAAGTGGCCGAGTCCTGGACGCTGCCGGAGGACACGGCCCTGTTGGTGGTACGGCCTGAGGTGACCGGACCGACCACGGACGCCGTCTTGGCCGATGGGGCACTGGCGCAACTCGCGGCGGCCGGCACGCTGGAGGTCGCGCCCTACCAGGACGCCCTCGGCGATGTCCCGCTGCTCCCAACGCTCCCGACGCCGGGGACCATCACCAGCGAGGAAGACATGGCGTCCATCGACGCGCAACGATGGACGCTCTCCAACGGTATCACCGTGATCGCCAAGCAGACCGACTTCCGCAACGATCAAGTGGTCTTCACGGCCTTCAGCCCCGGCGGGCACTCGCTGGTCGCGGACGAGGACTTTGTGTCCGCCAGCCACGCCGCGCAGCTGGTTGCCGACAGCGGCGTCGGACTGCACGACAACGTGGCCTTGGAGAAGCTGCTCGCCGGCAAGAGAGTCTCAGTCTCTCCCTATATCGCGGAGCTCTTTGAGGGCCTAAGCGGCAACGCCTCTCCCGAAGACCTGGAGACCCTGTTCCAGCTCATCACCCTCTATGCAACCGAGCCCCGGCTGGACTCGGCCAACTTCTTGAGGTACGAGGCAAGGCTGCGCAGCCTCGCCGAGACGCGGGCAGCGCAGCCGGACGCGAGGCTCTTCGACACCGCGAATTCCGTCCTGAGCCAGGGCCATTTCCGTGGCCGCCCCCTCACCCTCGAAGTGCTGGAGGAATTGAGCCAGGAGCGTGCCGAAGCGGTCTACGCCGACCGGTTCGCCGACTTGGGCGACGCCGTCTTCGTCTTCGTGGGCACCTTCGACTGGGACAAACTGCGCTCGCTGGCCGCCACCTATCTGGCCAGCCTGCCGACGACGGGCCGCGCCGAGCAGTGGCGGGACGTCGGGATCGATCCGCCGATGGGCCTGGAGGACCACGTAGTCCGCGCGGGGACCGAACCGCGCAGCAACACCGTGCTGGTCTTCGCCGGCGACATGGAGTGGAGCCGCCAAGAGGCGCTGGCCCTCACCGTGGCGGGCGAGATGCTCGGCATTCGCCTGCGCGAGCGCGTCCGGGAGGAGTTGGGCGGCACCTACAGCATCGGCGTGAACGCGCGCGGTTCCAGGCTGCCGGACCCCCAGTACCTGGTCTCCGTCATCTTCGGCAGCGATCCCGCCCGTACTGAGGAGATCCTCGAAGAGATCTTCGCGGAGGTGGACTGGCTGCAGGCGGGAGGCGAGCAGGAGTACCTGGACACGGTCAAGGAACTGCTACGCACCTCCCGTCAGGAAGACCTCAGGGACAACGGGTTCTGGCTCGGCCAGATCCAGGCCGCGGCGCAGCGGGGCGAGCCGTTCGCCGAGATTCGCGCCTTCGAGGAACGTCTGGAGGCCTTGACGCTGGAGGAGGTCGCGGCCGCGGCGCAGCGCTACTTCACCGCAGACCGCTACGTGCGGGTGGTGCTGCTGCCGGTCGAGGAATAGCCGCCGGGCGTTTCCCCCTTCCGGCAGAGCGCCTTGCCGTGCTATTATGCCGGGCAGGGAGTAAGACGAGCACGATGCGCGGATTCTTTTTCGAGGGCTTCTTTTATGCGCCGGCGCGACGCGTCCGGTAACTGAGCCCGCGCCTCCCTGCAGGACGACGGCCCCCGGTTACCGGGGGTCTTTTCTTGTAATCCGAGGCCGATACGCGCAAGATGCGCCGATGATCGTGAGACGGATGCCATGACGGAGCCTGATCTCGGAGCGAACGGGCCCTCGCCTTCCGGGGCGGCGGCAGCGCCGCCGTGGGACGGGGCCGACGCGGCCCTTGGAGCCCTGGCCGCCGTCGTCGCCACGTTCGTGGCCGTGATCATCGTTTCCCTGGCCCTTCAGGGCGACGATGAGGCGGCGAGCGGCACCATCCTCCAGCTCGCGCTCACCGGCGCGCTGAACGTGGTGTTCATCGGCATCGTCTGGGGGCTGGCCGTCCGGCGGCGCGGTGCGTCCTGGTCCGACCTGGGGCTGCGGCGCTGGGGCGGCAGCGCGCTGTGGGCCGTTCCCGCGGCGGTGCTCGTCATGCTGGCCATCGTGATTGCCTACGGCGCGGTCATCGACGCGCTGGGCTGGAGCGAAGAACTCGAAGTCGAGTTCTTTGACGACCGCCGTATCGGCGTGCTCGCCGCCGCCTCGGCGCTCGCCATCCTTGCCGCCCCGCTCGTCGAGGAGCTCTTCTTCCGGGGCTTCGTCATGCAGGGCCTCATGCGCCACATGACGCCGGTGAAGGCGGCGCTGCTCAGCTCCGTGCTCTTCGCCTTGGCCCACGTTCGGCCGGTCACCTACGCGCCGATCTTCCTGATCGGGTTGGTGCTGGCCTTCCTTTTCCTGAAGACGCGCTCGCTGCCCCTGGCGATGGCCGCGCACGCCATCTACAACGCCGTGGTGGTCGGGGTGACACTGTCGACCGATTCCTCAGCCTGGATGGGACACCTATGAGCCGCATCGCCGACGGGTTCGCCAAGGCCAAGGCCGAGGGCCGCCCCGCGCTCATCCCCTACGTCACCGCCGACTACCCCGAGGCCGGCGCGACAGAGGCGCTCGCCGCCGCGATCATCGACGCCGGCGCGGACATGCTCGAGATTGGCGTTCCCTTCAGCGACCCGCTCGCTGAAGGCCCGACGATCCAGCGCTCCAGCCAGATCGCCCTCGAGCAGGGCGCGACGCTCGACCGATGCATTGAGGCGTGCGCCGCGCTCCGGAAGCGCTACCCTGTTGTTCCCCTTATGCTCATGGGCTACTATAACCCGGTACTGTCCTACGGGTTGGACCGCTTCGCCGAGCGGGCGGTGGGCGCCGAAGTCGACGGCGTCATCGTCCCCGACCTGCCCGCCGAGGAAGCCGCGCCGCTCGTACAGGCCTGCCGCCCCCGCGGCATTGACGTGATTCTTCTCCTAGCCCCCACGAGTACGGACGAGCGCATCCGCAAGGCAAGCAAGGTTGCCTCCGGCTTTATCTACTGCGTGAGCCTGGCCGGTGTGACCGGCGCCCGCGAGCGGCTGGCCGAGGGCCTCGACGGATTCCTCCAACGGGTGCGCCGGCACGTCGACCTCCCCCTCGCCGTCGGCTTCGGCATCTCCACCGCCGAGCATGTCCGCGCCGTGGGCGCGCTCGCCGACGGCGCCATCGTTGGCAGCGCCGTCATCAACGCCATCACCGAAGGCGGCGCCGAGGGCGTGCGGTCCCTCATCGCCGACCTCAGCGGCGCGGAGCAGCGGCCATGACCGCCAGGGGCGTCCGCGGCGCGATTTCCGTCGAGGAGAACACCGTCGAGTCGATCCGCGCCAACACCTGCGAGCTCCTCACGCGCATGATGGAGGCAAACGGCCTCGATCTCGGCGACGTGGCCTGCGCCTTCTTCACCACCACCAGCGACCTGAACGCCGACTTCCCCGCCGCCGGTGCCCGCGAACTCGGTTGGAGCGAAGTCCCGCTGCTGTGCGGCCACGAGATGGACGTGCCCGGCGCGCTGCAGAGCATTCTCCGCGTCATGCTCCTGGTGAACACGGAGAAGTCCCAGGCGGACATCGTCCACGTCTATCTGAAGGAAGCCCAGCGTCTGCGCCCCGATCAAGGCGGTGGGGGATACGAATCGACTACACTAGAAGGAGGCGCGTCGCCGTAGGCACACCGAGCGAAAGGCGCCGAGAACCGGAGAGAGCCATGATCGTCGTGATGAAAGCCGATGCCACGCAGGAGCAGCTCGACGCGGTCAAGAGCCGCATCGTCGAGGAGGGGCTCCGCCCGAGCGTCGTCGAGGGAGCGGAACGGAACATCGTGGGCGTGCTCGGCACGATCACCCGCGACCACGAGAGCGCGTTGGAGCGGATGCCCGGCGTCCTGCAGATCCTGCGGGTATCGCGTCCCTACAAGCTGGCGAGCCGCGAGTTCCACCCTACCGACACCGTCGTCGAGGTCGGCGGCGTCAAGATCGGCGGCGGCGACCTGGCCGTGATGGCGGGGCCCTGCTCCGTCGAGTCCCAGGAGCAGGTCCTCAACACGGCGCGGGCGGTCAAGTCCGCCGGGGGCAACATCCTGCGCGGGGGGGCCTTCAAGCCCCGTACCTCGCCCTATAGCTTCCGCGGCCTTGGCGTCGAAGGTCTTAAATACCTCGCCAAGGCGAGGGAGGAGACCGGGCTGCCGGTGATCACCGAGGTCATGACCATCAACGACGTGCCCGCGGTCTCCGAGTACGCCGACATCGTCCAGATCGGCGCGCGCAACATGCAGAACTTCAACCTGCTCGACGTCGTAGGCGCGCAGAGCAAGCCGGTGATGCTCAAGCGAGGTCTCGCCGCCACCATCGAAGAGTGGCTGCTCGCCGCCGAGTACATCCTCAACCAAGGCAACCCCAACGTCATCCTTTGCGAGCGCGGCGTCCGCACGTTCGAGACGGCCACCCGCAACACGCTCGACATCTCCGCCGTGCCGGTGGTCCAGAAGCTCAGCCACCTCCCCATCGTCTGCGACCCCAGCCACGGCACCGGTAAGTGGTACCTCGTGCCGGCCATGGCCGCCGCCTCCGTCGCGGCGGGCGCCGACGGCCTCATGGTCGAGGTCCACCCCGACCCCGACCATGCCAAGTCCGACGGCGGGCAGTCGCTGACGTTCGAGAACTTCGGGCTGCTCATGGAGCGGGTGCGTGCCCTGGCCGATGTCGCCGCGGGCGCCGTGCCCGTCAGCACGGGGAACCAGTTCGGGCAGTAGGCTGTTGCGCCGCCGCCCGTGGCCCCGCAAGGCCGCCGATGGGAGAATATCCACGAGGCGATGAGCGACCTTCCTGACTTTGCCGGCGCGACTCCGGCCCGGCCCACCGCCGTCACTATCGGCGTCTTCGACGGCGTGCACCGCGGCCATCTCGGCCTGCTCGCGCAGCTTCGCGCCGCCGCCGCGGCCAGCGGACTCACCACCGCCGTGGTGACCTTCAGGAACCACCCGCTCACCGTCCTCCGGCCCGAGATCGACGTCACCTACCTGATGCCCTTCGAGCGCCGGCTGGAGCTGCTCGAAGCGGCGGACGTCGACCGTGTCGTCCCGATCGACTTCACCCGCGAACTCTCCCATCTCACCGCCCGCGAGTTCGTGACCGCGCTCCGCGACCGCCTCTCCATGCGGCACCTCGTCGCCGGCCCCGACTTCGCCCTCGGCAAGGGTCGCGCGGGCACCCTCGATGTGCTCCGCGGCCTCGGCGCCGAGCTCGGTTTCGGGGTCACCGAGGCCGACCCCAGCGTCGCCGGGGGCGTTCGCGTCAGCAGCACCGAGACGCGCAAACGCCTCGCCGAAGGCGCGGTCGGCGAAGCCGCCGACCTCCTAGGTCGCCCCTTCCGCCTGACCGGCGAGGTCGTCAAGGGCGACCAGCGCGGGCGGGCGCTCGGCTTCCCCACCGCCAACCTCAAGATAGCCCCGCGGATGGCGCTCCCCGCCGACGGTATCTATGCCACTTTCGCCCACGTCGGCGGCCGTGTCCTTGCCTCCGCCACCAACGTCGGCGTAATCCCGACCTTTGAGGTCTTCGGACGCACCGTCGAGACGTTCATTCTCGATTTCGACGAAGACATCTACGGCGCCGAAGTCTCCATCGATTTCATCGAACGCATCCGGCCCGAAGCGCGGTTCGACAGCGTCGAAGCCCTGATCGAGCAGATGGACAAGGACGTCGAGCAGTGCCGCGGCATTCTCGCCGCCGAGGCGCCCCGGTGAGCGCCAGCGTCCCCTCCCCAGTCGAGATCGACCGCCTCCTTACCCGCGGCGTCGCCGACGTCATCGTCCGCGACGAGGTCGTCCGCCTTCTTCAGACCGGCGAGCCGCTGCGCCTGAAGCAGGGCTTCGACCCCAGCGCGCCGGACATCCACCTCGGGCACGTCGTTGGGCTCCGCAAGCTCCGCCAGTTCCAGGAGCTCGGCCACACCGTCGTCCTCATCGTCGGCGACTGGACCGCGCAGATCGGCGACCCGTCCGGCAAGTCGGCCACCCGGCCCATGCTCACCGCCGACGAGGTCGCCCGCAACGCGCAGACCTACCTGGGACAATTCTTCAAGATCGTCGACGAGAGCAAGACCGAGGTGCGCCGCCAGACGGAGTGGTTCGACGGCTTCGACCTCACGGACGTCATCAAGCTCACCCGCAAGTTCACCGTGGCGCAGATGCTCAAGCGTGACGACTTCGCCACGCGCTACGAGGGCAACCAGCCCATCGCCGTCACCGAGTTCCTCTACCCCCTGCTCCAGGCCTACGACTCGGTGATGGTACGCGCCGACATCGAGTTCGGCGGCACCGATCAACGCTTCAACAACCTGCTCGGACGCGAGCTGCAGCAGATCGAAGGCCAGCGTCCTCAGCAGGTCCTGCTCGTCCCGCTCCTCGTCGGCTCCGACGGCGTCCAGAAGATGAGCAAGAGCCTGGGCAACTACATCGGTGTCACCGACCCGCCCGAGGAGATGTACGGGAAGACGATGTCCATCGCCGACGATCTCGTTCCCACCTACGCCGAGCTTCTCACTGAGATGGAAGCCGCCGAGCTAACCGGCCCCGGCATCGACCCGATGCAGGGGAAGAAGCGGCTCGCCGCCGACATCGCCGCCGCCTTCCACGGGGCGGAGGCCGCCGCGGCTGCCGCCGCCCACTTCGAGCGGGTCGTCCAGCGCAAGGAAGCTCCCGACGACATCCCCGACGTGGCCGTCGACGACCTGAGCCGGGTCAACCTCGTCCGGCTGCTCGTCGATGCCGGCTTCGCCGCCAGCAACGGCGAGGCCCGCCGCCTCATCCGTCAGGGCGCGGTCGGCATCGATGGAGACCGCGTCGGCCCCGACACCGTCGAGACCGCCGTCCCCGCCGGCGCCGTCGTCCGCGCCGGCAAGCGCCGCTTCCTCCGCGTCGTCGCCCGCTAGACGGCGACGGCCTGCTTCCGCGGCAGCGCCCCCATCGTGGTGAGGTCGGACTCCTTGACGCCGTAGAGCCGCATCGCGTTCCCCGCCAGGATCTTCCGCTGCTCGTCGGCGGGCACCTCGCGCATGTGGTTGGCGATGGTCACGCGCGAGTTCGGCCAGTCCGCCCCCGAGTGCGGGTAGTCCGACGACCACATGATGTTGTCGATCATGTACTCGCGGTTCTTGATGCCGTAGGTGTCCTGCTGGAAGGTGGAGAAGAGCTGCCGCTTCAGGTAGTCGCTGGGCAACATCTGGAGATGATTCCCCGTCCAGAACCGGTGCCGGACGTAGTTGTCGTCGGTCTGCTCCATGAAGAAGGGAAGCCAGCCCACGCCCACCTCGGCGACGCCGATGCGCAGCTTGGGATGCCGCTCCAGCACCCCACCGAGGATGAGCTCCGAGAAGATCGGGATCGTGCTCGCGCCCTGCCGGCTCACGTTGAGCCTCGGCAGCGAGATCCGCGGCGTCGAGTCGCTGTCCTCCGCCGACGCCTCGCCCACCTCCCCGCCGCCGAAGAAGCCGACGTGAATCGTGCAGCCGATGTCCAGGTCCTCGACCAGGTCCCAGAACCGGTCGTCCGTGTCGTGGTCGGGGAGCGCGCCGCCGTTCGGCCAACAGGTGAGCAATAGGCCGCGGATGCCGGTCAGGCCGCGGGCCCGCTCCGCCTCGGCCATGGCGTCCTCGACGCTCGTCACCGGCAGCGTGGCGAGTCCGAACAAGCGACCCGGGTTCACCGAGCAGAACTCGCTCATCCAATCGTTGTAGGCGCGGACGCAGGCGAGCTGCAGCTCGCGGTCCTTCGTCGTGTACTCCTGCGCCCCCGCCATGACGTAGGTGGGGTAGAGGACGTGCGCCGTCGTCATGTCGACGTCCATGTCCTTCAGGCGCGCCTCGGGCTGGAAGGCGCCCTGGGGCAGGTCGGCGTACGACTCGCAGAACAGCCCCCACTGCACCGGCGACACCCCGATAACGTTGCACAGCAGCGTCACCGAGCGCATCCGCTTACCGCCCTCGTAGAGCCACACCTCGCGGCCGTTCCGGCGCTCCACCCTTGGGACGCGGTCGTGCAGGTGGGAGGGCGTCCGCGTCAGCCACACGTCGTGCGGCTCGTTCATGTGCGTGTCGCCGTCGATCGCAAAGTAGCCCATGTCACTCTCCTCTGGGAGTGGCCCGTACCGGTTGCCGGTCTCGCCGCGATTATAGCCCCGCGCGCACCGAGTGAGCGAGGCGCCACGCCGCCCACTCGGAGGCTGCCAACGGGAGACCCTGTGATAGAATTTCCCCACTCGCGTCTATTGCCGCCGCAATCCCCGACGCTCCACCAGGAGACCCGCGTTGAACCTCCGCACCCCCGGGCCCACGCCCCTGCCCGATTCCGTCCTCGAAGCCATGCGCGGCCAGATGATCAATCATCGCGGCCCTGAGTTCGCCGAAATCGCCGCCGAGATCGACGCCGGCCTGAAGACCGTCTTCGGCACCCGCCACGAGGTCGTCCTTCTCACCTGTTCGGGCACCGGCGGCCTCGAGGCCGCCGTGGTCAACACGCTCTCCCCCGGCGAGCGCACGGTGGTCATCTCCATTGGGGTCTTCGGCGACCGCGTCGCCGAGATCGCCTCGACCTACGGCGCCGACGTCGCGGTGGTCCGGTTCGAGCAGGGCCAGGCCGCCGACCCCGCCAGGGTCCGCGAGGTCCTCGCCGCCGAGCCCGATGCCGGCGTCGTCTTCGTCACCCACAACGAGACCTCTACCGGCGTGACCAACGACCTGGGAGCCCTCGCCGCCGTCATCAAGGGCGAGTTCGACCGCACGCTCGTCGTCGATGGCGTCAGCAGCATCGGCTCGATACCCTGCCCCGTGGACGAGTGGGGAATCGACGTCGCCGTCTCCGGCTCGCAGAAGGGGTGGATGGCGCCGCCCGGCCTCGCCATGGTCAGCGTCAGCCCCCGGGGGCGGGAGGTCATCGAAAAGGCGACGATGCCGCGTTTCTATCTCGACCTCACCAAAGCCCTGAACGCCGCCGGACAGGGTCAGACGCCGTGGACGCCTGCCATCCCCGCCATCTACGGCCTCCGCGAGGGGCTGCGGCTGATCCTCGACCACGGCGTCGAGCAGGTCCATGCCGCCCACGCCCACTACGGCGACCTCACCCGCCGGCTCGTCACTGAGGCAGGCCTTGATCTGTTCGCCGACCCACGGCACGCCTCCAACACCGTGACCTCGATTCACGTTCCCGAAGGCGTGTCGTGGAAGGAGCTTTCCGGCATGGCGCGGCGGGACTACGGCGTCGTCCTTGCCGGCGGCCAAGGCCCCCTTTCGGGCAAGATCTTCCGCATCGGCCACCTGGGGCTCGTCGACGACCGCGACCTTGAGGAGGCCGTCGCCGCGGTGACGGGCTGCTTGGAGCGCCTGCGGGAACCGCCCGTCCCGGCCAAGGCGCGATGACATGCGCGTCCTCGTAGCCGAGCAAGTCGCCGAGGCGGGGATCGACCTGCTTCGGAGCGCCGGCTTCGAGGTCGTCGTCGACACCGGTCTCGACTCCGCCGCCCTCGAAGAGCGCATCGGCGACTACGACGCCCTCGTCGTGCGCAGCGCGACCCAAGTCAACGCCGACCTCCTTGAGCGGAGCCAGCGGCTCCAGGTGGTGGGCCGGGCCGGCATCGGCGTCGACAACATCGACGTGGATGCCGCCACCCGGCGCGGCGTGCTCGTCGTCAACTCGCCCGCGTCGAACGTCATCGCCGCGGCCGAGCACACCATGGCCCTCATGCTCTCGCTGGCGCGCAACGTCCCCCAGGCCGATCACTCGATGCGTGACGGACGCTGGGAACGCGGCGCGTATACCGGCGTCCAGCTTCGCGGCAAGACGCTCGCCGTCATCGGTTTGGGCAAGGTCGGGTCGGAGGTCGTCCGGCGCGCCAACTCCTTCGAAATGCGCGTCATCGGCCACGACCCCTTCGTCTCCGAGGAATACGCCCGCCGTATCGACGTCGAGCTCGTCTCGATGGAGGAGATGCTCGCCCAGGCCGACTTCCTCACCATCCACGTGCCCCTCACTGCGGGGACCAAGACGCTCATCGGGCCCGCCGAGCTCGCCAAGATGAAGCCCGGCGTCCGCATCATCAACGCCGCGCGGGGCGGCATCGTCGACGAACAGGGCCTACTCGACGCCGTGTCGAGCGGCCGCGTCGGCGGCGCCGCCGTCGACACCTTCTCCGTCGAGCCGGCCACCGACACGCCGTTGCTGGAGAACGACCGCATCATCGTCACGCCCCACCTCGGCGCGTCCACGCAGGAGGCCCAGGAGCAGGTGAGCGTGGACGTCGCCGAGCAGATCATCGACGTGCTCGCCGGCAAGCCTGCCAAGTTCGCCGTCAACGCGCCGATGATGAACCCCGAGGCGCTGCCCGTCATCGCGCCCTACGTCGACGTCGCCCACACCGTGGGGCGCTTCGCCACGCAGCTCGCCCACGGCCAGATGGAGTCGGTCTACATCGAGTACGCCGGAGAGATCGCCCGCTACGACACCCTCGTGCTCAAGGCGGCCGTCATTCAGGGCCTGCTCGCCCCCATCAGCGAGGAGCGCGTCAACGTGGTCAACGCCGACCTCGTCGCCCAGCAGCGCGGCCTCGTCATTAAGGAGCAGAAGATCGCCTCCCCCGAGGTCTACCGCAGCCTGCTCTCCATCTCCCTCAACACCAGCGCGGGACCGAAGCTGCTCTCCGGGGCCAGCGTCATCGGCCGTCCCATGCTCGTCTCGGTCGACCAGTACCTCGTCGACACCCCCGTCGGCGATGGCTACATGCTCTTCGTGGAGAACCGGGACCGGCCCGGCCTGATCGGCAGCGTCGGCTCCATCGCCGGGGCCCACGACGTCAACATCAGCTCGATGCACGTGGGGAGACGGGCCTCGCGGGGCAACGCCATGATGGTGCTCGGATTGGACGAGGGCATGCCCGAAGACGCGATCGCCGAGATCCGCGCCATCGAGGGCATCCTCAGCGTCACCCAGGTCCGCGTCTAACACCGAGGGCGGACGGCTACTCCAGCGCGCTGATCTCCGCGTCGACGGCGTCGACCCCGCTGTAGTCCTCGTCGCAGAGCAGGTAACAGCGCCGGAGGTGGAGCTCGGTCAGCCGCCGGCCCTTCTCGCCGGGCATGCGCGCTGCCTGGGCAAGCCGGCTCAGCTCGTACGTCCCGGTCAGGCGCGCGCCCATCGACGATACCTCCGCCAAGGCCTCCTCCGCCAGCGCGTCGTCGTTGCCGTCGACGGCGTAGCGGACCTTCCCCAGCAGCTTCGACATCTCGCCGAGCTTCTCCTTCTCGGTCATGAAGCTGGCCAGCACGTCGTCGACGCTCTCGCCGATCGCCGGCGCCGCCGGAGCAGGCTCGGGGGCCGGGGCGAGGCTGTCGATGTAGCTCGTGTACAGCTCCAGGTACGTCTGTGCCGCCTGGCTTACCTGGGAGAGCATGTGGTGGGCGTTCATCGTGTCCAGCGCCCCGAGGTTGATCACGTCGTCGTTCCGCGCCTCGGCCAAGTGGAGGACGAAGTCGACGCTCTCCACCTTCTCCGGCACCGGCGGCAGGGGGATCGCCGACACGCTTTCCGCGTCCGCCAGCGTGACCTTGTCGGCGAACATCGGCGGCATGTACTTCGAGAGATTGATCGAGATCGGCGGGACGACGAGGTACGCGGCGTAGACGGCGTTGGGCTCGGTGAGGCTGGACGCGTAGGCCAGCGCGTGGCCGCGGGGCTCGGCTTGGCTTCCTCGCACGAAGTCGAGGATCATCGCTCTCTCCTACAGAAGGCCCAAATCATACCACGCGCTCCCCACTCGACTGCCTGCCGGCGGCTGAGAAGCGCTGCCGCGGAGTCCTATTCCTCGCGCTCCTCGCGCCTGCGTCGCAGCATGACGAGGTAGGCTCCCCCGGCCGCGGCCGCCAGCGCCACGCTCACGATCACGACGAGCGCGATACTCAGACCGCCGTCTTCGTCGGGTACCGCGGGCGCCGGCGTGGAGGTTGGCGTGGGCAATGGCGCTGGTGGCGTGGCCGTTGGCGCTAGTGTCGCGGTCGGCGCCGGCGTTGGACTCGGCGTCGGCGCGGATGTCGCCGTTGGCACCGGGGTTGGCGTCGGCGTGGGCGTCGCCGTCGGCACCGGGGTTGGCGTCGGCGCGGGCGTTGCCGTCGGCGCCGGGGTTGGTGTCGACGTAGGCGTTGCCGTCGGTACCGGGGTCGGCGTCGGCGCGGGCGTTGCCGTCGGTAGCGGGGTCGGGCTTGCCGCCGCCGTCGGTGCCGCCGATGGAGCCGGCGTCGAGGTCGGTCTGGGTGTCGGCGACGGCGTGGGCGTTGCTGTCGGCCGCGGCGTCGCCGACGGGGTTGGCGTCGGTTCCGGCAGGACGGCCCCGCAGGCGTCGACGTCGTTGGCGAGTTGGAATGCCGGCGACCAGTTCGAAAGAGGAGTGCCGTCCCGCTCCATGATGCGGACGGTCATGATCGCCTTGTCGACGTCCGACCAGATGTGCCGCCAGAATCGGACGTCATGGACCGTGATCTGTGATCCATCGTGGTTCACGAATGTCCTGGCGAGGGGCATCCACTCCCGGTGGTGCACGGTAACCCTGCGGAAATGCAACATGAGGTCGCGCCGGTCGGGGAGCCCTTCGACGCTGAGGTTCAGGTTCCTTTCACGCGGGAGCGTTGATCTGCGAAGGACACAGTATGGTGGTGCGGGGTCGACTGAGGTGATGGTGACGGGGTACTCAGGCACGGGGCCGGCTCGTGGGGAGGCATCCGGCGCGGCTTGCTCCGCCGGGTTCGGCGGCCCGCCGAACGGGTTGAAATAGACGAGCACCCTGCTCCGATTGAGGTCGCCCACGTAAAGATTGTCTTGGTCGTCGAAGGTAGCGGTGTACGGCATGGAGCCCACGTCATGCAGATAGGAGGTCGGCAGCGGGTCTCTGCCGAGAGGGTCGACGTAGAGCCCCACGAATCTCGATCCGATATAGGCGTTGTAGCCGACGGCCATCCGATTCCAACTGTCGAATGCGGGCTCCCACGTCGCTGCCGATCTCGTGCGGAAGTAGGAAGGGTAGTTCTCGACCATGCCGTCCGGTAACCACTGAGGAAACGTGAGACCGCTATCCGAGCCAACGGAATCGATGAATTCTTTTGCGGCGTTGGGGGCGAATAGGGTGGTCCTGTTACCCGTGGGAATAGACGACGCCAAGAAGACGAGAAGCCGCCAATTCCCCTCGACCTCCAGGGAATGGTCGGCTACGTAAAGATTGCCCAGGCCGTCAATCGATAGCGCGCCCGGGAAGCAAATGGTGTCCGCGACAAAGACTGTGCGGGGACGAGCGTCATGCGCTTCCCGTTCCAGAGTCCGATTGCACAATCTGCCACGAGCGGTCTTTTGTCCCAGCACCACGTCCACGACGGGGTCGGTCAGCGGGTCACGGATTCGAACAACGCGGTGGTTGTCCGTATCAGCCACCCACAGGAACTCTCCGCGCCCCACGGGTGCGATGCCAAAGATCCGGTGCCCCAAGGTGATCCGATCGTCTGTTCCGAGGACTGGGAAGTCGGCCTCTTCCTTCCATATCGTATGTATCGGGACGGAGTATTCGGTCAGGGGAAGCTGATAGACGTCAAGGAAACCGCGGCCTTCGAAGCCCAGCACCCAGAGCCGGCCCGCCGCGTCCGCCTTGATCTTGCCGCAGCAGTCGGCCCATCTCCCGGGAAGGGCTTCGTCGCCCACCACCCCGTCGGCGGGGCGCCCGTTGCTCAGCCCGTCGAGTCCATTCCAGAACATGAGGCGCCGTATGTCGGATACGATGAGTTGGTCCCCCCAGACCGCGATCCCCCGGGCTGAGTCCACCCCCTTGATGCCCTTTTGGTTGTATTGCCGGCCCCGAGCGAAAAGACGCCGGTCTGGCCGGATGAGCGCTTCGCCGCCCCGGTCCAAAGTGGGGTCGGGAAAGCGGAGAACGTCCTGGCCATACTGCGTCAGTGAGACCAAGAGCCCGCCCTCGCGGTCTATACCCATGCCCCCGATCGCGTGGCAGAGGTTTGGGTGTCCGGCGATAGTCGAGAAGCGGGGACCGCACTTCCCGTCGGGCTCGTAGGACTCCTTCCCCAGCACCCGCGAAACGGTACCCGTCCGTAGCTCCCAGAGTTCGATCATGGAATTGCCGGTGTCGTTGACCCACAGGCCGCCACCGCCCGGGTCGATTGCCAGCGAGGTCGGTCGCTTGAACTGGGATCCGAACACACGGGTGGCCGACATGCCGGACAAGAGGGGCGGCTCGAACATGACGACTCGGTTGTTGAACGTGTCGGCCACGTAGACCGAGCCGTCGCGGCCGATCGCCACGGCCGAGGGAGCATGCATCCCCTGGAGGCTGGTTCCGGGCCTTGCGGTATCGAAGCCGGGCTGGCCCAACACCAGGTCGGCGGTTTTCGCTGTCGTGTCCGTGCCCGGATCGGTAGGGAACCGGAGGACGCGGTTGTTCCCGCCGTCCGCGACCCACAGGTTCCCCTCGCTATCTACCGCAACGCCGTTGCCGTACCGGTTCAGTCTCAGGCGGTTGGTGAAGGAGTGAAAGCAGAGGGTCTCGGCGGTCGGCGCCACGAAGTTCCCTTCGTTGCACAGGATGCCGGTGAAGTCTTCCTGCCCCCAGACCTGGTCGGCGACCGCGTCGTTCTCGAAGGGGTCCTCGTACTTCAACACGCGGTTGTTGTGCGAGTCCGGGACGAACAGGTCTCCATCGTCGTTGACCGCCATCGTCACGTAGGTGTGCTCTTCGCTCGGGCTGATGGCGGTGTCGGGCATGCCGCAGAGTGTGTCGGGGCCCGCCAACGTGCGGAACGGGAAGTTCTGGAAGGCGCCGTCCGCGTTACAAGCCGAGTGGTCGTAGCCGGAGGGCTGCCCTAGCACGACGTCGGCGGAGCACGGGCCTTCGCCGGCGTAGCACTTGGCCAGATCGATCCCCAGGATGCGGCTGTTTCCCGAGTCCCAGACATAGGCTCGACCGGGGTCGACCGACCGGTCCACGACGACGCCGCCCGGATTGAAGACCTTGTCTGGTACGACCTCGTTGGGGGAAATCTCCGAAAAGTCCGGTTTGCCGAGGATGATGTCGGCCCATAGGTCGCCCGGCTCTCCCCGCACCGGCGGGCCTTGCGGCAGGAGCGCCGACGGCGGCAGCGAAGCCGGCGGGGGCCGCTCGGCGCCGCACGCTATCGCGTCTGCCGCGATGACGAACGAGGGCGACCACTCCGACACCGGGTTCTGAGCAACGTCGGCAATCCGAACGATGACGGAAAAGTTCCTTGCGTCCGGGAGTTGGTGCGCGATCCGCGCGATGTCCACCCTGATCTCAGTCGAGCTCGCCCACTCGGCCTCCGGCCCAACGTAGAAGGTTGGGTTGCCCTGGCCGATAACGCGAAAGTTCAGGCGGCTGTCGTCTTCCGAGCCGAAGTTCTGGCCGGTGATCGTCAGCAGCCGCTCCCACCGGCGTGGGGAGCTCCGCAGAACGCAGTAGGGTTCACCCGGCTCAACCGTCTGAATGACCGGCGCCTGCTGTTGCGCCTGCGCGCTATTCGGCCCCGCCGCGGGCCACAGCGAGGCGGCCACGATGGCCGCGAGCGCGAGACTCAGGGCCGCCGCACCTAGCGGCCGTATGCGGGTCGACATGGGCCACACTATGCCACATCCCGCATTTCACCCACATGTCCCACTCCTTGCAATGCGCCGCCGACCGGCTATCATGGACGCGCCTTTCACCCTGCGGGCCC
Source organism: Dehalococcoidia bacterium (assembly GCA_034420775.1). Taxonomy (GTDB): domain Bacteria; phylum Chloroflexota; class Dehalococcoidia; order SHYB01; family SHYB01; genus DAOUKH01. The sequence goes on from DAOUKZ010000025.1 coordinate 22,430, forward strand.
CTGAAGGAGCACCCCAATGGCCCTCGATAAGTCCCTTGCATCGCTTGACAGCCGGGCCGCCATCGTCACCGGCGGCGCCATGGGCATCGGGCGCGGCTGCGCCCGGGGCCTCGCCGCCTTCGGCGCCGGCGTCGTCATCGCCGACAAGGACGGCGACGCCGCCAAGCAGACCGCCGCCGACATCGAGGCCGCCGGCGGCTCCGCCCTCGCCCTCACCGTCGACGTGCGCGACTTCGACCAGGTCAAGGCGATGGTCCAGGCGACCGTCGATCACTACGGCCGCGTCGATTGCCTGGTCAACAACGTCGGGGGCGGCTTCCGAAAAGACTTCGTCGAGGAGAGCGAGAACGCCTGGGACGCGCTCGTCAGGATCAACCTCAAGACCACCTACTACTGCACCAAGACCGTCGTCGACGAGATGGTCCGCCTCGGCATCAAGGGCTCGATCATCAACGTCACCAGCATCGAGGCCTACCGCGCCGCGCCGGGCTTCGCCGTCTATGCCTCCTGCAAGTCCGCGATGGAGAACTTCGCCCGGACGATGGCCTTGGAGGCGGGCCACCACGGCATCCGGTTCAACACCATCGCCCCCGACGCCACCCCCACGCCCGGCACCTCCGGCATCGGGGTGACCACCCCCGGCCGGCCCGGACGCGCCCGCAGCATCCCCGCGCTCAGGGAGGGCGTCGAGGACGACTACGCGGGCCCGACGGTCTTCCTCGCCTCCGACATGTCGGCCTACCTCACCGGCATCACCATCCACGTCGATGGCGGCACCTACGCCTCAGGCGGCTGGGTGCGCAACGAAAACATGGAATGGACGGGGTCGGCGTAGCCGCGATGCCCAAAGGCGACGTGGTGCTCATCAAGGCCTCGCGGGGGGAACCCGGCGCGCGGCGCATCTGGGACGATTCCGGCGAGGCGCCCTACGTCTGCCTCGAAGTCTACTGGGAGCGCTGGAAGCAGTACGGCGTTGAGCCGGTCTGCTGGCCCGTCGGCAGCGACCAGCTCTTCGAGTTGGACGAGGCCCTGCTCGCCAAGTTGCAGGGCGCCTTCGAGGAAGCCGACGGCCGCCTCGAAGGCCTGTGGTCGGAGGCGAAACCGTACAAGGGGGGCGGGCGGTGACCAAGCCCCTGCTCGAGATCGTCTACTGCAACGAGTGAGGCGATCTTCCTGAAGCCGTCATTTTGGCGGAGAAGATGCTCCAAGAGTTCTCCCGGAAGCTGGGCGGCGTCACCCTCATCCCTGGCGGCAAGGGCCAGTTCGAGGTCTCCCTCGACGGCGCCCTCGTCTTCTCCAAAATCGAGAAGGGCCGCCTCCCCGACAACAAAGAAATCCGCGACGCCATCCGCGCCGGCTAGCCTGCCGATGCCCCCGCGTTGACAACAGGTTTGGCCCTTCATACCATCCCGTAGGTTGGCGCCCGGGCACGGCGCCGGAAGAGAGGGAGCACGATGACTACCGAGACCCGCATCAAGACCAAGATCGTGGACGCGGACGGCCACTATCTGGAGCCGCCCTACGCCA